>DVIH01000053.1 GCA_018711405.1 Candidatus Avibacteroides excrementipullorum | reverse complement strand
GGATGTCAATGACGTAAGTTCTCTCCTGTACTTCACCTGCAACGACATCACCTACGCTGTTGTCTACTCCGTAGAATCCTCCGTGTATGTATCTTGCAACATCGTTGAATACGAAGTCGGTGATTACCTCCGGTTGATCGGCAAATCCACCCATGTCGCCCATGGAACCGCCGGTGTAGTAATTCTTCTGATAATAGTTCTCATCTCCAGGAACCGATACGCCGTTTTCCAACACTATGAAAGAATAGGCCAGCGGTGTGTCCTGGTCGGTGAACGTGAATGACGATTTCATCCTGACTTCCAGTTTGTAGCTGTTTTTGTCTATTGTAGCTTCAACTGAATGAGTTGCGACGGTCGGTTCCGACATGGTAGACCTGTACAACTGTTCTATATCATTGTAAGGGTCGCCCATGTATTCTTTTTTCCTGTTGAAAATGCATTCCGGTGCGCTTCCATAGAAATATTCTGCGGAGTTAAGCACATCGCTATACCCGTCTACAGTCATTATGTCTTGTCCCACATGTACTGCTATGCCTATGAAGTCCGGGTAAGTCTCTTTCATGTATTCCATGCCGACTACGCCTCTTACACAGAATCCGCACCATGTGCCGGTGCCTTCCTCACAGACAACTCTCCTGTCTGTTACCGAATATTCAGCGTTGACGAGTGATGACTCGAATACATATTTGGAGTCGCCGGTTTCTATTGTCATGGTGTAGTGCGTGCTTTCTCCAGGCTCCAAATCTATTTGTTCCCTCATTTTGTAGTCATACACTGAGTTAGGGGTAAGTCCCAATGCCGTTTTTGTCTCCACTATGGTTTCTTTGTCTGTGGTGAATGTCACTCTGAGAGTATCTACATTGGCATTCTTGACTGTAACTGTGGCTGTAGGCCTGATTCTGTCTCCGTCTTTCCACAGGTATTGAGTGGTGTTTTTCGCGCTGATGGTATATCCCTCCACAGTCTGTGAACCGACATTGATGGCCGGATACATGGATGCCAATAATATGGCACCATTAATTATGTATTTGGTTTTCATGATTTTCAAATATTGATTTTCATTGTCTTGCTCATGTCGTTTCCAGATATTATCCTGATTACATATACGCCTGCAGGCAGGTTTGGCAAGTCGAAATAGTCTGCCGTAGTCGTGTCATTGAACATCTGTTTGCCTTCTGCGTTGAAAACGAATATGTCCTTAGAACCGGTTGTATTGAATATGATTCGTTTCCCATCGAAGAACGCATTCATTTCGTTCTTGGTGTCACTTATACTTTCATATTTCTTTTCCTGTATGTTGAATTGTCCCCACTCAGAATCCATTTCATAGGCCATTCCGCTGCCGAGCTGTACAAACAGGTTGGCAGAATAGTCACTGAAAGCTCCTCCGGCTGCTGGCGGGTTTACTGCCCAACAGTTGATGGTAGACGGCATTATATCCCAAAATGATCCAAGTCCGATGCTTTCCATTGTTGGAGGGAATGATATTTCGTCAAGTGATGAACAGTTTGTGAATACGCACAGTCCCAATCCTTTCAATTGTGTCCTATTGAAGTTTAGTTTCTGCAGATATGTGCTCCATTGGAAAGCGTAGTCTCCTATGTATTCCAATGTTTTCGGGAAGTTGACTTGAGTTAACGTCTCATTGTGTTCGAATGCATAGGCTTGGATAGTGTCCACTCCTTCTGGTATGGTGTATGTGGTATTGCCCAATCCGAGCGGGTAGCACATGAGTGTGGTTCCGTCTTTTGACATGAGTATGCCGTCTTTGTCACTGAAATACTGGTTGTCGGAGTCTACGTATATCTCTTCCAAGATGCCGCATTCACTGAAAACCGCATTTCCTATTTTCGATACGGATGCAGGTATTTCTATGTAAGGGATGAAGTCGCAGTCATAGAATGCGAATGCGCCTATTTCAGTGAGAGCGGAAGGAAGTTCCACATTGATAACTTTGGCAAAATTGAAAGCGTAGTCTGCGATTTTTGTTATGTTTTCCGGTATTGTGTATGTGCTTGAGTCGATTATCTTTCCTGAAGGATACATATAGAGGGTGCTTCCTCCATCGGTGTATATCACTCCGTCTTCGGATGTGTAAGTGCCTCCCTCGCCGTCAATGTTGAATGCGCTGATGCCTATGTTTGAGAAGAAAGCTCCGGGGGCAATGTTTTCTATAGTAGATGGCAGATTGATCGCATCCAACTTATCGCAATATTGCACTGCTTTGCTTTCTATTGTCTTCAGTGTGGACGGGAATTTTAAGGATGTTATTTCCTCGCAGCCGTATATCGCATTGCTTTTTACAGTTTCAAAGTTTTCCGGAAATGTTATGGATGTACATTTGGAGTACCAGAAAGCGTAGCCATCCAATTGTTTGACCGGATATTGTGTCCCGTTATATTCTACTGTGGCCGGTATAATTACTTCGCCGGTAACACTGTTGTCACAACCAGTTATTGAAGCATATTCCTGCTGCTGGTTGATGTAGTATGTTATACCATCCAAGTTCACTTCTTGTGCAGTGGCTATCCCGCCGCACACGCCCGAAAGCAAAATAAGAGTAAATAACTTTTTCATAGGTTTTATTTTTTTGTTTGTATTTATAAATAATTCGGTTGTTTTATCTCGTTTTTATTTTACCTGATCGTTTTTCAGATCTCATAAGTATCTTTGATTTTTTTATTTTTATACTTTTCTTGCCATAAAATTACAAATATATTTTTGAAAAACATGAAAAGAATGAGAAGGAAAATGCTTTTTGGTTAACTACTTTTAACTTTATGACTGGTGGCGTGTGGCATGTATGTCTGTTTTTGAAATCCGCACTTATCATTTATTGCTGTTCGCTGCGTATGAATAAGAAATCATAACCCAATCTTTGTTTTTTTGTGATGATTTGTATTTGTAGTACATATGTTTATGCTCGGCCTGCATTCTTTTGTGTTATTTTTCATGTGTTATTTATGTGTGGATGTATGTTGTCTATGTTTTTTACTTAATTTTGTACATATATTATATATTAAGCGGGAGTTTGATGAAATGACTATACCTTTGGCGGAAAGACTCAGGCCGCAGACATTGGATGATTACATAGGGCAGAAGCATCTCGTTGGCAAAGATGCCGTGCTGAGGCGTATGATTGAGTCAGGCAACATATCTTCTTTTATATTATGGGGACCTCCGGGAGTGGGAAAAACAACGCTTGCCCATATTGTGGCAAATACTCTGCAAGTGCCGTTTTACACTTTGAGTGCGGTGTCTTCTGGTGTTAAGGATGTGAGAGACGTGATAGAGCAGGCGCGGAAATCGTCTTTGTTCTACAGCGGCAAGACCCCAGTTCTTTTCATAGACGAGATACACAGGTTCAGCAAATCACAGCAGGATTCTTTGTTGGGTGCTGTGGAGAAAGGCGTAGTGAAGCTTATAGGTGCAACGACCGAGAATCCGTCTTTCGAGGTTATCCGTCCGCTGCTGTCAAGATGCCAGCTTTATACGCTGAATCCTTTGAGTAATGAAGACTTGAAAGAACTTATAGTCAATGCCCTGTCGAAAGATGAAACGCTGAAAAGCAAGCATGTCAAGATAGAGGAGTATGATGCGCTCTTTAACTTCTCGGGAGGCGATGCAAGGAAACTGCTGAATATTCTTGACATTGTTACGGCCTCAGATGATTCAAAGGAAATTCATATTACCAATGAGCTTGTAGTCAAGTTGTTGCAACAAAATCCCGCGGCTTACGACAAGGGTGGGGAACTTCATTACGACATCATTTCCGCTTTCATAAAATCTATCAGGGGAAGCGACCCCGATGCTGCCGTCTATTGGCTGGCCAGGATGATAGAGGGAGGCGAGGATCCGGCATTCATAGCGAGGCGTTTGATCATTTCCGCTGCGGAAGACATAGGCCTTGCCAATCCTAACGCCCTGCTTTTGGCCAATGCCGCATTTGATGCCGTGATGAAGATTGGCTGGCCTGAGGGGAGGATTCCACTTGCAGAAGCTACCATATATCTGGCTACCAGTCCCAAGAGCAATTCTGCATATATGGCTGTAAATTCCGCCATAGGTCTGGTGAAAGATACGGGCAATTGTCCCGTGCCGCTCCACTTGAGAAACGCTCCGACCAAGACCATGAAGGAACTCGGCTATGGAGCTGACTATAAATATGCACACGACTACAAGAATAATTTTATCGACCAGCAATACATGCCCGATGCCTTGGCCGGCAAAAGGCTATGGCATGCGCAGGAGAATGCTGCGGAAGAGAAGATGAACGCAAGGATGACGGCATTGTGGGGAAAACGTTTTGAAAAGAAATGACAGGCGGAAGCCGATAATAGTTGATAAATCATGAACTATGATCGGTCTTAATATTGTCGTAAATTCTTTGCGCTGGCTCTGCCGATTAATGTTCTTAAACTAAATACCGCTTTCGGAATCTGCCGATAATTGCTTGATTGTAAACTAAAGAACGGATAAAGGATAATTTATCTGAAAAACGGGATAATTAATGTTAACTCCGCAACCGACCTTATTTTAACTGTGTTAATTTTGTGCATATGAGAAAGTCTACTATTTGGTTGTTAGGATTGGTTATGGCCCTCTCTTTCATCGGCCTGCTTTATTTGCAGGTGAGCTACATAGAAGAGATGGTGAAGATGCGCAACGAGCAGTTTGATGAGTCTGTGAAGCGCAGCTTATATCAGGTGTCGCGCAATTTGGAATATGACGAGACACTGAAGTATCTTGAAAAAGAGATAGCGGAGAAAGACAGGCAGTCTTTTTCCGCGAATTACGGCAAGGCGAAGAAGTCGATATTGAAGTCGGGGAAGTATTCGGCCTATTATGTGAACGGCAACCCGTTTTATTCTTCGTTTGAAATTCGCACCATGACTATGGATCCGACGGAAAGTTCCAAAGTCATAGTGTCAAAGCCTCCCAAAATAGGCGGCAGTTCCACTTTGTCTCAATCTACGAGTTCATTGCATGAAGCCATAAAAAACAGGTATCTGTATCAGAAGTCCCTGCTCGATGAAGTCGTCCTCGACATATTGTACAAAGCGAGTGACAAGCCGTTGAAGGAGCGCGTCAATTTCAAGCAGTTGGATCACTACCTGAAGTCAGAACTTGAAAACAACGGCATAAACCTGAATTATCATTTCATGGTGAGAGACAGAAACGGAGCGGAAGTGTACAGATGTCCCGACTATGTGGAAAAAGGTATGGAGCATGTCTACAGACAGGTCTTGTTCCAAAACGACTCTCCCGACAAGATGGGTACAGTGTTGCTCAATTTCCCGGAAAGAGACGGCTATATATTCAGTTCCATCAGATTCCTGATACCGTCATTTATCTTTACCGGCGTGTTGTTGATAACGTTCATATCGGTCATGTTCAATATATTCAGGCAGAAAAAGCTGACAGAAATCAAGAATGATTTCATCAACAACATGACGCATGAATTCAAAACCCCCATATCCACCATTTCGCTCGCCGCCCAGATGCTCAACGATCCGGCTGTGGGAAAATCTCCGGCCATGTTCAAACACATTTCAGGCATCATCAACGATGAGACGAAACGGTTGAGGTTCCAAGTGGAGAAAGTGCTCCAGATGTCTATGTTCGACAGACAGAAGACCATGCTCAAGAAAAAAGAGACAGACATGAACGAGCTGATAGCAGGTGTCATAAACACGTTCAATCTTAAAGTGGAGCAATATGGCGGAAAGATAGAAAGCGAACTGAAAGCTGACAATGCAGTGGTCAATGTGGATGAAATGCATATAACAAATGTGATATTCAACCTCATGGACAATGCTGTGAAATATAAGAAACCCGATTGTCCAATAATGCTCGATGTCAAGACCTGGAATGAGCAGGGCAAACTGTGCATCTCGGTGCAGGACAACGGAGTGGGTATGAAGAAAGAAGACTTGAAGAAGATTTTTGACAAATTCTATAGAGTCCACACAGGCAATCTCCACAATGTAAAAGGATTCGGATTGGGACTTGCATACGTCAAGAAAATAATACAGGATCACAAAGGGGCCATAAAGGTGGAAAGCGAACTTAATGTAGGAACAAAATTTATAATAATATTACCGTTAAACAATTAGATTATGGAAGAAAAATTGCGTATTTTATTATGCGAAGACGATGAGAATCTTGGCATGCTTTTAAGAGAATATTTGCAGGCTAAAGGGTTTAATGCCGAATTGTGCCCCGATGGAGAAGCCGGATATAAGGCTTTTCTGAAAAACAAATTCGACCTGTGCGTACTCGATGTGATGATGCCTAAGAAAGACGGCTTTACTCTGGCGCAGGAAATCCGTGCGGCAAATGCGGAGATACCTATTATATTCCTTACGGCAAAAACGCTGAAAGAAGATATATTTGAAGGATTCAAGATAGGCGCGGATGATTATATCACCAAGCCGTTCAGCATGGAAGAGCTGATTTTCCGTATTGAGGCCATATTGAGGCGTGTGCGCGGGAAAAAGAACAAGGAAAGCAACATATATAAGATCGGTCGTTTCACTTTCGATATACAGAAACAGCTCCTTACCATTGACGGCACGCAGACGAAACTGACGACAAAAGAGTCGGAACTGTTGGGATTGCTTTGCGCACATGCCAATGAGATACTACAGCGCGACTTTGCCTTGAAGACCATCTGGATAGATGACAACTACTTCAATGCAAGGAGCATGGATGTGTATATTACTAAGCTGCGTAAACACTTGAAAGCGGATGAGAATATCGAGATTATAAACATTCATGGCAAGGGGTATAAACTTATCATTCCTGATGCGGAATGACGGTTGTCTCTCTTTCTTGTGACAATACGTTCGGGGGCGGCATATATGTATTGGCCGCCCCCGATTCCTTTTTTATGCGGATGATGTAAAAATATCGTTGTTTTGGCTATCTGTTTGAGGTTAATCGCTATTTTTGCATATACATTTATATAATAAGGAAGTTTGTATGCAGGACAGTATAGTCATTATTCCGACATATAATGAAAGAGAAAATATCGAAGCTATAATCAGGGCGGTATTTTCTCTTGAAAAGTTTTTTCATATCCTGATTATAGACGACAATTCTCCTGATGGGACGGCCGGAATAGTCAAGGGGCTGCAACAGGAGTTCACCGACCGCCTGTTCATCATAGAACGGACGGGGAAATTGGGACTTGGTACTGCATATATAGCCGGTTTCAAATGGTGCATAGCCCGTCGTTACGATTATATTTTCGAGATGGATGCCGATTTCTCTCACGATCCGGAAGATTTGCCGAAACTTTACGAAGCATGTGCCTGTGGTGGGGCGGATGTAGCTGTCGGCTCCAGATATATAACAGGGGTGAATGTTGTGAATTGGCCGATGAGCAGGATTCTGATGTCTTATTTCGCATCCAAATACGTGCGCATAGTGACACGCTTGCCGGTGCGCGACACTACTGCCGGCTTCGTTTGCTACAGAAGGGAAGTGCTTGAGACTATAGAACTCGATAAAATCCGTTTCAAAGGCTATGCTTTCCAGATAGAGATGAAATTTACTGCATACAAGTGCGGATTCAGCATAAAAGAGGTGTCGGTCGTGTTTGTCAACCGCAAACTCGGAGTATCAAAGATGAATGGGGGCATATTCGGCGAGGCGCTTTTCGGGGTGCTTCAGTTGGCCGTGTCCGGTTGGTTCAGAAAATATCCTAAGAAAATATGAGCAGCATATTGATAAAGAATGCACTGATTGTGAATGACGGTATAAGTTCGGAGGGGAGTGTCCTTGTAGACAACGGTGTCATAGTCAAGATATTCAAAGCTGTACCGGAGATACATGCAGACGTGGAGATAGATGCTTCGGGCAAATATCTGATGCCGGGAGTGATTGACGAGCATGTGCATTTCCGCGATCCGGGACTTACCGCGAAAGCCGATACCTTGTCGGAGAGCAGTGCCGCCGCTGCGGGTGGCGTGACTTCTTTCATGGATATGCCCAACACGAAACCGCAGACCGTTACGCTCGAAGCATTGGAAGACAAGTTTGCCAATGCAGCGGAGCATAGCGTGATAAACTATTCTTACTATTTCGGTGCAACCAGCCGCAATTTCGATTTGTTTCCGAAACTTGACAGGAAACATGTGTGCGGCATAAAACTGTTTATGGGAGCGAGTACCGGCAATATGCTTGTGGACGACAGGGACAGCCTGTGCCGCATATTCGATGGCACTGACATGCTCATTGCCACGCATTGCGAGGATCAGGACATTATAACGAGGCTCGCCGGTGAGTTCCGCGACAAGTATGCCGGCGGAGAAGTGCCTGTGGAATGCCATCCTTTGATAAGGAGCGAAGAGGCTTGTTACAGGTCTTCCGCTTTGGCCGTAGAGTTGGCCGACAGATATGATTCGCGCCTGCATGTGCTTCATATAAGTACTGCCCGCGAGCTGAGCCTGTTTGAAGATGGACGAATAGAAGACAAACGTATAACTGCTGAAGCATGTGTGCCGCATCTCATGTTTTGTGATAAGGATTATGCTGTGTCGGGTGCGCTCATTAAGTGCAATCCGGCCATAAAGACCGAACGCGACAGAGATGCGTTGAGGAATGCTGTTGCGGGCAGCAGGGTAGATACCGTTGCGACCGATCATGCCCCGCACCTGTTGGAAGATAAAAAAGGGGACGCGCTGACGGCCGTATCGGGAATGCCGATGTTGCAGTTCTCATTGGTGTGTATGCTGGAACTTGCAGAGCAAGGACTGTTCGGCATGGAGCATGTGGTTGAGAAAATGTGCCATGCTCCTGCGCGACTTTACCATATATATAGGCGCGGCTTTATCCGTGAGGGCTATAAGGCCGATCTTGTCTTGGTGTCGAAACGCAGTTGGGCATTGCGCAATGACGATATAATCAGCAAATGCAAGTGGAGTCCTCTTGAGGGACGGACATTCAGTTATCATGTCGATACGACCATCGTAAACGGCCGCATAGTGTATGATGACGGCCGGTTGTCTTCGCCCGGTGCAGGAGAGGCTTTGGCGTTCGATTATTGACAGGACGGGGACTCCGGTCGGCAGATTTTCTGGTAGGCGTTTCTTTTCGATCCGTCTTCCACGTATATTTTCCCGCAATATTCAAATCCGTTTCTTATAAGGCACTCGGTCATGGTCTTGTTGTCTGCGTGGGTATCTGCTCTGAGGCGTTGGCATTGTCGGGAGCACCATTCAATGCAGCAGTCGGCAATGCCTTTCCTTTTCCCGTTTGATGCAAGGCGGTGAATGGTGCCGTATGGCTTGTCGTCAGGCCATTCCCCATCGAAAATATAATCGTAATTCGGCTCCCTGCCGATGAAGAAACAGAAGCACCCTACCGTTTCCCCGTTGTTTGAAATGAGGTAGAATCTGCCTGACGTTATGTCATCCATGATTTGCTTTTCCGATGGGTATCCGTTGGTCCATTGGTGCATGTTGCCGTTTTTGCGCATGAATGACCTTGCCGCATCAAATACCGGCATTATGTCTTTTATGTCCTCCGGTGTCGCTTTTCTTATATCCATGATTCAGAAAGGCAGGCTTTCATCTTTGGGCGGGATGTAGTTGCTGTAGTCGGGTGGCGGCACGTTGTCTTGTCTTTTGTCTTTCTTCCTCATCTTAGACTGTATGATGCCCGAATCCTGTTGCACTCCATCCATTTCCGGCGGAGGGATTACGATGTCGTCTTCCGGATTCTGGAACTTCACGTATTCGCTCTTGAAGTTGAGCAGCACGGTGTCCACGGCTCCGTTTCGGTGCTTGGCTATGATAAATTCCGCCTTGCCCCTCATGTCTCTTTTGTATTCGTCCTCATATATCTTGTAATACTCCGGGCGGTGGATGAAGCATACTATGTCGGCATCCTGCTCTATGGCTCCCGACTCTCGCAGGTCGCTCAGTTGCGGGCGTTTGCCGTCTATGCCTTCCCTGCCTTCCACTCCGCGGTTGAGCTGCGACAGTGCTATGATGGGGATGTTAAGCTCTTTGGCCAGTCCTTTCAACGAGCGCGATATGGTCGAAACTTCTTCCTGTCGGTTGCCGTATGACATGCCGCTGGCGTTCATCAGTTGCAGGTAGTCTATTATTATGGCCTGTATGTCATATTCTTTTTTCAGCCTTCTTGCCTTTGTCCTCAGTTCGAATACCGATAGCGACGGGGTGTCGTCTATGTAGAGCGGGGCGCCAATGAGGTCTTTTATCTTGGAGTCGAGCTGCTGCCACTGATATTGGGTGAGCTGGCCGTTTTTGATTTTCTCTCCGGGAATCTCGCATACGTTCGATATGAGACGGTTCACCAACTGCACATTGCTCATTTCGAGTGAGAACAGTGCCAGAGGCTTGTGATAGTCCACAGTGATGTTCTTGGCCATCGACAGCACGAAAGCCGTCTTACCCATAGCCGGGCGTGCGGCTATGATGATAAGGTCGGAGTTCTGCCAGCCCGATGTTATCTTGTCGAGTTTCGTGAAGCCGGTTTCCAGTCCGCTCAGTCCTTCGGGTTTTGATGCGGCTTTTTCTATGAGGGTCAATGCTTCCTTTATGACCGGGTCTATCTGCGTGTAGTCTTTCTTCATGTTCTGCTGCGATATGGCAAACAGTTCCCCCTCTGCCGTCTGCATCAGGTCGTCCACGTCCACAGTCTCATCGAAAGCTTTGGTCTGTATTTCGCTGGTGAAAGTGATGAGTTGTCTTGCCAGAAACTTCTGCGCTATGATGCGTGCATGATATTCTATGTGCGAAGACGATATGACCTTGCTGCTCAGCTGGGTGATGTAGAACGGGCCTCCCACGAAGTCGAGGTCTCCTCTTTTCCTGAGCTCTTCGGTCACTGTTATTATGTCTATTGGTTTGCGTTCCGCATACAGGCTTTGTATGGCCGAATATATCTTCTGGTGCTTTATCTCGTAGAACGATTCGGGCTTCAATATGTCGCTCACCAGCGAGAAGGCATCCTGCTCTATCATCAGTGCGCCGAGTACGGTCTCTTCAAACTCTATGGCCTGCGGGGGCAGATGTCCGTAAGAGTCTTTGGCTACCTGCTTGCCCGAGAAGTTCGATTTGCGTGTATATCTTTTTACTTCCATCAGTCTTTTTCCGTTTATGGTCGGACGGCAAAATTAGTCCATAAGAACTGTTTGTGCAAAGAAAGAAACGCAAAAAAATATTTTGCGGGAAAGAATTAAATGATTACTTTTGCACCCGCCGATACGGGTTGTCGGCATATTCAAATCATTAATTAAAAACAGGTTAAATTAAATGGCAACAAAAATCAGATTGCAAAGGCACGGTCGCAAGAACTACGCGTTCTATAAGATCGTCATTGCAGACAGCAGGGCTCCACGTGATGGACGCTGCATTGAGAGAATTGGTACTTATAATCCGAACACCAATCCCGCAACAGTAGATTTGAATTTTGAACGTGCTCTGTATTGGGTGCTGGTCGGCGCTCAGCCTACAGATACGGTGCGCAACATCCTTTCCCGCGAAGGTGTCTACATGAAGAAGCATCTCATGGGCGGTGTGAAGAAAGGCGCATTCGGAGAAGCAGAGGCAGAAGCTAAGTTCGAGGCTTGGAAAAACGACCGTCAGAAAGGACTTGAAAACTTGAAAGCCAAACTGGCTGAGGCAGCCAAGGCCGAGAACAAGACAAGACTTGAGGCGGAGAAGAAAGTAAGCGAAGCTAAGGCTAAGGTAGTGGCTGAAAAGAGAGCCGCTGAAGCTGAAGCCAAAAGAGCTGCCGAAGCGGAAGCAGCAGCAGAAGCACCGGCAGAAGAAACAGCCGCTCCTGCTGAAGAAAACGCATAATTCACTTTTTGCGATAGGACAAACGATAGCCGTTATGTGATTGTTACGTAACGGCTATTTTTGTTTCATCCCCATTGATTTATTTCCATTGTAAATTTGTTTGAGATATGAAAAGAGTAGCATTTATGTTGATTGCCCTGACTCTGGCCTTTACCGCTGACGCCCAGTTGCTGTGGAGAGTGTCGGGTGGGGGCGTGGAGAAGCCGTCGTATATTTTCGGCACGCATCATGTGGCCTCATCTTCCATAACAGACAGCATCAGAGGATTCAAGGATGCTTTTGCCGCATGTTCGCGTGTGTACGGTGAAGTGGTGATGGACAGCATGATGATGCCCGAAGTGCAGATGGGCATGGCACGCAAGATGGCCGCGCCGCCCGACAGCACGCTGCACGTATTGCTCAGCCCTGACGAGTATGCAAGGGTGGACTCGCTGACCGGACTTTATCTCGGCATAGGATTGCAACAGCTCGACATGCTCAAGCCGGCAGTGCTGTCGGCACAGCTTGTGGTGGTGATGTCGATGAAGGCATTCCCCGAATTTGATGTGCAGAACCAGCTTGACGCTCTTTTGCAGCAGCAGGCAAGGAGTGCCGGCAAGGCTGTGTTCGGGTTGGAAAGCCTGGACAGTCAGGTGGATTTGCTCTACGGCGCACCGTTGTCCGAGCAGGCAGACGACCTGCTGTCGCTGCTCGAACCCGGTCATGAGAAAGAGATGCACGAACTGGCCGATGCCTATATGCGTCAGGACCTTGAGACTCTTCAGCAGTTGGTGGAGGAGTCGGAGGGGGAAAGCTCGCCCGAAGAACTTGACAGGATGATCTATGACAGAAACCGCCGCTGGGCGGAAACTCTTGCGCCTGTGTTTGCCGATGCTCCTTCATTTGTAGTGGTGGGGGCGGGGCATCTGCCTGGCGACAGGGGGCTGCTGGCCTTGCTCAGGGAGAAAGGCTACACGGTGGAGCCTGTGATGTAGTTTTCACGCATGTGCATAAAAACGTGGCATCGCGGTCTGCACGGTTGTCCATAACCGGTTTGCAGGCTGCGATGCCGTTTCGTTTGCAGTGTTGATATCTTCTTATCCTTATTGCATCTTTGCTGCGTCTTTTATGAATATATCCAGTCCCTTGTCGGTGAGCGGGTGGTTGAGCAGTCCCTCTATGGCTTTGAGCGGACATGTGGCCACGTCTGCTCCCACTTGCAGGCATTTCAGTATGTGGTTGGTGTGTCTGATGGACGCCGCCAGCACCTGTGTCTTGAGTCCGTATGTCCTGAACACTTTCACTATGTCGCCCACGAGCGATATGCCGTCTTCGCAGATGTCGTCCAGACGTCCCACAAACGGGCTTACGAAAGTGGCTCCGGCTTTGGCTGCCAGCAATGCCTGACCCACCGAGAATATCAGCGTGCAATTGGTGGCTATGTTTTTGCTCTTGAAATATTTCACGGCTCTGATACCGTCTTTGGTGCATGGCAGTTTCACCGTTATTTTCGGATCAATGGCCGCCAGCTCCTCCCCCTCTTTTATCATGCCGTCATAGTCGGTGGCGAAAACCTCCGCGCTCACCGGGCCGTCCACTATGTTGCAGATGTCTTTGTAGCGTTGCATGATTTGTTCTTTGCCCTTTATGCCCTCTTTGGCCATGAGGCTCGGGTTGGTTGTCACTCCGTCGAGGATGCCCATGTTTTGTGCCTGTTCTATCTGTTCCAGATTTGCCGTGTCGATAAAAAACTTCATATTGCGTTTGTTTTTAATTCGGTGTAAAGGTAATGCTTTTTTCCGTAAAATCGTGAAAGAACGATGCAAAAGTCTGCAAAATTTGATATATCGTTTGCAAATTAGAGCATTGCCCGCCGCCGGGTGAGGCAGGTGCGGGCGGTGGGGTGTGTTGCGTGCTTCGTGCCGCATGGCAAGGTCGTTTCGGCATCGGCTCGGTATCGGGTCGGGATGTGCGCCATCTTTGGTCGGGATCGGCTCGGTAACGGGGGAAGATGGCGTACATCCCGGGCGATGATCGAGCCGATCTTTTCAGGGGGTCAGGCAGATGTCCGAAAAGCCTGCTGTGCATGTGCTGAGGGCATCAGGATGGGGTAGGGGAATTATATCCACATATTTATATTTATTTAACATAAATCGGGGGGGGTAAAATTAATAAGCCTTAATTTTGCCCTATAATTAATGTCTAAATATTAATGAATATGAATGATTTTATCACACGTTTTGTGCTGCTTGCAGCACTGTTTACTGTGTTTGGGTGCATGTCGCTCCGCGCACAGAGTTTTGAGCATGACGGTCTGACCTATAATGTGACAGACGGGAATGAAGTGGAGGTTTCGGGCTATACCGTAGAGCCTGTCAATCTGGTGATTCCGGCAACGGTCTCATACGAGGGGACGGACTATGAGGTGACGGCCGTAGGGGAGAGGGCTTTTAGTTATTGCACAGATATGGTTTCTGTGGATTTCCCTGAAGGGCTGACATATATAGGTGAATATGCTTTTACTTTTTGTGTGGCTTTGGCTTCGATAGATTTTCCGGAGAGTCTGACGAGCATAGACAGATATGCCTTTTACAGTGCTTGTTATGACAGCCCAATCTCGATAGATTTGCCTGAAAATCTTACGGATATAGGGGAGTGGGCCTTTGGTTATTGCAGCTTGTCTTCGGTGGATTTTCCTGAAAGTCTGACGAGTATAGGTAATCATGCTTTTTTTGCTTGCAGCAGTCTGACTTCCGTAGAGCTTTCAAAGAATCTGGCTGTTATCGACAGTATGGCTTTTTCCGCTTGCAGCAGTCTGGAGTATATAAATGTTGATGCCGGCAATGCCAATTATTGTTCGCAGGACGGCGTGTTGTTCACCAAAGACATGACGGAACTGATTTGCTGTCCCGGCGGAAAAGGCGGATATTATGCCGTGCCTTCCGGTGTAGCTGCTATATGTGATTATGCTTTTAATGGTTGCAGTAATTTGATTTCTATTGATATTCCCGCTTCTGTCATGGATATTGGAACGGAAGCTTTTGCTTCTTGCAGCAGTGTGGAGGCTGTGAATGTTGATGACGGCAATTCAAATTATTGTTCGCGTGATGGCGTGTTGTTTACCGGAGACATGACCGGACTGATTCGCTATCCGGCAGGAAAAAAAGAGGCATATTATGCTGTACCATCCGGCGTTGTCATTATATGTGATGGTGCTTTTGGTTCCGGCAACAATCTGATATCTGTAGATTTGCCTGATGGATTGACAGATATTGGCAGCGGGGCTTTTTCTGGTTGCATGGGTTTGGCTGATATAGATTTTCCTGAAAGTCTTAAGAAAATAGGCAGTTCCGCTTTTAATTATTGCAGCAGTCTGACTTCTGTGGATTTGCCGGACGGATTGACAAGTATAGAAAGTTGGACTTTTGCAGCTTGCAGCAATTTGGCTTCTGTAGATTTCCCTGATAATCTTAAGAGCATAGGCAGTTCCGCTTTTAATTCTTGCAGCAGTCTGACTTCCGTATGTCTGCCGGAGAGTCTGGCGAGCTTAGGGAGTCAAGTCTTTTTCGGGTCTTCTCTTGCCTCTGTCGTGATATTGTCCGATGCTTTGGAAGCTGATGGAGATGCGTTTATAATGTGCGATTCCTTAAAGGAGGTATTGGTCTTCGGCGAAACGTACCCTACAGCGGTGGATAATGGTCTCGGCTTTTCATTGTTTGATGATTCGAATTATACCCTTTACTCGTTCTCAGACGAAACTTTGCCCGAATTCTGGTCAGCCCCCGCCGCCACAGTCAAACTCAGTCTCGGCGGCCTTTCCGCCAAGATGCCCTATACCGGCAAATTCCCCGACCTTTACATAGATGGCAATGCCTCTTCCTATGAGATGACGGTGGACGAAAGCTCCATGACGTTTGACACGGCTCCCGGCACCCATACCCTCGACAGTTTCGGCTTCTGGCTTTACAAAGAGGGATACGAGGCCGACAAGACCCTTGTCACGATTAACCAACCTGTCACTTACACCATAGATGGTGCAGGCATTGACGATGCTGCTGCATCGGGCATAGGCTGCTATCCCGGCGTGGCGGATGATATTATCACGGTGTCGGGCACAGCGACCGGTGCGTCTCTGCGTGTCATAGACCTGTCGGGCGCGCAGCGCATGTCTGTGGTTTGCACAGACGATGAGACAGCGGTGGATGTGAGCTGTCTGGCACAGGGCATGTATTTCGTGCTGGTGGAAGACGGCGGCGATGTCGCAGCCCGCCTGCGCTTTGTGAAGAAATAAGGTAGCGAGATTAGTATATTGACGGCATCGGCAGTTTGTCCGGAAAAGGGACGGCTGCCGATGCCGTTTTTATTCGGGGCAGTCTTTGTTTCACCGGATGGTTTTTTATATGTGTTTGTTCTATTAAAAGTATGTTATGTTTTTATATGTAGAAAGAAATGTATAAATGTTATTATGTGGATGACGTTTAATGTGTTTTATTACAATATGAAGTGCATTAAACGTTTTTATGTTGTTAATATTGTACTGTTTTTATTAACTGAATGCTATAAGTTTTTTTTACTTAAAAACGAGTGAAACAATTGAATATAGTATTTACTTTGCCGATGTCCTGTTTGTTTCTTTGTCTGTTCTTTTGTGCTTTTACGGAGAGATAAAGGGATGAATAGAAGTAATGCAAGTGTTTTATAAAAAGATGATTATGAAAATTGAAAGAGAATTGAGAAAAATTTTGGCTGTGCTGTTGTGCATGTTCTTCAGCCAACATGTGTTTGCACAGCAAAGGGAGATTACCGGCATGGTGGTCTCGTTTGACACGGGCGAGCCTTTGATAGGCGTGGCCGTCCACCCTAAAGGGAACGCCGCGCGCGGAGTAGTTACCGACATAGAGGGAAAGTATGTCCTCAGTGTCGGTCAGGAAGACCGTTTGCTTGTCTTTTCTTATCTGGGTATGAAGACTCTGGAAGTGAGGATAGGCGACAAGACGGAAATAAATGTGGAGTTGAGGACCGAGACGCAGTTGCTCGATGAGGTGGTGGTGACCGGATACGGTAACTTCTCGCGATCGTCGTTCACTGGTTCGGCCAATACCCTCAGCGCAAGAATGCTGGAAGAAGTGCCTGTGATGAGTGTGGAACAGAAACTGCAAGGCATGACTACCGGAGTGAACATAACGAGCAGTTCCGGTCAGCCCGGCGCCAACCAAAGCATAAGAATCAGGGGCATGGGTTCGTTCAATGCATCGCAGGAGCCTCTGTTTGTCATCGACGGGGTGCCTGTCACATCGGGCAATGTGAGCAGCGGAGGGCCTGAGGCAGCCTATATGAACAATTCCAAGACCAACATAATGAGTACAATCAGTCCGTCGGATATAGAGAACATCACCATCATAAAGGATGCGGCGGCAGCTTCGCTCTACGGGTCGAGGGCTGCCAATGGAGTGATATTGATTACAACGAAAAAAGGGACTTCCGGCAGGACTACTGTCAATCTGAACATATCTGAGGGTTTCTCCAATCCGGCTGTAAACTTCCGTCCCACGCTGAACGGGGCGCAACGCCGTGAATTGCTTTATGAGGGACTGGTGAACTATGCCAAAGACAACGGCATGGCATCGCCCACCGAATATGCCGACCAAAACATAGAAACCTATGCCTACATGCCCGAAATGGGATATACCGACTGGCGCAACGAGCTGCTTCGCAACGGCCGTCAGAGGTCTTATGAGGCTTCCGTATCGGGTGGCGGCAGGAAAACCACTTTCTATGCTTCCTTAGGTTGGAACAAGCAGGAGGGTATAGCGAAGAACTCCGGTCTTGACAGATATTCCGGTCGTCTCAATGTGAACCATAAGATAGGCAGCATGGGCGAGGTGGGAGCCAACATGATGTTCTCGCAGTTGAACCAGGAGATGAACGAGGAACGCGGTTCTTCCATCAATCCGTTCCTTTGCGTGGCCATGACCATGAACCCGAGCATGATAGTGAGGGATGAAAACGGCAATTACGCGGGAGCTTATCCCGGCACTACGCTCAACCCGTTGCGCGACATGATGAAAGACTACAACCGTGTGAGGATGACACGCATGTTTTCTACAGCCTATGCATCCATAGAACCTGTCAAGGGACTGAAGATAAAGGAGACGCTGAGTTATGACTACAATATACAGAAAGACGCGCGCTATTTCAATCCGCTCAGTGCGGCGGGGCCGAAAAGCGGAAGCGATGCCCAGACCTCGAAAGGTTTTTTTGAATATGGCAAACTCATATCGTCCACATCGGTCAATTATGTCAAGACGTTTGCCGGAGTGCATCATCTGGATGTGCTCGGTGCATACGAGATAGAGAATTACAAGACCGACAAGGCCATAGGCGAAAAGTCGAAACTGCCTTCGGAAAGCCTTACCGAACCAGACAATGCGGCCGTGCTCAACAGCTTTTCTTCAATGCGTGACGAATATCGCATGATCTCCTATGTGACCCGCCTGAATTATGACTATGATGACAAATATTACATAGCCGGAAGTTACAGGCGTGATGGTACATCGCGTCTGTCTCCGGACAACAGATGGGGCAATTTCTGGTCGGTGTCGGGCATGTGGCATCTGAGCAGCGAGTCGTTTATGGAGCCGGTAAAGCGTATCCTGAGCGATGCCAAGATAAGGGCTTCTTACGGTGTCAACGGCAACCAGCCTAATGCGCTTTACGGCTATATGGGGTTGTACAGCTTCGGTCAGAACTACATGGGCGCGTCAGGTTCCTACGAGTCTTCGCAGTCTAATATGGAACTGAAGTGGGAAAAGAATTACAATCTCAATGTGGGATTGGACTTGTCGTTCATTAACAGGATATTCGTGACATTGGAGTATTATAACAGAGATACTAAGGATTTGCTCTACAAGATGCCTATAAGCGCCACTACGGGATTCCTTGACTATCTTGCCAATGTAGGCCAATTGAACAATAAAGGCGTGGAGTTTGAACTTCGTACCATGAATTTTGCAAACGATGATTTCAGCTGGACTACCATACTGAATCTGACGCACAACAAAAACAAGATTGTGTCGCTGAACGGCATCATAGACCAGTCCATAGAAGGCAACTGGTTCATACACAAAGTAGGGTTGCCCTATTATACATTCTATGTTAAGGAATTTGCCGGAGTGGACAAGCAGACCGGTGCTGCGATGTATTATAAGAATACCAAGAATGAGGACGGCTCTTACAACCGTGAGCTTACCGCCGATGCCAACGAGGCTGAGTCGGTGCCTTACAAGTCTGTCAATCCGAAAATATCGGGAGGCTTTACCAATATGTTCAGCTACAAATGGTTTGACCTGAGTCTGACTTTTACCTATTCTCTCGGAGGGTATTCGTTTGACAAGACCGGAACTTATATAGAAAACGGTACCACCAATATATATGATAGCAGATATAATCTGCCCGTTTATTATGAAGACCGTTGGCAGAAACCAGGTGATGAGACAGATGTGCCGAGATTTGTTTACGGACAGGCAAGCGGGCCGAGCAATTCGTCCAGATATATCCACAGCACTGATCATATCCGTCTGAAAAACCTGACTTTCGGAGTGACGTTGCCGCAGGAATGGACGAAAAAAGTCTTTATCAATTCCGCGAGGGTATATTTTTCGGGCAGCAATCTCCTGACATGGGCCAAATGGGACCAGTATGATCCGGAAGTCCCGGTGAACGGAGAAGTATTCTGCGAAGCTCCCGTAATGAGGACTTTCAGTTTCGGTGTACAGATAACACTTTAATATAAACTACAGAGAAGAATAAAAATATGAAAAAGATATATTTATATAACATCTTATGTGCTGCGCTCTTGTGCAGTTCATGCTCCTCAGATTGGTTGGATGTATATCCTACGACGAGTGTCGGGACAGATGAGATAAAGACGCTTGAAGACCTGCAATATGCCATGAACGGTGTTTACAGGCTGGCTTCCGCCCATAGCTATTATGGAGACAACTATTTGTATTACGGCGATTGCAGGGCTGAGGATGTTCAGGCCAGAATTACCAAAGGGACAAACGGACGTGTGTCTCCTTATTATGAATACAATGCGATAGCTACCGACAATTTCAACATAGTATTGCCATGGAATCAGGTGTACAAAGTGATACGCCAGACGAACAACATCATTGACAAAGTGGACAGGGGAACGATAGAAAATGCCGATGCCCAGATGCTGGACAGCATAAAGGCCGAAGCTCTTGTGATGCGCGGTCTGGGACTGTATGACCTGACACGATTCTATGCCATGCCTTATATGAGCGATGGCGGGGCGTCACTCGGTGTAGCTATAGAGCTGAAACCCGAAGATCAGTTTCACAGGCCGGGCAGGAGTACTGTGGCGCAATGTTATGACCGGGTTATAAAGGACTTGACTGATGCATTGCCATATTTGAGCAAGGAGAAAAAGAACGGGCGTATGAATTACTGGGCGGCAAAGGCTTTGCTCTCCAGAGTATATCTGAACAAAGGTGATAACAAGAATGCTTATGATGCGGCAGTGGAGGTGATAGAGCAAAACGGTGGGTTGTACCGTCTTTATACCCACGATGAATATCCGAATGTGTGGGGAATGGATTTCCAGTCCGAATCATTGTTTGAATTCTATTTCACTCTTTCGGAACCGAGTGGCGGTTCCGGCGGTGAAGGCGCTCCTATGGTGTATGCCGATGTCACACTGGATTGGAACAACCTGATTCTGACAAAGGCGTTTCTCGATCTGATGAACGAAGACCCTGACGATGTGAGACACTGCATAACAAAGATGCCTGTGGATGTTGAGTCTGATACCATCCCTGCCGGAACGAAAGGACTGCCTAAGTATATGGGCAAATATCCCGGTAAGGACGGCAGCGATCCGAAAGACAACAATCTGTGCATATTGCGCCTTTCGGAAATATATCTCAATGCAGCTGAGGCCGGCCTTAAACTTGGAGGGGAATATACAGAACCGGCAAGGGGGTATCTCAATGCTATAGTCTCGCGTGCAAATCCGGCCAAATCGGTGGAAGCAGGAGATTTCACATTGGAGCGGATGCTGAAAGAACGCAGGAAAGAACTTGTGGGAGAAGGTCTGGCATTGTATGATTATACCCGTAACGGATTGACCATAAACAGGAATGGCGGCTGGCATCTGATTTCGCTTGACGCTGCCGATGCCCGTGCCATACCGGCCAACGATCCGAGACTGGCTTTGCCTATACCGCAGTCGGAGATAGATGCCAACTCGAATATATTGAGACCGCAACAATAAAACATAGAAATTAAATTCTTGTAAATCCGGCGGGGCGTTTCTGGGACGTTCCGCCGGATTTGTCTTGCAGATGCCGCAATGCTGTAATTATGGTCGTTTTATCAGTAATACGTCTACACTGTAACAGATGATTGACTTGTACTTTTGTGATGCAAACAAATGATATCGAATATATGGGCAAGACGCTGAAACATTTTTGCATGGCAATGGCCGCAGGCCTTTGTCTCACAGGAAGCCTTATGGCGCAAAGTACTAAATCAAATAATAAAGAAATCATGACAGAAAAATTGAATCTGACTCAGGAATGGGATAAGACATTCCCGAAAAGCGACAAAGTGAATCACATCAAGGTAACTTTCCACAATCGTTACGGCATCACACTGGCTGCCGACCTTTACATACCGAAAGACGCGACAGGAAAACTTCCCGCCATTGCCATCTGCGGTCCTTTCGGCGCGGTAAAAGAACAATCATCCGGACTCTATGCACAGACTTTGGCTGAACGTGGATTCCTGACACTGGCTTTCGACCCCTCATTTACCGGCGAGAGCGGAGGCCATCCCCGATACGTAGCTTCGCCCGATATCAATACCGAAGACTTCTGTGCAGCAGTAGACTATCTGTCGACACGCGAAGATGCAGACCCTGAACGCATCGGTATATTGGGTATCTGCGGTTGGGGAGGAATGGCTGTCAATGCCGCAGCCATCGACACACGCATCAAAGCGACGGTCGCTTCTACAATGTATGATATGAGCCGCGTTACCGCCAACGGTTATTTCGATGCGGCAGATAACGCCGATGCCCGTTATGAGACACGAAAACAGCTTAACGCCCAACGCACAGAAGATTACCTCAACGGCAATTATGCACTGGCCGGCGGAGTAGTCGACCCGTTGCCCGAAGATGCCCCGCAATTCGTGAAAGATTATTATGCTTATTACAAGACCTCACGCGGCTACCACAAACGTTCACTTAATTCGAATGGAGGATGGAATAAGACTTCATCCCTCTCTTTTCTCAACATGCCTATCCTGGCATACGCAGATGAAATCCGCAGTGCGGTATTGCTTGTGCATGGAGAAAAAGCGCATTCGCGTTATTTCAGCGAAGACACTTTCAAAAAGCTGAAAGGCGACAACAAGGAACTGTTCATCGTACCCGGTGCGGTGCATACGGATCTCTATGACAATCTGGCTGTTATCCCGTTTGACAAGATTGAATCTTTCTTCAGGTCACATCTGAAGTGACGGTTTAAAACAAGTCAGGTTGCCTCAAAAGCATACGGAGAGGCAGCCTGACTTGTTTATTCCTTTAGGGAAGTTCTCTTAATCTTCTCCTTCCGATTCGGCAAAGTCCATTTCGGCATCGACAATGAAATATATCTCGTCAGGGTCATATTCCCCGAATTTGTCTTCAGCGGCTTTCTTTACTACATAGTCTGCCACGTCAAACAGGTCGATGTCTATATTTCCGTCCTTGTCTGCTTTGGAATCGTCAAGGTTGAAATAGTATTCTGAAATGACATCAAGAAAATAAAACAGTTCGTCATCCGAGAATTTGTCTTGCAAATCCTGCGGCAGCCTGTCTTTTATGAATTCCACAGCAGCGAGGTCATCGGATGCCTCCTGCATAAAGTCGTCGTTATTTTCTGCCATGTTTGCCATCTCGTTTACAGTTTGTCAGCGGTTTTATTTAAGAAGAGCTTCTACCTTTTCTTTCAATGCCGGCTTTTGTGCTGCTCCCACATGCTTGTCTACCAGTTTGCCGTCTTTGAAGAACAGGAGTGTAGGTATGTTTCTGATGCCGTATGCTCCTGGCAGCTCGGTGCTGTCGTCCACGTTGCATTTGCCTATCACTACGCGGCCTTCATATTCCTGAGCCAATTCGTCTACAAACGGAGATATCATTTTGCATGGTCCGCACCATGTTGCCCAGAAGTCTATAACCACAGGTTTGTCGCCTTTTATCAACTCTTCATAGTTATTGTCATTGATTTCCATTGCCATAATAAAGTTCCTTTCTTTGTTATTAGTTAGTTTTAATGTGTTGCAAATATAATGATGTAATATTTACCGAGCAAATATTTCATGCTGAAAAGATTTGCTTTGGCTTGTTGTTTTGTCGGTGCGTCTCATCTTCCGCTGTCTCTGATCATTTTTCTGATTTTGTTGCAAAGGCTCTCGTTGCCAATCAGTTTTTCCACGTTGACATGCATCCTGTATCGCCAGTAGTTGTCGTGGTTGGCAGGGTCGTTGATTCTTTCCACATAGATGTCGGGGTTGCGTGTGTCTTCGTCTGTCGACAGCCAATCCTGCAATGTCAGTATGCAGAGCAGCGATTTTGCTTTCAGGTGCATTTTGACTATCTCCTCGCAGATCTGCGGCGTGGCCTCTTCGGGCGGTTCTCCCCAGTAGCCGAGTATGTTGTTGTAGAATCTTTTTGTTCTGTTCTTGTCTTCCAGCCACCAGCCTCTCAGGGTGGAGGTGTCGTGTGTGGAGATGGTGCATACCGAATAGTAGGGGTATGAACCGGGCATGCCGAATTCAGTGCCGAACTGTTTGGGCATCCTTTGCACTTCGAGGCTCAGTATCTGGAGTTGCCTCATGGTTTCCGGCACGCAGTCGGGAATCATGCCCAGATCTTCTCCGCAGGCCAGCATGGCAGTCGAGTCTGTGAGTCCCGGCAGTTTTTTCATGGCCTGCTCTTTCCAGAACCGGTTGTGCCTGTTGTAGAAGAAGTGTTCGTAAAGTCTGTTGTATGCTTTTTTCTCCGCATCGTTGAGCAGCCTTTGATATGCTTCTTCTTTCTGGCTGTCTATTCTGGGGTGGTATTTCCCCTTTTCATACGGGTCTTTCAGGAAAAGGACATTACACGATAGTTTCAGCAGCTGTGCTTTTGTGCTTTTGCCGAAACCCGATGCCTCCTCGCTGTCGAAATATGCGCTGATCTTGCGTTGCGTGTCGAATGCTTTTCTGAATTTGTATATGCCTTTCTGCCTGTCGAGTTCGAGGAAGACTGATTTAACCTTTTCCGCATCTTTACCTACATACAGGTTGAGGCTTTCGTTGGTTATGTGCGGTTGCGTGAACAGTTCTTCCTTGAACGGCAGTCCGAAGCCCTCTATTTCTTCTTTGCTCAGCGGCAGGGCGGGAGAGAAGTGTCCCATTATGCCCAATGTGTATTCGCATGGTATTTCCCATATTCTGAAAAATCCCAGTATGTGGTCTATCCTGTAGGCATCGAAATATTCTGCCATTTTGCTCATCCTGTTTCTCCACCACAGGTAGTCGTCTTTGCCCATTTCGTTCCAGTCGTATATGGGGAATCCCCAGTTCTGTCCTTCTCTGGCGAAGTCATCGGGCGGTGCGCCTGCCTGGCAACCGGTGTTGAAATATCGTTTTTCCGTCCAGGTCTCCACGCTGCAACGGTTTACGCCTATCGGGATGTCTCCTTTCAGGACTATGCCTTTGGCGTGTGCGTATTCCACAGCTTCGCGCAGCTGTTTGTCGAGCAGGTATTGTGTGAACAGGTGCAGCGATGTTTCCTCGTATGCCTCGTTGTCTTCATTGAACAGCGGTTTTATCTTTTCTTCGTCATATTCGGCATATTCTTTCCACAGTGTGAAGTCGGCAGTCTGGAATCTGTCTCTCAGTGTGCAGAATGCTGCGTATGGGATGAGCCAGTGCCTGTTGCCGGCAAGGAATGCGGAGTAGTCGTCGCTCTGCATGGTTTCCCTGCCCCACAGCCTGAAAGCGGCGGCTATGTATTCTTCCTTTACCTTTATTACTCTGTCGTAGTCTGTCTGCGGCAGGGCGTTAAGCTCTTTTTTCAGTTTGCCGAACCTGTTTTTTGTCTTCGTCGGAAATCTGTCCAGACTGTCCAAGCTGAGGTATACGGGGTTGAGCGCGTATATCGATATGCAGCTGTACGGATAGGAGTCGCGCCATGAGTGCGTGGCGGTGGTGTCGTTGACGGGCAGTATCTGTATGATTTTCATGCCTGTCTTTTCGGCCCAGTCGGCGAGTCGCCTGATGTCGCCGAAGTCGCCTATGCCGCAACTGTCTTCGGTCCTTATGGAAAATACCGGTATGGCTATCCCGGCTGCTTTCCATTGTGATGTGTTGAAATGCACGTAGCGGTCGGCTATGACGGTGCTTTCTCCTTTTTTTATATATGTGTCCGATACGTATCTGTTGGGGTTGTCTTCCCAATAGGTCGTCTCTTTTTTCCGCTCGTTGTAGAGTATGAATTTGTATTCAAAGGGGAATTTTATTTTTCTTGCATCGAGCACCACCTCATATTCCGGCAGTGTGGAGGGTGTCATGGCTTTGGCCTTGTCGGTGTTCCACATGCCGGTTTCCTCCTGGTTGCCGCATATTTTAAGTACGTTGTCATCGGGGATGTACGGGCAGTATGCCTTTATTATCAGTTTGTCGGGCGATGTTTGCCGTGCCTGTTCCTGTGTGCCTCCGGCCGGCCGGCGGAATATCCCGGTGAAAGGCGAACTGTAGAACGGGCGCATGGGCGGTATGTCTTTCCATGAGTCGAACACGTTGTACGTGTGTTCTTCCCCGTGCATGTTGGTCAGCGTGCGTTTTATCTGGGTGAATTCCCTCCTTTTTTCTGCGCCGTAGAAGAATACGCTGTAATAGTAGCTCACAGTGTCTCCTTCAGCCATGATGCCTTTGAAGCATCCGTGCCATTTGGTGCCATCGTTGGTGTGCAACGGTATTCTGGTCGTACTGCCGCCATGTGTGAGTGTGGCATACAGTTCCTCTCCCCATTGCGTGCGGTATTCTATGTTGAAATTTATCTGCATCAGAATGTTTTTTGGGTTGTAAGAGGTACAAAGATAGGAAAAATATCGTGTTGCCTCAAAGATTAATATGCCGTAAGGCTCTTTTCTTAGAGATGGTTTGATGCGGTGGCTATATATTTCTGAATGTCAATGGTTTGTTGTAATGCGGACTTTGCTGGGGAAATGCCGTTTTTGTCTTCTTCCGGGATGTGCGCCATCCCGGGCGAAGATGGCGTACATCCCGGGCGATGACCGAGCCGATCATCGGGCAAGACCGAGCCGATCTTTTCCCGGTATGTAAAACGATACGGGCTTTGCCCGATTCAGACAAAGCCCGTATGTGTGTGATGTATGTCTACCTGTTATTTCTTTTCGGGAATGTTTTCCAGAGTGGCAACGAGGAATTCGTAGAATTTCTTTACCGAAGGTATGTATGCTCTCTCATCGGGTGAGTGGGGCGAACGCAGCGTGGGGCCGAACGACACCATGTCGAGTCCCGGTATGTTGGCTCCGATGATGCCGCATTCCAGTCCTGCATGTACCACTTTCACTGCCGGGTCTGTGCCGAACTGCTTTTCGTATGCTTCTTTCATGGCGAGCATGATGGGCGAGTTCACGTTGGGCTGCCATCCTGAGTATGCTCCGCTGAATGTCACTTCGGCTCCGGCCAGTGTGAATGCGCTCTTTATGCTTTCGGCCAGGAAGAATTTCATGGAGTCGCACGAACCTCTCGTGAGCAGTTTCACTTCTGCGGTTTCATTGCTTATTTTCACTATAGACATGTTGGATGATGTCTCTACCGTATCGGGTATTGTGGGTATGTTTCTCATCACTCCGTTCTGGCATGCCAGTATGGCGTTGACAAATCTGTCTTGCGCATCTTTCTGCATTTCGTATTGAGGCATTTCGGCTTTGGCAGCTTTGAAGCTGATGGCGTCTTCTATCGTGTCGTATTCGCTTCTGAACAGTGCTTCGTATTCTGCCACGAGCTTGATGGCTTCCTGTTCCTTGTCGGTCGGCAATGTGATGATGGCGTATGCTTCTCTCGGTATTGCGTTTCTCATGTTGCCGCCTTCCACTTCGCTTATTCTTGCATCGAATTTTTCGGATGCTTCATGCAGGAATCTAAACATGAGTTTGTTGGCATTTGCCCTGCCTTGATTGATTTCCAGACCGGAGTGTCCTCCGCGCAACCCTTTCAGATCTACCCTCAGTGCTGTGTGTCCTGCTTTGACCGGCTCGTTACGGTATTTGAACTCTACATTGATGTCTACTCCGCCTGCGCATCCTATGTACAGTTCTCCTTCGTCCTCAGAGTCAAGGTTGAGGAGTATCTCGCCTTTTATGTCTTCTTTTTTTAGTCCGAATGCGCCATACATGCCTGTCTCTTCGTCTTTGGTTATCAAGGCTTCTATGGGTCCGTGTTTCAGCGTGTCGTCTTCGAGCACTGTCATTATGGCTGCCACTCCCAGACCGTTGTCGGCTCCGAGTGTCGTGCCTTTGGCTTTGACCCATTCGCCGTCTACGTACACTTGGATGGGATCTTTGGTGAAATCATGCACCGTGTCGTTGTTTTTCTGCGGCACCATGTCCATGTGGGCTTGCAGGATTACGCCTTTTTTGTTTTCGTATCCTTTGGTGGCCGGTTTCCTTATGATTACGTTTCCGATTTCGTCCACAAATGTTTCAAGGTTGAGCTTCTTTCCGAAGTTTACGAGAAATTCGGTGACAGGTCCCATGTGTCCTGACGGACGCGGCACTTGTGACAACTCGTAGAAATTTTTCCATACGCCTTTTGGCGTCAATGATAAGATATCGTTCATAGTATTTTGTAATTAATTAGTTATTGGTTCTTTTTTCTTGTCCGGTCTTTTTCTGTTGGCAACCGGCAGGAGTATCAGTCCGTATAGCCCCAACAAAACTAATAAAAAAGTTTGAGTTGAATGCGTTATGAGTGCAAATATTCCTGCGTTTTCCCGGCTTACGCCATATATTGTCATGATGCTTATGATGGCGAAATGCCACGGACCGGCACCGTTGGGCGTGGGCACGACCACCGCTATGCTGCCTGCCACGAACATGACCAGGCCTGCGAGCCAGTCGAGCCCGTGTGAGAAATCGAAGCAGAACATGGCTGTGTAGAAGTGCATGAAATAGCAGAACCATATCATTGCGGTGTAGAATATGTACAACGCCGGCCTGTCCACGTTTCTTATGCCTTTTATGCCCGACCAGATGTTTGATGCCGTGTCTTTTATCTTGTTGAACACATTCAGTTTCCTGAAAATGAAATAGAGCATGAGCATTACCGCTATGCCAGATATGACCGACACATAGAACGTGCCGGAGCCGAGAAATTCCGTGAAGTTGTTGTAGTCCACGCCTGTGCTGTCGAAAAACATCATGAACACGGAGGGTTGCAAGGCTATGGCCGCCAGTGTTATCAACAGTATGCAGGCCGTGTCTATGCATCTCTCCACTATGACTGTGCCGAGCGATTTTCCGAAAGACAAGTTGTCGTATCTTTTCAATATGCCGCATCTGGATACCTCGCCTATTCTCGGGATGACGAGGTTGACCAGGTATGATATGAATATGGAGTAGATGCAATTGCCGGTTTGCGGATGTTCGCCTAACGGCTTTAGAGCCAGTTCCCACCTTATGCCGCGTATGACTTGGGCTGCTATCCCCCACATGAGCGAGAAAGTCATCCATTTCCATGACATCCCGTGCAGGAATATGTCTTTGACGTTTCCCAAGTCTGTGTCTTTGTACACCCATGCCAGGATGACAAGCCCCAAAGCTATGGGGAAAAATATTTCGAATGTTTTTTTTAGCCGGTTTTTCAATTTGAGTATACAGTTATTATTACCTTTGCATGC
>DVIH01000052.1 GCA_018711405.1 Candidatus Avibacteroides excrementipullorum | reverse complement strand
GTATTATTTTAGAAGGTTTTAATTCTGAAACAAAAGTAGTGTTTTTTCAATATAGTATCAATACGCGGCACTTATAATTTATGTAAAAATATAAAGGAGAAAAGCGCTTGCACACTTACGCTTTTCTCCTTGTTCCGAGAGTTATGTCGGGTTATTTACCTGAATTATTTCTCAATAGCTGCTATGCCCGGCAGTTTCTTGCCTTCTATGGCTTCCAGCAAAGCGCCGCCGCCGGTAGAGACGTATGATACTTTGTCGGCAAGGCCGAATTTGTTGATACAAGCCACAGAGTCGCCGCCGCCTACCAGAGAGAATGCTCCGTCTTTGGTCGCTTCTGCTATGGCTTCGGCTATGGCGCGTGAACCGTGAGAGAAGTTGTCCATCTCGAACACACCGGCCGGGCCGTTCCACAATATAGTCTTCGATGATTTTATCACTCCGGCAAACAATTTCTCTGTTTCAGGACCTATGTCCATGCCCATCCATTCGTCGGGTATCTCGTCTGCTTTGACAAATTTAGTGTTGGCATCGTTGGAGAATGCATCGGCCACTTTGTCGTCTATGGCAAGATAAAGTTTCACGTTGCGCTCTTCAGCTTTCTTTACAATGTCCAAAGCCAAGTCCAACTTGTCATCTTCGCAGATGGACTTACCTATCTTACCGCCGCGCGCCTTAGTGAATGTGTATGTCATTCCACCGGTTATGATCAGGTTGTCTACTTTGGTCAGAAGGTTTTCTATTATGTCTATCTTGGTTGACACTTTCGAACCTCCCATGATGGCGGTAAATGGACGCACGATGTCGCTCATCACTTTGTCTACGGCTTTTACCTCTTTTTCCATCAGGTAGCCGAACATCTTGTGGTCGGTATCGAAAAATTCTGCAATGATGGCCGTTGAGGCATGTGCTCTGTGTGCTGTGCCGAATGCATCGTTCACATAGCAGTCTGCATAAGAAGCAAGCGTCTTTGCAAATTCTTTCTGTCTTACTTTCAGTGCAGCCTTGGCGGCTTTCTTTTCCTCATCGGTGGCGTCTTCGGCCAAGCCTCTGGGTTTGCCTTCCTCCTCTTCGTGGAAACGGAGGTTTTCAAGCAACAATGCTTCTCCCGGCTGCAATGCCGATACTTTCACGGCAACGCCTTCTCCCACGCAGTCATTGGCAAACTGCACATCTGTGCCCAACAGCTCGGATACGTGAGCCAATATATGTTTAAGAGAGTATTTTTCTTCTACACCTTTCGGACGTCCCAGATGGGAACCGATTATGACGCTGCCTCCATCCGACAGAATTTTTTTCAAAGTCGGTAACGCTGCACGTATACGGGTATCGTCCGTAATGTTAAACTTATCGTCCAACGGCACGTTGAAATCCACGCGGACGAATGCTTTTTTACCAGCAAAATTAAATTTGTCAATTGATTGCATAGTTGTCTTGTGTATTAAAAAGTTAAATCAACATTTATTCTCTTGCAAAAATACTAATAATTATGATTAAGGATAGCAGACAGCGTGCTTTTTTCTGCAACATTTAGCAATTCTTACATCTTATGCGGGATACGTCTTGCACCACCTTTACTTATAGCCATCATATTTTAAAAGTTTCGGGCGGTACAGATATCATACCGTCCGAAACTTCATAACGTGGGCATTGGGTTATTTATAGAGCGCTTTGCCTAAATCTTCCAATCCGTTTTCTCCGGGCAGACCGGGATAGGCTTGCTTCGTGGCGTCTACGAAAGCCTGTGCCGTACGATTGGCATTTAACAGTTCTTTCATCTTTCTTAGGTAATTGATTTTAAACTCTACTGCATCGCGTTGGGCCGCGCCGCCATGTCCGCCAATGAACAGTTCCGCGCCGGAAGCCAATGAGTTTTCCGCTTCTGCTATTTCCGCGTCAATGGCAGACGGGGAAGATATTTGCAGATGGCTGACGTGTGCTTTTGCCGGAGTCCAATGTGTATAATACGCTTTGCCGGCTATCAGAATGCTTGCGCCGGGAAAGTCTGATGCCGCACCGTGGCGGAACTCAAAAGTCACACCTGCCCAAGTCTGCGTTGAGCCGAAAGCCACTTCCGCAGCCTTACCCGTAGGCAGGTCTGTCATGGCATCACCGAACGCCTGTGCAAAACCTTTCATCATACCTCCATACACTTCGCCTTGTACAAAGGCAGGCATACCTTGAGCCATTACCACGTCATGGTTGCCGGTTCCTCCCACATGATAATCGGTAATACGTTTCTCCACCGGTTTGCCCAATCCGGAGAGATATGTGTCAAATTCAGCCACATTGTCTTTAAACAACGGCTGCTCCATTGTCACAAGAGTGTTTTCACCTTCAATAATGTAACTTGCATCACCCAGCGCATCATTGGTGTAATACACATGCAGTTTGCAATTGTCGAGGTCATACACCTCGAAACGTCCTTTAATCTGTGCCATAGTCGTAATTGTTAAAAGATTGAACAAAATAAATAATACCTTTTTCATTGTTGTAATATTGTTGTTGGTTACTAAAAGTTTCTTAGTTTCTTTTGCAGCGCAAAATTGGCAAAAGCATTTCACATTTACAAGTAGGCACTTAAATGTCAGATACTTACGTATAGGTAACCAATATTGAAACTAAGCGGATTAAAGGCAAAAAATATTTTTGAAAAAAGTTTGTTGCTATATTATGGGATATTGCTTACTTTTGTAAAGTGATTTGAAATGCAATATATTATGGACAGAACAATGATAGAAAATGCGGTATATCCCGATTGTCCGATACGGAACATCTTGGCCAGGCTATGCGACAAATGGTCGCTTTTAATCATATACACGCTTGACAAGGCCGACAAACGGACCATCCGTTTCAAGGAGTTGCAACGTGAAATACCCGACATATCGCAGAAGATGCTGACCGTGTCTCTGCGGACGTTGGAGGATGACGGTTATGTAACCCGTACCGTATATCCTGAAGTCCCTCCGAGAGTGGAATACGCACTGACGGCACGAGCGCACTCTTTGCTACCCCACATTAATGCGCTGATAGGATGGGCATTGGAAAATAAGGACTCCATTATGAAAGACAGGAGAAAAGCCTGTAAAAAATGAATCAAATCAATGCCGGCAATCGTCCGTATCACCGGGCAGATGATGGAGGGCAGACTTACGACCGGAGTGTCCGGTCAGTGCCTGAGGCTCAAAAAGAACATTTCAGTGACAAACAATTAACACAAAAGATATTATGAGACTGACAAGATCTGACGACAGAAAAATTGCGGGCGTATGTGCCGGAATAGCGGAATATTTCGGTTGGGACACCTACACGGTAAGGATGATTTACCTGTTTGCCACGATATTTACAGCATTTTCCGGCGTGGGCATATACCTGCTGTTGTGGCTGGTCATGCCCGAACGAGATTATTGAAAAAACCGGCACTGCTGTCATGGCAAAAGACATCGGATTGATACCGGTCGGGGATGTGCGCCATCTTCACCGAAGATGTCCTACATCTTTGGCAAAGACCGAGCCGATCTTCGCCGGGTATCGGCTCGGTCTCAGGATGCCTCTGGAAACGGGCAAAATCCGCATGCTTTCCGCCTCTCCATGACATCACAAGGCAAACAAAAAAGCCGACCGGACATTTACATCCGTTCGGCTTCACTATTTATCCCAAGACTGTTGTGTCTGCGTTCAGTCGAAATAATGCAGGAATTTCCTGAATATCTTCTCTTTCAATGACATGTTCGGTTTGAAATTGTCCGATTTCTCCATTTTGGCTATATTTTCCTTTTCTTCTTTCGACAAGGTTTCGGGCACGTACACGCTGATGTTCACCAGCAAGTCGCCTTTGCCGTATCCGTTCATGACGGGCAATCCTTTGCCTTTCAGTCTCAGCACTTTGCCCGGCTGTGTCCCGGCATCTATCTTCACTCTGACTTTCCCGTCAACGGTGGGTATCTCGGCATCTCCGCCCAAAGCAGCTGTCGGGAAACTGAGCAGCAGGTTGTAAATCAAGTCATTCTGGTCTCTTATCAGCTCCGGATGCTGTTCTTCTTCTATGAGGATGAGCAAATCGCCGTTCACACCGTTGTGCTTTCCGGCATTGCCCTTGCCGCGCATGTTGAGCTGCATGCCTGCCTCCACTCCGGCGGGAATGTTCACTGATATGATTTCTTCGCCGTATACTATGCCGTCGCCGTTACACTTCGAGCATTTGTTTTTTATGATTACGCCTTCGCCGCCGCATGTGGGACATACGCTCTGCGTCTGCATCATGCCGAGAAAGGTCTGTTGCGTCTTCGTCACGCTGCCGCTGCCATGACATGTAGGGCATGTTTCCGTACCTCCTGAGCCTTCTGCTCCCGTGCCATGACAATGGTCGCACGTCACATATTTTTTGAGTTTGAATTTCTTCTCTACCCCTTGCGCTATTTCTTTCAGCGAGAGTTTCACCTTGACTCTCAGGTCTGTGCCTCTGAACCTCTTTTTGGCTCCTCCGCCTGTGCCGCTTCTGAATCCGCGTCCGAAGCCTCCGAATCCGCTGCCTTCGAATATGTCTCCGAACATGGAGAATATGTCATCCATAGACATGCCTCCGCCGAATCCTCCACCGTAAGGACCTCCGTTGCCTGCCGCTCCGCTTACGCCCGCGAAACCGAACTGGTCGTATTTCTGACGCTTTTCAGGGTCGCTCAACACGCTGTATGCCTCTGCCGCCTCTTTGAATTTCTCTTCAGCTTCCTTGTTGCCCGGATTTTTGTCAGGATGATATTGGACTGCTTTCTTCCTGTAAGCCGATTTTATTTCAGCTGCCGTAGCTGTTTTGGGCACTCCCAATACTTCATAATAGTCTCTGCGTTCCATATATCTATCCTTTTATTTATTGTGCCACGACCACTTTGGCATGGCGTAACACTTTGTCGTTCAACTTATATCCCCTTTGCACGCAATCGATGATTTTGCCTTTCACATCCTCAGACTCCGCCGGCACCATGGCAATGGCTTCATGCACATCGGTATCGAGGGCAAGACCTGCCGTCTCGATTTCGGTAACTCCGTTTTTATGCAGCACGCCTACGAATTTGTCATGGATAAGCTCCACTCCCTCTTTTATGGCCTTGTGGTCATCCGATTTCGATATGACATCGAGTGCACGTTCAAAATCGTCTATCACGGGGAGGAAACTTTCCAACACTTTTTCTCCTCCGTTCTTTATCAAGTCGGCTTTTTCTTTCAGATTTCTTTTCTTGTAATTGTCGAATTCCGCATGGAGTCTCAGCAGTTTGTCTTTCAACTCTTCGTTCAGCGCATTTGCTTCATCCAGCTGTTTGGCCAGTTCTGTCGCCTCGTCATTTTCCTCTGTCTTTACGTCTTCCGACTTCATGTCTTTATCTTCGGCTGTGTTTCTTTCTTCTGATTGCACTGCTTCGTTTGCTTTTTCTTTGGCAGCATCGGTATGTTGTTCTTTCTTCTCTTCCATAACTTTTACAATTTAGACATTTTTAGTAAATGCCCTACAAAATCTTTGCCAAAGCATCAAAACGCAACATTACATGACAAAACATGGAGCATCACGACCACAAGTGACAATATGACAAAAATAAAAAACTGCGAAACCTCACCGATTCCGCAGTTTTATTTTGAGCAGTATTTATCTGTTACAGGTTTTTGCCGCAACAGTTTTTATATTTCTTGCCGCTTCCACAAGGGCAAGGGTCGTTACGGCCTATCTTCGGTTCGTTGACGATAGGTTCGTTGCGTGTTTCCCTCGTGTCTTTGTTTGCTGCTGCACGCTGTTCGCGATTATCCAGGTCGACTTTCTCTTCCTTGTACTTCGGACGTTGCTGGCGTGCCTCCGGAGCAGCCTGCCTTACTTCATCAGGTTCCTGCACCGGTATCTGGCCGCGTGTCAGGATGGAAACAGTCTTGTTGTTGATGATATCTACCATATTGTCGAACAAGTTGACCGACTCGAGTTTGTAAATCAAGAGCGGATCTTTCTGCTCGTAACTTGCGTTCTGTACAGAGTGCTTGAGGTCATCGAGTTCCCTCAGATTTTCCATCCATGCATCATCTATATTATAGAGCAGTATGGTTTTCTCAAAGGCTGCGACTATAGATTTGCATTGTGTCTCGTAAGCCTCTTTCAGGTTGCATTGTATGTTATACACACGTTTGCCGTCGGTTATAGGTATAAGTATGTTTTCGTACATTGCTCCCTGATTTTCGTATACCTGTTTGATGACGGGATAAGCCACTTCTGCCATTTTCTCCATCTTACGCTTGAAATTCTCCATAGCCTTGTCAAAAGCTTTCTCTTCAAGCGTTTCTTTCTTTTCTTTCATGAAATCGTCTTCCGTGAAAGGCACATCCATTGCAAACAGCCTGATGAACTCATATTTGCAGCCTTCATAATCGTTTTTCTCGATTATGTTGACACATCTGTCCCATATCATGTTCACGATGTCCATACCTATTCTTTCTCCCATAAGGGCATGGCGGCGTTTGGTATAAATGGCAACACGCTGTTTGTTCATCACGTCATCGTATTCCAACAGACGCTTACGTATGCCGAAGTTGTTTTCTTCTACTTTCTTTTGCGCTCTTTCTATAGACTTCGACACCATAGGATGTTCCAGCAGGTCTCCTTCCTTAAATCCCATTTTATCCATGACTGAAGCTATCCTGTCAGACGCAAACAGACGCATCAGGTTGTCTTCGAGAGATACGAAGAATACCGAAGAGCCCGGGTCTCCCTGACGTCCGGCACGTCCGCGCAGCTGCCTGTCCACACGTCTCGACTCATGTCTTTCCGTACCGATTATGGCCAGACCTCCGGCAGCTTTGACTTCCGGACTGAGTTTTATATCGGTACCACGACCTGCCATGTTGGTAGCTATCGTGACCGTTCCTTTCAATCCGGCTTTGGCTACGATATCCGCTTCTTTCTGGTGTAATTTGGCATTCAGCACATTATGTTCTATCTTACGTCCCTGAAGCATTTTACTGAGCAATTCAGAAATTTCAACTGATGTGGTTCCGACCAATACCGGACGTCCGGCTTCGTGCATCTTCACGATTTCATCTATCACGGCTTTATATTTTTCCCTTTTTGTCTTATACACACGGTCATCCATGTCTTTTCTCTGGATTGGACGGTTGGTAGGGATAACCACCACATCCAGCTTGTATATATCCCAAAATTCGCCGGCTTCCGTCTCTGCCGTACCGGTCATACCGGCCAGTTTGTGATACATACGGAAATAATTCTGAAGCGTAATAGTTGCAAAAGTCTGTGTGGCAGCCTCAATCTTAACGCTTTCTTTAGCTTCTATCGCCTGATGCAAGCCATCGGAATAGCGCCGTCCTTCCATTATACGGCCGGTCTGTTCGTCCACGATCTTGACTTGTCCGTCTATCACTACATACTGATCGTCTTTCTCGAACATGGTATACGCTTTCAGCAACTGGTTGATAGTATGCACCCTTTCTGACTTAATAGCGTAGTTTGTGAGAAGCGAATCTTTCTGTGTCAATTTCTCCTCTTCGCTCAAATCGGTTCTGCCCTCCAGTTCGGACAACTGAGATGCTATATCGGGAAGGATAAACAGAGACGCATCTTCTGAGTCGCCGGTAATGAGGTCTATACCTTTATCGGTCAGATCCACGCTGTTTTGCTTTTCGTCTATCACAAAATACAGATAGTCGGTAGCCTCATGCATCCTTTTGTTGTTTTGCTCCATATAGACTTCTTCGGTCTTGAGCATTCCGCTCTTTATTCCCGGCTCGCTGAGGAATTTGATAAGAGCTTTATTTTTCGGAAGACCTTTATATGTTCTGAACAATGACAGCCATCCCTGCTCCTGTTCTTCCTTATTTTCGGAAGGTATCAATCTTTTCGCATCGGCGAGCAACTTAGTGGCAAGCGTCTTTTGCGCATTCACAAGTTTCTCCACATATGGCTTCAACTGCTCAAACAACTGGTCATCTCCTTTGGGCACCGGACCGGAGATGATAAGAGGAGTACGGGCATCATCTATAAGCACAGAGTCGACCTCGTCGACTATGGCATAGTTGTGCTGCCTTTGAACCAGATCTTTGGGATTTCTCGCCATGTTGTCTCGCAGGTAGTCGAAACCGAATTCATTGTTGGTTCCGAAAGTAATATCGGCCATATAAGCTTTTCTTCTTTCAGCGGAATTGGGCTTATGTTTGTCAATGCAGTCCACGCTCAACCCATGAAACTGGTAAAGAGGTCCCATCCATTCGGAGTCACGCTTTGACAGATAGTCATTGACTGTCACCACATGCACACCGTTTCCCGTAAGGGCATTAAGAAATACCGGCAATGTTGCAACGAGTGTCTTACCTTCACCGGTTGCCATTTCGGCTATCTTTCCTTTGTGAAGAACGACACCGCCGAACAACTGAACATCGTAGTGCACCATGTCCCAAGTTATTTCATTTCCGCCGGCCATCCAATGATTCTGATATATGGCTTTGTCACCTTCAATCCTTACGAAATCTTTCGTTGCAGCAAGTTCCCTGTCGAAGTCTGTTGCCGTAACTACTATTTCGGCGTTTTCAGCGAAACGTCTGGCTGTGTCTTTCATTATGGCGAAAGCATCCGGCAGGACTTCGTCCAATGCTGTCTCGTATTTATCGAGTACTTCCTTTTCAAGTTTGTCTATACGGTTGAATAGCGGTTCTCTTTCTTCTATTTCTGTCTGCTCCACCTGCTTCTTCAACTCGTCAATCTGGCGTCTCTCCTCGCTTGCCGATTTTTTTATATACTCTTTAAGTTCCAGAGTCTTAGCCCTCAATGCATCATTGTCCAATTGTTGAATCGCAGGATATGCGTCTTTTATCTTTTGAACCCATGGCTGGATTTCTTTCATGTCACGGGTTGACTTGTTTCCGAAAAGTTTTTTTAGAATTTCATTAAATCCCATATCTATTTGTTTTTTATGTTTTCCTGTTATTTTTTAGATTCCGCAAAGATACACAAAAGTATGTATCCGCATATAAATACGTTTGTTTTATTTCCGCGTTCATTTCTTCAGCAAAAGCGGATGTCCTGCGGCTGCATTGGGAGATCTTATTCTCAATATTTTTGATACGGTAGGAATTATTTGTTCCACCCTGAAACCTGCCTCTTGTTTGTCCGCTTTCAGGCCGTTGCCCCAGAAAAACAGAGGAGTTTCCACAAATTCCAGTCTCTTTACGTTGTTGACATACGAATTTTCATCGCGCGAAGACCATCCGGGCAATATTTCTATCATGATATCGCCCGAACGCTCCCTGTTGAAAGCATTCCTCTTAAAATAAAGTTCCGGTATATTTATGTCCAAAAGCAATCTTTTGCTCGTAAACACATCGGCTATACCATCGAAAGTAATAAGGAATTCAGATGCTTCATTCAGGATTTTCTCATAATCCAATTTCTTTTCTTCGAGAGTTTTCCTGTTTATATAGATCTCATCGCCATAAAATCCTTCTATATAGTTTCCATCACCATACTTGGCCATGAAAAACATATTGAGCAACGCGGAACATCTGTTCAGGTAAAATTCGCCCGATGGGATATTGTATTTGCTCAAATCCTTCATCTCCGAATTGACGTATCCTGTAGACGTGACAAAAAACAGCACATTGCCGGAGCCGACCTTTTTTTCCACCAGCGACATTATCCTTGCCAACTCCTTGTCGAGCCGCACATATGTGTCTTGGATTTCGTATATGCATTGGATAGTGCTACGGTCATCGAAGTTTCCGGCATTATAAGCCAGCATGAGCAAATCCGGAATGTTGTCAATACCAATCCCGCTATTGTCCAAACATATTTCGGCCAGGTTGTTTATTTCTTCATTGACAAGTCCGCTTGTCTTGAATTTACTGTATTTCAGTTTCTTGAAATTCTTGAAATTCCAGTCAAACGCCCCGTCTTCCCACTCTGAAGTAAGATATTTG
>DVIH01000051.1 GCA_018711405.1 Candidatus Avibacteroides excrementipullorum | reverse complement strand
CATTGACATCCCATCGGTGGTGAGAAATCCCGACAACATGGAAATAGTATCTATCATAATAGACAGGACTAACGGAGAAATACTCAATGCTGACATGGTCAAGCCTGTGGCAGGAACAGTATCGGGAGTAGAAGACAGCCGAAAAGATGGAAGCAATTTCAAAGCGACAAGCTGTGAAGGCGGAATCATGATAACAACAGAAAAACCAGTCGGAATATCCATCTACGGAATTGGCGGCACACTTATGAACCGGACATACGTAGACGGAACAGCAGAATTTAAACTTCCGGCAGGCTACTACATAGTCAAATCAGAAAGCGACACAACTTCAGTACAGAAAGTGATGGCCAAATGACAAAGACATAATCCATCTCGCAAAAGGAAAACATCATGATTTATAAGTATCGTCCCTGTCTCCATTGTAGACAGGGACGGTCTTTTTCATATGCCACAAGCACGTCTATTACAAAAGACACTACACTTTACCCGCAAGTGTCCAACACTTTCATAGCTATATCCATGTAGCGGTAAATATCGAGAGTCATCTCCTTGTCATAAACATCGCTACGCTTGTGCCCGAACCTGACCACTATAGCATTTTCCGAAGGAATGGCTATGATATACTGCCCCAACATGCCACGAAAATACGGATTCACCTGATTGCGGTAATGCATGATCCATGTCTGGAAGCCGTAATAAGTCAGCGGTCCTTCGCCCCATTGGTCTTTCAGATAAGATGCCGGAGTCATGGCTTCCGTCATATACCGCTCAGACACCAGCCTCTGTCCGTTCCAGTCGCCCTTGCGCAGCATAAGCCTTGCAAAGCGCGCCGCATCGCGGGCTGTGGTGTGAAAGCAGCAAAAAGCCTTTTCATCTCCACCATCCCTGTCAAGCAACCAATAAGCATTCTGGCAGGCCAACATTGGACGCCAGAGTTTCTCCTCCGCATATCGACTGAGAGTAGTACCGGTGGCAGCCTCTATCGCAAAAGCAAGCAACTGTGTCTCTCCGCTGCGGTAGGAATATTGCACGCCAGGCTCGTCTGTCACATCCAGCTTCGTACAGAAGTCATACAAATCATTGCCATAATACCCCCTTGTGGTCACGGAAAACAGCGACGCATAAGACTCGTCCCAATCCAGCCCCGCGCTCATGGTCAACAAGTCGCGGATAGTCACCCCTTTCTCCCGCCCGGCTTTCCACTCCGGCAGATAGACAGCCACAGGGTCATCCACCGAACGTATCTTGCCCTCGTCTATGGCTATGCCGGCAAGAAGACCCACGATGCTTTTGGTGCAGGAATATATATTTGAGGTCAACGTATCGTTCCATCCGCCGTAATATTTCTCAAAGACAATGCTGTCATCTTTTATGACAAGAAACGACACAGTCTCCATATCTGCCATATAAGCACTGTCGCAGGCATCAAGCGAGTAACTGTTGTAAGCCGCAGAAAACTCCCAGTCCCAACAGACACCCGGCGCATGCACAGTGTCGCGCTCAAACAGATACAAGTCGTCAATATCGGGCATAAAATGCACAAGAGCCTGACGCGCATAATAAGGCAAAAGGCTATACGCCACAGCCACTACGCACAGCACGGCGCACAAGATGACAATAAACTTCTTCATAATCAAACTTCTTTATTTTATCCAGTCAAAGACTTGGTGCAAACTTATAAAAGAAAACAGACAACAGAAACAAACTATATCCACATTTTTCCTATTTTTGCGTCACATTAACTCTAACAAGAACCCACAGTCTATCTAACAATGACTCCAATGAAACACATCTGCAAAACATTGCTCCTGCTATGCGCCGGGATGCTGCTCCTGTCGTCTTGCGGCAACAACAACGAATGGAAGCAAGACAGCCCCAAAAACAAAATCAAGGGAGTGATAAGCTACCGGCGAAGCTTCGGCGATCTGAACAAGGTGCATCTGTCGAGCGCAAAGAAAATAGGCATATCGCCCATAGACAACAGAGAAGACATAGACAAAAAAGAAGAAAAACTGATGTACATAGGCGAAAACCCATACTACTCGGTAGACAAACTGACACACTCCATCCCATATCTCGTGCCGAAAGCAAGCGCACTGCTCATGACCATAGGCATGAACTTCCAAGACTCGCTCTGGGCCAAGGGGCTGGACAAACATAAGATAATAGTAACATCCGTGCTCAGGACAAAAAACGATGTGAAAAGACTGAGGAAAACCAACTCGAACGCATCTCTCAATTCGGCCCACTTCTACGGCACCACATTCGACATAAGCTATAACAGGTTCGACCGGATACTGCCCGATGGCAAAAGCGAAGAGGAAAGAGACGAAAAATTGAAACTCGTCCTGTCGGAAGTGCTGAGAGACCTCAAAAAAGCCGGTCTCTGCTACATCAAATACGAATTAAGACAAGGATGCTTCCATATCACGGCCAGATAATGACAGAGACAGCAGACCAAAGACACAGATACTTCATCTACATAGCCTATGACGGTGCAGCCTATCACGGCTGGCAAATCCAGCCCAACGGCAGCAGCATACAGGAGACTGTGGCAAACGCCATATCCACGATACTCAGGGAAAAGACAGAGATAACCGGAGCCGGAAGAACCGACACAGGAGTAAACGCCACAGCCATGCCTGCACACTTCGACACGCAAGCCGGGATAGCATCGCCCGACAGATTTACGGAAAAGCTCAACAGGCTTCTGCCGAAAGACATATCAGTCTTGAAAACCATAGAGACGCGGCCCAACGCACACGCACGGTTCGATGCCGTTTCCAGGACATACAGATATCACATCACATCAAGAAGAGACCCTTTCTGCGGAAGATACAAATACAGGCTGTCATACGCCCTCGACTTCAGCAAGATGAACGAAGCGGCAGCGATGCTCATAGGAAAGAAAGATTTCACAAGTTTCAGCCGTCTGCATACCGATGTAAAGACAAACATCTGCGACATAAGCCATGCCAAATGGGAACAAAACGATGAGCATGACTGGACATTTACCATAACAGCCGACAGGTTTCTGAGAAACATGGTCAGAGCCATAGTCGGCACACTCATAGACGTGGGACGCGGCAAGACAAGTTTGGAGCAATTCAGACAAATCATCGAGAAAAAGGACAGATGCTCAGCCGGCTCGTCAGTGCCGGGCAATGCCCTGTTCCTATGCGAAGTGACATACGATAAAGACATATTCCTCTGACTTGCATATATGTGGTTGCTCCTTGCTTTTACATCAGCTTTCATGCTGGGACTTTATGACATTTCCAAGAAAAAATCGCTCACCGGAAATGCAGTACTCCCCGTCCTGTTCATCAACATACTCCTGTCATCGGCAGTTTTTGCAGCATTCATCATATCCTCACACTGCGGGCTGACAAACAAAGACAGCCTGGTATTCGTTCCCGCCATCGAGCCGCACGACCACATGCTCATCGCCATAAAATCGCTTATAGTCCTGTCATCATGGATCTGCGGATATTTCGCCATAAAGCACCTGCCTTTGACGATTACAGGACAAATCAACGCCATGCGGCCTGTATTCGTACTGATAGGGGCAATGATAATATTTCAGGAAAGGCTCAATGGCTGGCAATGGGCCGGAACAATTCTGGCCCTGCTATCTTTCTTCCTGCTAAGTCTATCAGGCAAGAAAGAAGGAATAAACTTCGGACACAACGTGTGGATAACATTGCTTATACTCGCGGCATTGCTCGGAGCTGCAAGCGGACTGTACGACAAATTTCTTATGAAACAAATAGAGCCTATGGCTGTACAGGCATGGTTCAACATCTACCAATTGCCCTTTGTGGGAACAATACAACTGCTTATGTGGCTGTCACAGAAGAAAGGACCATCTTCACACTTCACATGGAGAAACTCCATCTTGCTCATCCCTTTGTTTCTTGCGATGGCAGACTTCATGTATTTCTATGCATTGAGCCTGGACGGAGCAATGATATCAGTGGTATCCATGATAAGACGTTCGAGCGTGGTAGTTTCATTTTTGGGAGGAGCCTTGCTGTTTCATGAAAGCAACCTGAAGCAAAAGGCATTCGATCTGCTGCTTGTCATAGCAGGCATGATATGCCTGTACATAGGCAGCGATTAATCTTCATGCATGGAGTAATAGTCGTCTATCACCTCGTTGATGAAATCATTGAAAGGCTTCATCATCCTGAAAGCCTCCACTATGACTTCCACGCAACTGTCA
>DVIH01000050.1 GCA_018711405.1 Candidatus Avibacteroides excrementipullorum | reverse complement strand
TGCGAGGCAAAGATGTTGGGAGTCTCTTTGAAGTTCATGCAAAGGATGCTGATACCGGAGAAATCATTGATGAATATGGCCATGCATATATATAAGACTCCGGTGACCCATTATCCTAAACATGAGATACCGCTTTTTGAACAGTACGTAAAACTTATCGAAATGAAGCTGAACGCTCCCGATGACCTGTGCCGGAAGCATGTGCTGCAAAATCTTCTTTCGGCTCTTATCTATGATGTCATAATGCTGAGATACAACAGCATGGCTGATGAGGAAGTCATAGAAGACAGCGAGTCGCGCAGGAGTTTCTATGTGTTCAAAAGGTTTCTCGAAGAGGTGAGAAAGGACAACGGCTATCACAGGTCGGTGACATATTATGCCAACCTTATCTGTTATTCCACCAAATATGTGTCTGGAGTAGTGAAAAGGGTAAGCGGCAAGACGGCTTTGTCGTGGATAAATGAGTTTGCCATAGAGCAGATAAAATATTATTTGAAATATTCGGATATGTCGATGAAGGAGATTTCCGACCATTTCAATTTTCCCAACCAGTCGTTTTTCGGCAAATACGTGAAGATGCATTTAGGCATTTCGCCTGCCCGCTACAGGGCTTTGTCGGAGGATGATGATAAATGAGACAAGCGCACCCCGCCGGGTGCGCTTGTCGTTTTTGCATTAATCAGATTTCTTTTTCGGGATATATGCTTTCCCACCATTGCGGGCTGTCTTGCAGCCAGCGTGCGAACCATGCCATGATGGTGTTGTGCCACAGGCAGCGTTTGTCGTAGTCGGAGATGAAATGGTCTTCTCCGTCGACGGTGATCAGTTCCACCGTCTTGCCGAGAATCTTCAGAGCGTTGAACAGCTGTATGCTTTCGCCTATGGGGACATTGGTGTCGGCCGTGCCGTGCAGCAGGAGCAGGGGAGTGTTTATCTTGTCGGCATTGAAGAGCGAGCCTTGCTTGGTGAACAGGTTGGGGTCAGTCCAGGGATAGCTGTCGGCAGCCGCTATCGAATTGTATGAATATCCCCAGTATCCTTCTCCCCAGTAGCTTGTCACGTTGCTTATGCCGGCATGCGATACTGCTGCGGCGAATATGTCGGTCTGCGTTTGCAGGTATTGGGTCATGAATCCGCCGTATGACGCGCCTATGCAGCCTATTCTCTCCTTGTCAATGAACGGGTGCTCCTCGCAGAACTGTTTGGTACCCTCTATGATGTCATCGGCGGTGCGTTTGCCCCAAGCGTTGACATGGCGTGCCGAAAACTCTTGTCCGAAGCCTATGGCTCCGCTCGGCTGTATGGTGTAGACCACATAGTCTCTGGAGGCGAACAGCTGGGAGCAGTAGGGGCTTGTAATGCCTTTCACCGTAGGCGTGGTGCCGCCGTAGTAGTAGACTATGAGCGGATATTTCTTGGCAGGGTCGAATGACGGGGGCAGGCACATCTCGCCTTTGATGACAGTGCCGTCCGAAGCTGTGAAGTTCCATTCTTCGGTCGTGCCCCATTCTATGGCGTCGATGGTTTCGCGCATCGGGTCTTCTATTATTTCTGACTTTTTGCTTTTTGCGTTATACAGGTATGCGGCTCCTGCGCTCGAATTGTCCATACCCGTATAGGCTGCCACTGCCGGATTGAAGTCGGCTATGTCAAACCGTGTTATGACATCTTTTTCGAGGGGCAGTTTCTCAAAACTGTCTTTCTTAGGGTCATACTTGTAGATGTTCCTGCAATTTTCGTCATCGGTGTTGAAATATATGCATCCGTCGGCTTTGTTCCATTGCAGGAAGTTGAGCGACGGGGCGAAGTCCTTGCTTATGGGGCGTATGTCTTTGCTGTCCATGTCCATGATGAATGCCTGTATGTCATAGTCGTTGGCAATCTTGTGCTCTCCGCAGTTCAGCCCTATGCCGTCGAACGCCGATGGGGTGCCCATGATGAGCAGTTGTCTGCCGTCCGGAGAGTAGTTGACATCGTTGATGAACGGCTCTTCGGTGAAGATGGTGTCGGTGCTGAAGTCCTGCATGTCCACTTCATAGACCGACATGAGTGTGAGCGGCCGTCCGGTGGTGTTTTCGGTGTAGGTGTTGTACAGGATTTTTCTGCCGTCGGGCGAGAAACTGCAGAGATATGTGGAGCGGCGGCCAAAGGTAATCCTCTGCGTGGTGCCGCTCTTTATGTCGTATTTGGACAGGAACGACCTTTTCCTGTAGCCCGGAATCCTGTCGTCGGGGGTGAGAATCCTCCTTAGCGGCCCTGCTTCCTCCGTGCCGTTGTCCGAAGGGTAGAATATCAGGTAGTCTTCAGTGGGCGACCATGTGAATTCGTTGCTCGGTACGCCGCGCAGCAGTGTCTCTTCTTTCATCGTGGCAGGGTCGAGTGTCATTATGTCAAATCCGTTGCCGCTTTTCACGGTGAAATACAGTTTGCTGCTTTTTGGCATCCAGCTCAAGCCCATTCTCAGTTCGTTGGCCAGTATTTCTCCTGTCTTGGCATTGCGCAACTTGTATTCGTATCTCGTGTTGTCTTTGCTATAGGCGTATGTGGTGAGCGTGAGCAGGTATTTCCCGTCGGGTGACAATGACACATCTCTCACACCGTTGTAGTAAGTGGTGTTTTCCAGCATGAAGCGTTTCTTCAGGTCAGGGGCAATGCTGAGCGAAGCTTCCTCATATCCTTTGTCTTTTCTGATTTCGCACTTCATGGCGGCGGGTGCTTTCGCTCCGGCTTCCGTCAGCAGTTTTATGCGTATGTCATAATTTCTTTCCGGCTCCATAGTCAGCGGCACTTCTTTGTCGGCGGCTGTCGACAGGCTGTCTTCGGCAGTGTCTTTGGTCAGTACGGATTTGCCGTTGACGAACACCTCATACATGCATGGAGATGTGATGCACAGTTTGCCTTTCATGAAGCGGTCGCTTCTCACCGATGTGCCTGTCATGCACATGGCACTGTGGCTTGCATCCGTTAGGATGTTGAAATAGCCGGTCTCGTCGGCTTCTATCTGCGAGCATGAAGACTTGTCCATGCGCAGCGGGATGTAGGTGTCGAGCAGGTCTTTTGCGGCGAATGTCTCTCCGTTGGCATTCACACTGTCATTCATTACCGGTTTGTAGACTGTTATTGGCGTGCCTGCGTACATTTGCCTTATGGTGTCTTGTGCATCGGCCGGCATTGCTGCCAGAAGCAGCGCGGAGATTAATAAAAAGTGTTTTCTGTTCATCGTATGATTGTTTTTATCTTGTGTTTCGTTGCTTGTCTGTTATAATCCATTGTCCTGTTTTTCCGCCTCTTCGTATCAGTCTGTCTTCAGCTCGTAACTGATCCATTATTTTGCGGACTTGCCGTTCGCTTAAGTTAAGTTGTCTTGCAAGTTCTGCTCTTGAAATAGAGGGATTTTTCTTTATTAAATTTACCAGATTTGCTAATTCTTTTGGATCGTCTTGGATCGCTTTTGGATCGTCTTGGATCGCTTTTGGAACGTCTTGACTTTCTGCTGCTCTCCATATGATGACTTTAAAATCTTCTTCTTGATGAAATTCTGGTGTTTTCAAGCCATAATCGCGGCATTTGTTGATAATGTCTTCGGTGCCTGTTCCGATCTTTTCTATATATCCATTCCAATACATCGGGTCGGCGAGTAACGGGTTCGCCGGTAGTGACTTGTGCGGGCCGTGAAGTTTTTGCACGGTAAGTCCGTACGGGAGTGAGCCCGGATTCCATATTTCCAAACGGTTGCGGAACAGCATTACCTGTACACTGGCATTGCTTGTGTAATCTCTATGGCACACGGCATTTACTATGGCTTCTTTTACTGCATCGATCGGCAGTTCGGGATGCGTTGATACAGATGCATTTTCTTCGTCCGTACGTGTCCCGACCCAATTGTCTATGCGGCTCATTACGAAACTTGTGGCTTGATCTATCAGTTCAAAAACATCGCCTCTGTATATCTGGTACGCCGGCATTGGCTTTTCCACTACATTCCCATAAAACTGGACGCATTTTATCTCTGATGTGATGAAGTATTTTTGCGGCTTTTTGCCGAACAGAAGGATTGCGGCATTGGCTATTTTCCCGTTGTTGTCTATCAAATCCATGTGGGCAAGCAGGGTTGCGGGAGATGTGTCGACGGAAAGGGGAAAGTTCCTTTTTGCTCTGGCCATGTGGATGAAGTTTTTCATCTTGTTCTCATCCAAATCGTCGAGTGTCGCTCCATTGTCGCAAGAAGCATCGAACGGTTTCCATCTGATGTATTCTTTTTCCTCCAGATATCGGATTAAAGAAGCATATACGGAGGTGCGCAAACCATCGGCATCTACAAATGTCTTACGTACAATGTCGCGTTCCACTTTTCTGATTAGGGCTTTTTCTTTGGGATGCCTTTTATCTTCATCTATGCTCTTTATGAAAATCAGCCGGCATTTGTGCAACGAAGCTGCCAAGTCATATTCGTGTTCTGTCGGCGATGTGCCTGTTTCGTCTTCATATCCATACAGGTTGCCATACAGTCCCAGATATATGTCGCACAATTCTACTTCTTTCAGATACACATGGCTTGCGGGAAGTTCGTTTGCAGGGACCTCCTCAAAAATAAACGGCTCGAAAAATTTGCCAAGCAGCGCATCGGTCCGTATGTAATGGCAAAGCATGGCCCTTTCTTCGGTGAATTCGCTTTGCACGCTGCTTATGAAAATTCTTATTCGTTTCATATCTTGTGTTTCATTGCTTCTTACAGCCCGCAGCTGCCTTCGTGCCAGTCACTGCTTTTGCAGCCGCCGTATTGCGGATGCCGTTCCAGCCAGCGTGCGGCGTATGAGCATGTGGCCAGCGGTTTCAGACCTTTTGAGAGGGCGTGGTCGTAGGCGGCCTTTACGAGTGCCGCAGCTATGCCTTTGCCTTCGAGCTGTGGCGGCACTATGGTGTGGCGTATGTCGAGGCTCGTGTCGGTCAGGGCATATTGGGTGTATGCTTTCATGCCGTTTTCGGTCAGGTAAAACTCATGTTGCGCTTCATCGTGCGTTATGTCATATTCATTCATGGCTGTAATGTTTTTGTCAGTATGCAAAAATATGCAACAGAACGGTTTCTGCCAATAAAACTTCCGGTTAAAATTGCGTGCTTCTCATGCAAACTTTCTGCCCCGTTTTCACCCCGCCGGGGATCGGCTCGGTATCGGGCGAAGATATACGCCATCCCGGGCGAAGATGGCGCACATCCCGACCCGATACCGAGCCGATCTTTGTCCGCATGGTTTCCGGGTGCCGGCAGATGTCATCGCGCACAAATAAAAACGGCATGATAGTGCAATTTTATTGCCGGATAGTCTCGGAAAAGTGTAGGATATCTCTTTCTTGCGAAAACACGTTTTTTTCTCATTGTAATAATAGATATTTTTGTCGCGTATCTATGATGCTCTAACCTTATTTGACGGACATACATTTTTTATATCAGGGCCTCCTCTCCGTAAAGACACTGGCACACATCTTATATTTATTCTCATTATAAACGGAGGGGAGGATTATTTTTTCTCTCCTCTGTCCTTATGGTGGCAATGGCTGTCTTTGATTTTCTCTGACGTGCTGAGTTAAATAGAGTTAAGGGGGGGGTAATAAATGTTTACACATTTGCGGCATATCGGGCTTTTTACCTATATTGCACACGAGATGTCCGGAAATGCGGATTGTAAGTGTAACCGTTAAATTTGCAGATTATGGGAAAAGTGGCTTTATTGTTGCCTGCATTGCTGTTTGCGTGCCAGGCAGTGTCGTCTGTCAACTTGCAGCGTAATGATTTGTTTGAACTGGCCGGGCTGGCCTATGTGATGTCGCGCGATACGGTGCCGCCGGAGGACGGATTCCGTACGGGTGAGGATGCTTTCTTCTATATGGTCGGATATGGTGCTGTAGCCTCTGAACTGAGAGCGGAAGTGGAGAGCAGGCTTGCGCCTTTTGCCGACCACAGGCTCATTGATTTTATGCGTGATTTCCGGCGTAGTGCCATTGCGCTTAATCTGAATGATGTATATGTCATGACAAAATCTCTGACATGGGACAAAGGCAACATAGTCTTGAGGCCCGATGCGGATATTGAAATGCTTGATGAGATTTGTCTTGTAGAGGGCGCTGGAAAGACTACTGCAATGCTCTTTGGCAACCTGCTCAAGGACTTTTATGACAAGACCGATTTCGCGGGCTTCCTGGCAGACAATGCTGATTATTACGAAAGACGCGCGGATGAGGTGAATGAGATATATAAGAACTTTGATGAAAGCTATTTTGAATCGCTGATGCCAGGCGGCAGGTTGGAGTTCGTACCCGTGTACAGCTTCTGTTTTGGCAGCACTGTAGTCGGCGACTGGAGAGACGGAGATGTCATGGTGGTAATGAGCGTGGGTGATGACGGAAGATGGGGGACAGCGGGCGGTGACGCTTCTTGGTTTATGTCCGGGACATCCAATGACTTGGCGAAAAGCCTGTGTCTGGACTATGCCTGCGAAGTATATGAAGACAATGCGGCAAATATGGAAAAGCCTTCCGCAAAGATATACGATGCTTTCAAAGACAGGGAGCTGAGCGAGAAGAAGATACGTATGGCAGTGGACGGAGAGACCATGATTGCAGCGGGCGGATACAACAAGCCTCAAAAGCTTGCGGAACATTGGATGATGTGGATGTACATGTTCGACTATCTGGGCAAGACCGGACAGGGACCGAGAGACTACTGGATGGACCTGGCTGTGAATGTGGACCGCATTTATTGGCTGGAGCCGTCGCTTCGGGCTGTTTCGGGCAGCAAAGACGTTGCGGACCTGACCGGCAGGATCATCTCCTGTTTCGACTATCTGGCCGACAACTTCGACTCCGTTGCGGCAGAGTGTTATAAGCCAAGTGTCGGAATGAAATATAAAAGAAACAGGATGTGAACAGGGTAAACATATTGCAGCCTCCCGCCATCGATGCAGTATACACCGGCGGCGGGTTTTTTATGCCTTTTCAGAGCCTTTTTTAAGCGCGGCGGGGAATTTCTTTGCAAAAACCGCTTCCCATCCGATAAATCTCAGTACCTTTATACCCAATTTAAGATAAGAATATACGCTATTTATGGACGAAACCGACAACAATTACCGGGAGACTCAGGAGCATTCCGACTATGTGCCGGCGGGAGGAGCCGGCGAGGTGAAGTACCAGCTGAGCGGCATGTATCAGAACTGGTTCATAGACTATGCCTCCTATGTCATCCTTGAGCGTGCCGTGCCGCACATATATGACGGACTGAAACCTGTGCAGCGGCGCATACTGCACACCATGAGGAGGATAGACGACGGCCGTTACAACAAGGTGGCCAACATCGTGGGAGCCACCATGCAGTTTCACCCGCACGGCGATGCCTCCATATATGACGCCATAGTGCAGCTCGGACAAAAGAATCTTCTGATAGACACGCAGGGAAACTGGGGAAATATATATACGGGCGACAGCGCGGCGGCGCAGCGTTACATAGAGGCGCGCCTGTCGAAGTTCGCCCTTGAAACACTGTTCAATCCCAAGACTACGGAGTGGAAACTGTCTTATGACGGACGCAACCGCGAGCCGGTGATATTGCCGGTCAAGTTCCCGCTACTGCTTGCGCAGGGTGTGGAGGGCATTGCGGTGGGACTGTCTTCCAAGATATTGCCGCACAACTTCAACGAGATATGCGATGCGGCCATAGCTTACCTCAGGGGTGAGCCGTTTGCGCTTTATCCCGATTTCCTCACAGGCGGTCTGGTTGACGTGAGCCGTTACAACGATGGCGGACGCGGAGGCTCGGTCAAGGTGCGGGCCAGAATTAACAAGGTGGACAACAGGACGCTTGCCATTACCGAGATTCCTTACGGCAAGAACACTTCCACGCTGATAGACTCTATCCTCAAGGCTGCGGAAAAAGGCAAGATAAAAGTGCGCAAGGTGGATGACAATACATCGAAGAGTGTTGAAATACTTGTCTACCTGGCGCAGGGGGCATCGTCAGACAAGACCATAGATGCGCTATACGCTTTCACCGACTGCGAGGTGGCCATCTCTCCCAACTGTTGCGTGATTTATGACAACAAGCCGCATTTCCTTACGGTGAGCGACATATTGAGATACTCGGCAGACAACACCATGAATCTGTTGCGCAAGGAGTTGCAGATACGCCGCGATGAGATACTCGAAGAACTGCATTTCGCCTCGCTCGAAAAGATTTTCATAGAAAACAGGATATACAAGGACAAGGAGTTTGAGAACGCCGCTTCCATAGACGAGGCCTGCGCGCATGTCGGTATGCGTTTGCAGGAGTTCGCTCATCTGTTTGTCCGCGAAGTGACGAAAGACGATATATTGCGTCTCATGGAGATAAAGATGAAGCGCATATTGCGTTTCAGCTCCGACAAGGCCGATGAACTGATAGCGCAGATGAAGTCGGACATAGAAGACATCGACCGCAAGCTCGCCAATATGGTGGAATATACATGCGGGTGGTTCGCCATGTTGAAGGAAAAGTATGGCAAAGACCATCCCCGCCTCACGGAAATAAGGAATTTCGACAATATAGAGGCAGCGAAGGTGGCTGAGGCCAATGAGAAACTCTACATCAACCGCGATGAGGGATTCATAGGCACGTCGCTCAAGAAAGATGAGTTTGTGGCCTGCTGTTCGAGCCTGGATGATGTGATAATATTCTACAAAGACGGCCGCTATGTGGTGACACCCGTATCCGACAAGAAGTTTGTGGGCAAGAACATCATCCATATAGCCATATTCAAGAAAAATGACAAGCGCACCATTTATAATGCCATATACCGTGACGGTAAGAACGGGATATACTATATAAAACGTTTTGCCGTAACAGGGGTGACGCGCGACAAGGAATACAACCTGACGAAAGAGACCGAAGGGTCGAGGGTGGAGTACTTCACTGCCAACTCCAACGGCGAGGCGGAAGTGGTCAAGGTGCTGCTCCGTTCCAACCCGCATATTAAGAAAGATGTGTTTGATGCCGATTTCAGCAAGATTGCCATTAAGGGGCGTCAGGCTTGGGGAAACATATTGACAAAGAATCCGGTGAAAAGCATTGTGCTCAAGCACAAAGGCGCATCCACTCTTGGCGGACGCGATGTATGGTTTGACAGGGATGTGCTGAGGCTCAATTATGACGGGCGCGGGGAATTTCTCGGAGAGTTTCAAAGCGAAGACAAGATACTGGTAGTCTACAAAGACGGTTCGTTCCAAACTACCGGTTTCGACCAGTCCAACCATTATGACGATGACATACTCGTGATGGAAAAATTCATGCCCGACAAGGTGTGGACGGCTGTGCTTTATGATGCCGAGCAGAACGGGTATCTGTATCTGAAGCGATTTATGTTTGAAGATACGTCCAAGAAGCAGAACTGTATGGGCGAGAACAAAGACAGCCGCCTGGTGGCTTTGACCGATGAACCTTTTGCCCGTTTCAAAGTGGTGTTTGGCGGAGATGATGCATTCAGGGAGCCGCTTGTGGTGGATGCAGCCGATTACGTCGGAGTGAAAAGTTACAAGGCAAAGGGTAAGCGTGTTACCGTACTTGCCGTGAATGAGGTCACAGAGCTGGAACCGATAAGGCATGAGGAGTCAGAGATTGAACCTGAATCGGAAGAAACGTCGGACGGGCAGCAACAATATGAGGGTAACGAACTGCAACTCGATTATGGCGATGAAGACTAAATGCGGCTTTGCCGTGTTCTTTTCCGCCTTGTTGCTTTTTGCGTGCAGCGGCGGGGCGGCGGCGCAGGATGGAAACGGATTTGAAGGAGCGAGGCATAAGACTGTGCGCACCATGTTCGGATTCGGCAGGCAGGATGTGCTCGATACTTATCTGTCGCCGCTCATATATAAAGGGTTCGACTTGCGTTTCGTGCGCGACATAAGGAGGAGCGCAGCGCGTAATGGCAGGATCATGCTCGACAACTCGTTTGATATCGATGCTTCCATGCCTGAAAACAAATCGGGTTACAGGGAATATGCTCTGCTTTTCAACTGGAACTATGCCGTCAGATATGAATTGCTGAATCGCAACGGTTGGCGTGTGGAATGCGGCGGGGCTTCCGACCTGGCAGTAGGCGGGCTGTACAACCCGCATAATGGCAACAATCCCGCATCGGCTCGCGCATCATATTCCGTAGACGCTTCTTTTCTGGCCGGTTACAGTTTCAGCATCAGGCAACGCAGGATAGATTTGGAATACAAACTGGATGTGCCGTTGCTGGGCGCGGTGTTTAGTCCGGTCTATGGATTGTCTTATTATGAAATGTTTGAGAAGGGCAGCAGGGATGGGGTGGTGCGTTTCGCTTCTCTTCACAATCGTCCGTCAATGAAAAACAGGATAACGGCAGATGTCCGTTTTGATTTCCTCACGCTCTCTTTCGGATATATGTGGGATGTGAACCAGACATCTGTCAATAATCTGAAAACGCATTATTACACACAGTCTTTTCTAATAGGATTCAAGAAATATATATGGACACGATGAAGAGATATTTGTTGCAGGTGCTGGTGGTCTTGTCTATGAGCCTTTCACTGGCATCGTGCATCACCGAAGAACAGTTTGACAATGATGCTCAGGGCAACTTCGAGGCTTTGTGGAAGATATTGGACGAGCATTACTGTTTCTTCGGATATAAGGATGTGGATTGGGACAAGATACATGATGAGTATGCCGGGAGGATAGTGCCGGGAATGCCGGCTTTGCCATTGTTTGAAGTCCTCTCGGAAATGGCTAATGAGCTGAAGGACGGGCATGTCAACATATCTTCCTCTTTCGATGTGTCGAGATATCACAAGTGGTATGAAGACTATCCGGCCAACTTCAATGACAGCATACACAGCCTCTACTTGGGTAAAACAGATGAAAACAGCATAGCGGGGAGTCTTACGTACAAGATATTCACCGACAATATAGGTTATGTCTATTGCTCCAGCTTTTCAGACGGTATAGGCAATGGCAACCTGACCGACATGCTCTATCTGCTCGGACTGTGCGACGGGCTTATAATAGATGTGCGGAACAACGGCGGGGGCAGCCTGGCCACTGC
>DVIH01000049.1 GCA_018711405.1 Candidatus Avibacteroides excrementipullorum | reverse complement strand
TAGAGTTCAACTCCGCTTATGGTGACCCGTATCTGCTTATAGCAAAAGCTTATGCAGCTGCGCCTAACTGGAGCGATGACCCGGCCATGAATGCATGTACCTATTGCCTTGCGGTAGACAAACTGTTGCAGGCTAAAAATGTAGATCCGAGTTGCGCAGAAGAGGCCAACAGACTGATAAATACATATTCTGCACATTATCCTTCAAAGACAGAACTGTTCATGCAGGGCTATAATGCAGGAGACCGTATAACTATCGGCGGTTGGATTGGCGAATCGACTACGATAAGGTGTAAATAATAACTATGCATTTTAGCTTATCCCGAAAACTTAACGGTTTAACGAACATGACGGCAAGACTGGTGTTTGCCGTCATGTTCGTGTTTTTTTGCGCATGCGGCGGAGAAAAGAAACGCATGGCCGATGCCATAACGGAGCGCGACTCTCTGCCTGCCATGAAGACATACGGAGTGGAGACACTCATTTCCGATTCGGGCGTGATTAGATATAAGATTCTTGCAGACGAATGGCTGGTCTATGATCGCAAGAAGACACCTTATTGGGCTTTTGAGAAAGGTATATATCTGGAGAAGTTCGATTCATTGCACAATGTAGAGGCCAGTATTGTTGCCGATACTGCATATTATTATACGAATGAAAGACTATGGACGCTGAAAAACAATGTTGACATCAATAATGTGAAAGGCGAGCGGTTCCAGACAGACAAGATAAATTGGGACGAAAGCAAAAAGAAAATCTATTCAGATGAATACATCAAAATAACCCAATTGGATAAGATAATCACCGGTTACGGATTCGAGTCAAACCAGGATATGACTAAATATGTGATAAACAATATCACAGGCATATTTTATGTGGAGGATGAAGATGAACCGGACGAGGCTGCGGCCGACAGCATCGGTTGAAAGATGAGCCGTCGGAACGTTGCTGAGCCGTTTCAGACTGCATTCAAACACACTTCTTTAGAAATTTATCGCATCAAATGCAATCTTAATACACTTTTTTTGTATCTTCGCGCCTTATAAAGTTGTAATATAAATAAACAATAAAAATAAATACAATTAATGGGAGCATTACGAACAATCAGAAGCAAAGGGCCTCTTTTGGTTATAGTCATAGGTCTTGCGCTATTTGCATTCCTGGTGGGTGATGCCTGGAATGCGATCCAACCCCACAGACAAAACATGCATGCGGGGGAAGTCAATGGTGAATCTCTTTCTATCATGGACTATCAGGTCATGGTTCAGGAAGAAGAGGAATTTGAGAAAATGAACAATGGCGGGCGTTCTTTGTCGGAAGAGCAGCTGGCACAGTTGCGCGACAGGGTGTGGAGCCTTTTCGTTGCCGAGCAGCTTCTGTCGGCAGAAACGGAAAAGGTGGGACTTGCCGTTTCGGATGAAGAATTGCAATACGTCATCGAGCAGGGCACGGATCCGCTCTTGTCGGGTTTCCAGGTCGCTGTCAATCCTCAGACCGGAAGATTTGACAAAGACTTGTTGAACAAGTTCCTTGTAGATTATACCACCAACAGAAATTCGTTGCCGGCAGCCTATGCACAGCAGTTGGATGTCATATACAAGCAATGGAAGAACATAGAGAAGCAGTTGACTTTCAATTTGCTTTATTCCAAATATGTAGCTATGCTGTCTGCTGCCATGATGTCGAACCCGGTAGAAGCGGCCGACAATTTCAACGGCACAGTCAACCAGTATGACGCTTTGTTTGCGGCAGTGCCTTATACCTCCATTGCCGATTCGCTTGTCTCTGTATCCGACAGCGATTTGAAAGCACTCTATGACAAATATAAGGATCAGCGATACAAACAGCCGTATGAAGGCCGTGACATTAAGTATATAGAAGTGCGTGTCGTTGCCAGCCAGAAAGACAAAGATGACCTGATGGCCGAAATGGACAAGGCTGCGGCTGAAATGGCAGGAATGACAGACGGCTATGATGCTTACTTGAGAGGACTGAGTACTACCACGCCTTATGTGGATATGCTGAGAGCTGAAAATGCTTTCCCCGCCGATGTGAAGTCAAGACTGGAAACAGCTGAGGTCAACAAAGTGGTAGGACCTTATTTCAATGCATCGGACAATACGTATAATGTATTCAAACTGCTTGACCGGAAAAACGAGACCGACTCAGTGCTGATTCGCCGCGTGGTGGTGGGAGCTGAGACCGAAACCAGAACTCTGGCATTGTGCGACAGCCTCTATGATGCAGTGAAAGGCGGTTCCAAATTGGCCGACATAGCAAGAGACTACGGACAGTCTCCGGATAGCATGTGGCTGACGTCTACCCAGTTGGCATACGGTGTGGTGGATGCTGAGAACGCTAAATATTTCACTGAGATATATTCGGCGAAAGCAGGAGACCTGTTGAAGACAAAAGTCGGAAACCTCTATGTCATAACCGATGTGATGTCGAAAAAAGGAACGAAAGAAAAATACAAAGTGGCTGTCTTGAAAAGGACTGTCGATTTCAGCGAAGACACCTACAACAGCGAATACAACAAATTCAGCAGTTTCATCGCTTCCAACTCTACTCTGGAAGACCTTGAAAAGAACGCCGAGAGCAACGGCTATCGTCTGCTCGAGTCCAAAAACGTGTTGAGCAATGCTCACAATGTTGGCGGCATTAGAGGTTCGCGCGAGGCTCTGAAATGGGCGTTCTCGGCCAAGCCGGGAGACATCTCGCAGATATACGACTGCGGCGACAACGACAGGATGCTGGTAGTGGCGGTTACTGCCGAATACGAACCGGGATATGTGCCTATGAACAATGTACGCGACATGCTCATGTCGGAAGTGCTCAAAGACAAGAAGTCGGAGAAGATAATTGCCGACCTGAAAGCTAAGAATATCACTTCGTTTGACGGATACAAGTCGCTGGATAATGTGATAAGCGACACATTGAAACATATCACATTCTCTGCTCCGGCATCTGTGATGCGCATAGGCGCACAGGAACCGGTGTTGAGCGGTGCGGCTGTAAAGGCCGGGCTGAATGTGCCTACGGCTCCCATCAAGGGTAACGCGGCAGTTTATGTGCTCGATGTTTACAATCAGTCGAAAGGTGGCGGAGAGTTCGACCTCCAGTCGGAAATGGACAAAGCGTCTTTCATGTACGGACGTTATGCCGGAAGTTTCTATGCCGATTTGATGGATCGTGCCGAGATAAAAGATACCAGATACCTTTTCTATTGATGTAGCACCCAGTTTCAGGGGAAGATATAAATGCGGCGTGCAAGTGGGGAATACCCGATTGCACGCCGCATTTCATTGTGATGTTAGCGATAAAATCTGTCGCTCATTTCTTTATGAACTTCAGCGTCTGCGTCACATCACCGCATGTGGCCGTGAGCAGGTAGAAGCCCTGCGGGAGCGACGATACGTCCACCGTGCCGCCATCACGTACTGCACACCGATATACCGTTCCGCTTATTGAGGTGACGGATACCCTGTCCGGACAGACCGGCTTGCCGCTGTTGTCCGTTATGGCAAGTTCGCTGCTTGCCACAGTGGATGGCAGGTGCCACGAGGCGGGAGAGGATTCGGCATCTTCTACGGAGTTGCCTTGACTTCCATAAATCCTCCTTACAAAGTCTGTGGCATACATCGGATTGGCAAACAGGCATTTATTTCCGTTTTCTAACATGCGGAGGTGATAGACATCTCTTGCATAATGCAATGTTACCCATCCCAATCCCTGTATATAACGGTCGTTTGAGTATACAGAACCGGAAATGCCGTTTTCAACGTCTTTGTCGTCATCTAAATTATGACAATTTTCGCCTCTTGCCCATAAGTACGTATATGCCACCTGTTGAGTTACAATATTTCTGCGTCCGTCAGCATAATATACGTCTATCACGGTATCACCTGGATTGCAACAAAACAGACTTGCCATGCTGGAATTGCAAATACTATCGCCATAAAACAAGTCTCCTGCTTCAATGCCATCGGTCACATCATATGCTTCAGACAAATCACATTTATCACACAAGGCATTGAAATATTTGCCTTCAGGATCGGTAAGAATATAATCAAAATATGGATAAACAGTACTATAGACATTTTCATATAAACCGGTTGCTTCTGAAAATGCATAAATATCTATGGTAAGGCAAGTTCCTCCCCTTTCATAACCATTTCCGTAATAAAAAGTGAGTGTGGAATCCTTGTCAAAGCCTTCATAGTCTTTGTTGATTACAGGGATGAAATCATCAGACAGGAAATCGCCTGTCAAGGCTTGAAGTCCGGGCATAGTTCCCTTGTTCGAATAAGAATCGGAGGCTTCGTCAGCAGTCATGTTCCAAAAGTCCCAATGGCAGGTGGGAACTGTATAATTCTCATTTTCTATATCCGATGACGATGCCATCTGTTCTTCGTTTAATGTCGCATCGTAATATTTGAAGTCATAAAGCATGCCGCTGTATGGCAGAGCGTCAGACAGGCTTCCGCCTATAACGAAATGGGATGTTTCGCGCCACCACAAGTCTGATACAGGCCTTCTTATATCAGAAACAAATTTTCCATCCACAAACAGCTTGGTGGAATAATTGCCTCTGTCTATGTAGTCTTCAGCTATGTGGCTTGTGCCGTGCGTCAATGCCACTGTATGGATGCCGCTGAAATCCGCCGGCAATTCTATCGTGTCTTCTCCTATTCCATAGAAATAGCGGAAACCGCACTTCAGGTACATCGTGTCGTTGTCATTTATGCAATCCACCCACAGCGTACCCCTGTCGGCCTTGTCGGTGCCGTCCCATTCGCGGCTGCGCAGGCCGAGCAGCGAGGTCGTGGCATTGTCCTTTATGGAGTCGAAATCTATGGTGAAACTTACTGTGAAGTCGGCTGCCCACGGGCGTATGTCAAGGCTGTCCACAGGCACCATGAAGTTGTGGCTGCCGTCCACATGCAGGCC
>DVIH01000005.1 GCA_018711405.1 Candidatus Avibacteroides excrementipullorum | reverse complement strand
CAGCGTCAATATCAATAAGATCGCTACATTGCGCAATGCGAGAGGAGGAAACAATCCCGATGTGTTGAAAGCGGCCCTTGATTGCGAGAGGTTCGGGGCGGAAGGCATTACGGTGCATCCCAGACCGGACGAAAGGCACATAAGGAGGTCGGATGTTTTTGCTTTGAAACCAATGTTGAAGACGGAGTTCAACATAGAGGGAAATCCCACTAAGGAATTCCTCGACTTGGTGCTTCAGGTGAAGCCGGTGCAGGTGACTCTTGTTCCCGATGCCCCCGACCAGCTTACTTCCAATCACGGTTGGGATACGAAAGAGAATTTCAGCTTCCTTAACGATGTGCTCGACACTCTGAAACGTGCCGGCATAAGGACATCAATATTTGTAGATGCCGATGCCGCAATGATAGAGCATGCAGCCAAATGCGGCGCAGACCGTGTGGAACTGTACACCGAGCCTTACGCCTCGCTTTATCCGGAAGACAGGGAAAGGGCTGTCGCGCCTTTTGTGGAGGCCGCCACGATAGTAAAAAAACTCGGCATGGGGCTTAATGCCGGGCACGACCTCAGTCTGGTCAACCTGGCATACCTGCACAGGAACATCCCTTGGATAGATGAGGTGTCGATAGGCCACGCATTGATATGCGATGCTCTTTATATGGGGCTGGAAGCAGCCATAAAAGCTTATAAAGCTTGCCTGACAGATGATAATGTTGTAAACGAATAAACGAAGATAATATATGTTGTTACCTAATTTGTTATTGCAGACCGTTGTTGCAGGAACGCCGGCAGGCGATGCACCGGCATTGACCGCAGCGCAACAGCCTGTGGCCGACAGTATGAACTTGCTTGACATGGCAGTAAAAGGCGGATGGATCATGATAGTGCTTGCCGTCTTGTCGGTCATTTGCATATATATCTTTTTCGAAAGACTGTATGTAATTAGAAAAGCAGGCAAGGAGGATCCGAGATTCATAGAGCGGATAAAGGATTATATAAGCAGCAATGAGATGAAAGCCGCCATCAGATATTGCCAGAACGAGAAGACACCGTCGGCCAGGATGATAGAACGCGGCATAACCAGGATAGGACGTCCGGCCGGCGACATACAGAACGCCATAGAGAATGTGGGCAACATAGAGGTGGCGAAACTCGAAAAAGGCCTCAGTGTCATGGCGACCATTGCCGGAGGCGCTCCCATGATAGGCTTTCTCGGCACTGTGACAGGCATGGTCAGGGCTTTCTACGAGATGGCCAATGCCGGCAACAATGTGGACATAACCGTCCTGTCGGGCGGCATATACGAGGCCATGATAACCACAGTGGGCGGACTGATTGTCGGCATAATAGCCTTGTTTGCCTACAACTATCTTGTCAGCCAGGTGGATAATGTGGTCAATAAGATGGAGTCGAAATCTGTGGAGTTTATGGATATGATCAATTCTCCGGAAATGAAATAGGAGATTGCGGCATGGCATTGAAGAGAAGAACAAAGATAACTCCGCTTTTCAGTATGGCTTCCATGACGGATGTCATATTCCTGTTGCTCATATTTTTCATGATAACATCCACTGCGGTCTCGCCCAATGCCATTAAGGTGCTATTGCCGCAGGGGCGCGAGCAGACTGCGGCCAAGCCGTTGGTGCGGGTGGTTATCGACAAGGATTTGAACTATTATGCAGCTCAAGGCAATGAAGAGGAGCAACCGCTGGCGCTTGAAGACCTTCCTGCTTTCCTGCGTGAATGTGCGGGAGAGCAGCCTGATATGTATGTGGCATTGTATGCTGACGAGAGGATTCCTTATGCCGAGATAGTAAAGGTGCTTAACATTGCCAATGAGAACCGGTTCAAGATGGTGCTGGCTACAAGAAAGCCGGACGGGAAATAATATCGCGTAGCAGGAGTACGGTATCGGAGTGAAAACAGACAAGGAAAGAGCGAAGATTATAGGTGTTGTCGGTACGGCTGTTATACATGTGCTGGCATTAATCCTGTTGTTGTTTGTCATTATCGACAAGCCGGAACCACAGTCTGAAGGCGGAGTGGAGGTGATGCTCGGAATGGCCGATGCCGGGAGCGGAGACGAAGAGAAGTTTGTGCCTGTGGAAATAGAGACACCGGAACCGGAAACCGATGTTGAAGAGCAGCCCATGCTTGTTCAGGAAGAACCATCGGTGAGCCTGCCGGAGGAAAATAAAGAGGAGAAAAAAAAGGATATAGAGCAGGAGAAGAAAAAGACACAGGAAGAAATAGAAAGGGAAAAACAGATAGAAAGGGAGAAACGTGCCAACAGTGTGGTAAGCGGAGCTTTCGGACGCGGAGAGTCTATGGGTGAAGGAGGAGAAGGTGACAAGGCCGGCCGCAAAGGTTCTGAAGATGGAAATTCGTCAAGAGGGCTTACGGAAGGATTGGGAGGATTCGGCAGTTTCGATTTGCGTGGACGCGGATTGGGACCGGGAGGATTGCCCGTACCGGAATACAATGTGAAAGAAGAAGGCACTGTAGTGGTGGATATATGGGTCAATCCGGCAGGGACAGTGGTCAGGACCGGCATAAACATAGCCCGTACTAACACATCGAGTACGGCTTTGAGAAAGGCTGCCGAGAAAGCTGCTACCAAAGCGCGTTTCAATGCCATAGGCGGAGTGGAAAACCAGAGAGGAACTATCACTTATAATTTCAAACTAAAATAGAAGAAATCATGGGAAAAGTTTATGTCTTTTTTGCTGAAGGATTCGAGGAAGTCGAAGCTTTGGGTACTGTCGATATTTTGAGACGGGCAGGTGTGGATGCTGTTACAGTGTCGACAACGGAAAAAGAGTTTGTGGCAGGCGCGCACGGCGTGAAAGTGGCTTGCGATGTGATGTTTTCGCAGCAGACGTTTGATGACGCTGAGATGATAGTCTTGCCCGGAGGGTTGCCAGGAGCGACAAACCTTTATGACCATGAGGGCTTGCGCAAACTTATAGTCAGGAAAAACGAAGAGGGCATATATCTTGCAGCAATATGTGCAGCACCTTTGGTATATGGACGTCTGGGATTGCTGGAAGGTAAGAAAGCGACCTGTTATCCGGGCTTCGAGAAAGAACTTGCCGGTGCGGAGACTTGTGGCAATGACGTGGAGAGATGCGGCAATGTCATTACAGGCAAAGGGCCGGGATTCACGTTCAAATTTGCTTTGACTCTCGTTGAAGCGTTGAAAGGTAGACAAGTGGCCGATGAAGTAGCCGGAGGTATGCTTCTGAGATGAAAAAGACCGTAATCATAGTGGCCGGAGGCAAAGGCCTGAGGATGGGAGCCGATATGCCCAAGCAGTATCTGATGCTCGGGGGAAAGCCGATTCTGATGAGGACGGTGCAGCGGTTTTATCTTTTTGACTCTTCCGCCGACATCATCCTTGTGTTGCCTGCCGGCCATTACGATTATTGGAAAGAACTGTGTGATAAATATTCTTTTGATATTCCGCACCGAGTGGTTTCGGGAGGTGCCACGAGGTTTCATTCAGTGAAAAACGGATTGGCAGCCGCTGCCGATGAAGGCCTTATAGCTGTGCATGACGGCGTGCGTCCTTTCGTTTCAGTAGAGTTGCTGGAAAGGTGTTTTGCCGTAGCCGAAGCGAAAGGCTCTGCCATTCCTGCCATACCGCTGTCTGACAGTATCCGCGTCATAAACGATGAGCATGGAAGCAAGGCTGCCGACAGAAGCCGTTTCAGGCTGGTGCAGACACCTCAGGTGTTTGACGCGGCGTTGTTGAAACGCGCATACGGATGCGGTTATTCCGAATCTTTTACGGACGATGCTTCGGTGGTGGAGGCTGCGGGTGCAAGTATCAGTCTGGCAGAAGGAGATGTGAGAAACATAAAGATTACTACCCCGTTTGATCTGAAAGTGGCAGAGGCCATGCTCTGACATCTTTTTTGAATGTGATGTTCGATTTCCTGAAAAGAGACATAACCTACCTGCATGGAGTGGGGCCGAAGAGGGCAGAGATTCTGAAAAAGGAAATAGGCGTGTCTTCATTCGGCGACATGCTTTTTTATTTCCCTTATAAATATGTGGACCGGAGCAGGATATATACGGTTTCGGAGATTAACGGAGAGATGCCTTACGTGCAATTGAGAGGGCGTATCCTGTCTTTTGAACCGGCAGGCGAAGGCTATAAGAAGAGGCTGACTGCGGAGTTTACAGATGGGACGGGAGTCATCGAACTCGTGTGGTTCAAAGGCATGAAGTTTGTGCTCGGCAAATATGCCTTGAACACCGAATATGTAATCTTCGGCAAGCCCAACGAATTTAAGGGGAAGATAAGCATAGCGCATCCCGATGTGGATAGGGTGGAAGATGTGAATCTTTCCGCTGTGGGACTGATGCCCTTTTACAATACTACAGAGAAGATGAAAAGGGCTTTTATCAACTCAGCCGCTATTTTGAAAATGCAGCAGTCGCTTATTGCATCCGTTACCGTTCCGCTGGAAGAGACGCTTACCCCCGATGTCCTGTCGCAATACAGTCTTATGTCATTGACCGATGCTTTGAGAAATGTCCATTTCCCCGAAAGTCCGGAGTTGCTGAAGCGGGCAAGGCTGAGGTTGAAGTTCGAAGAACTTTTTTATTTGCAACTCAACATACAAAGCTATGTGGTCGAGAGGAGGCATAAATACAAAGGTCTCATATTCCGCAAGGTAGGCGATGCTTTCAATGGCTTTTACGAAAACAACCTGCCTTTTCCGCTGACAGGGGCGCAGAAGAGAGTCATTAAGGAAATTAGGAGAGACCTTGGCTCAGGCCGTCAGATGAACAGGCTTTTGCAAGGAGATGTGGGCAGCGGCAAGACACTTGTGGCTCTTATGACCATGCTCATAGCGATAGACAACGGCTATCAGGCATGTATGATGGCGCCGACCGAGATATTGGCCAACCAGCATTTCGACACCATAAAGACCATGTTGCGCGGAATGCCGTTGAGGGTGGAGTTGCTGACCGGTTCTGTGAAAGGCAAGCGCAGGGAGGAAATATTTGAAAGCCTGGCCAATGGAGAGGTGGACATACTGGTCGGTACTCATGCGGTGATAGAAGACCCGGTCTGCTTCCATTCGCTCGGCTTTGTCATCATTGACGAGCAGCACCGTTTCGGAGTGGCACAGCGCGCCAAGCTGTGGACGAAAAATGACACTCCGCCGCACGTTCTCGTCATGACCGCCACGCCCATTCCGCGCACGCTGGCCATGACGGTATATGGAGACCTTGACGTGTCGGTCATAGACGAATTGCCGCCGGGCAGGAAACCGGTCAAGACCATACACATGTACAATACGCGCGAAGACGAGTTGTACGCCTTCATCCGCAAGCAGGTGGATGAGGGGAGGCAGGCATACATCGTCTACCCGTTGATAAAGGAGAGCGAGAAGTCTGATTTGAAAAACCTGGAAGACGGATGGCGCAAGATAAGCGGACTTTTCCCGCAATACAGGATATGCAAGGTGCACGGACGTATGAAACCGGCGGAGAAGGATGCGGAAATGGAACGTTTCGTGAGCGGCGAATGTCAGATCATGGTGGCCACTACCGTGATAGAGGTGGGAGTGAACGTGCCGAATGCCACAGTCATGATAATAGAGAATGCCGAACGTTTCGGCCTCTCGCAGCTGCACCAGCTTCGCGGACGTGTGGGCAGGGGAGGCGACCAGTCGTATTGCGTGCTTGTCACAGGATTCAAATTGTCGGAAGATACACGGAAGAGGATCGGCATAATGGTAGAGACCAACGATGGCTTTGAAATAGCCGAAGCCGACCTCAAGCTCAGGGGACCCGGAGACCTGGAGGGGACGCAGCAGAGCGGAATCGCTTTCGACCTGAAGATTGCAAGCCTCTCGAGAGACGGGCTTATACTCAATGCGGCTAAGGAGGCCGCACAGAAAATCATATCGGCCGACCCGGAGCATAAGTCGCCCTATTATGCCGTGTTGTGGAACAGGCTGAAAGAAATCAAAAACATTCAAATCAACTGGGGAGCCATCAGCTGAACCCTTTCAGGCATAGCCGTAGCAGGCTTTAAAAGCCATGTCCGGGATCGAGCCGATACCCGCCGATGATCGGCTCGATCCCGGGTGAAGATATACGCCATCCCGGGCGAAGATGGCGCACATCTTTTTCGGGGTGTGCATGGAGCATTTTTGTGGCCGGCATCGGGGCTTCACATGCATTCGCGGTAGTAGTCCAACGCTTCAAATATTTCGTTTTTGCTTATTTCTTCGTTTATGACGTACCGGCCTACGTCTTTGAGCAGGGTACAGCTGATGCGGTCGCCGGTGTTTTTCTTGTCGTGTGTGATAGTATCGTAGATTCTGTCATATTGCTTGCAGTCGAAATAGAACCTGCTGTAAAGACTGGCGATGTATTTCGTCATCTGGTGCAGCATGGCTGTGGGGAATGAGAGCCTGACGGCCGACAGATACAGTTCGCATACCATGCCCCATGCTACGGCGTATCCGTGCGGCACGGCATGTCCTGTCTCCATAGCCAGGCTTTCGAGGGCGTGACCGATGGTGTGTCCGAAGTTCAGAGCCTTCCGGCATCCGTTTTCCATAGGGTCTTGCCGCACTATGCCGGTCTTGATTTCCAGCGACTCCTTTATCAATGTCTGCAAGGCTGTGTAGTCGGGCTGCGTCATGTCAAACTGCATTATGCCTGTCAGTTGCCTCATTCCGGCTATGAGTCCGTGCTTGAGCATTTCGGCATATCCCGACAGCATTGCTTCGATGTTGAGAGTATTCAGGAATGGGGCGTATATTATTGTCTCTTCGGGTACAGAGAAACATCCTATTTCATTTTTCAGCCCGTTGAAGTCTATGCCGGTCTTTCCGCCTGTCGAGGCATCGGTCATGGCGAGCAGCGTGGTGGGGATGTTGATGTGTGCCGTCCCCCTTTTGAACGTGGCAGCTGCAAAACTTCCCATGTCGGTTATTACTCCGCCGCCTATGTTTACTATGAGCGAATGCCGCGTGCATTTGTTGTCAGACAGATATTTCCATATTTTGGCGAGCGACTTCAGATTTTTGTTTTCCTCTCCCGGTTCGATAGATATGAACGGAATGTCATGTGCATCAAGCAACGGCAGGCACAGCCTGAGGCAGTTGTGGTCTGTTATGATGAATGTATGGTCATATCTGTCCCGACCTATGGCCTGTCGGAATGTGTGTCTTATGTCATCGGTGAAAGTCAGTCTGTTTTCTTGCATGTGGTCATGCCGTTTGTTATGCGGAAGCAAAAATATCAATAAAATGATAAAAAAACAAAACATGTTCCCATTCAGAGTGCGTATATAGATATCTTTGCAGACATCTTTTGAATGAAAAATCTCAAAATGTTTCGGATAAGGGGTTTATCTTTAATTCTGTTTCTTTTTCTATGCACGATAGGGGCTTGGGCGCAGTCTGAGCCGTATGTGGTCAAAGGCACGGTGTGCGATGAGTACAGACGGCTGTCCAATACTGCCGTATTGCTTAAGAGCAGCTCCGATTCGACGTCTGTGGGCGGGTGCATTACTGATGGGAAAGGGCGGTTCAGCATGAAAGTGTCATCGGCCGGAGATTATGTTCTTGAAATATCCTATCTCGGTTACAAGACGAAAAAGATAAAGCTCAAAATCACCACGCAAAAGAAAGAGTATGACAACGGGCGCATAGTGCTGGAAGAGGATGCCGTGCTCATAGGCGAGACTGTCATCACCGGCGAGGCTCCTGCCGTTTCGATTAGCAATGACACGACCATATTCAATGCCGATTCGTTTCGCGGCAAAGAGGGTGCCGTACTTGGAGAGCTGATAGACAAAATGCCCGGCATTTCGGTGGATAATGATGGCTCGATCATGTTCAACGGGAAAAAAGTGGAAAAGATAATGGTCGATGGCAAGGATTTTTTTGAAGATGATCCGGAAATAGTGCTTAAGAACCTGCCTTCGGAGGCGGTGGAGAAAATCAAGAGTTATGACAGGAAGACTGACGAGGCGCGTGTCACCGGCATTGACGATGGAGTGGAGGTGACTGTGCTCGATGTGCAGGTCAAAGACGGGATGAAGAAAGGATGGTTCGGCAATATAGAAGGAGGATATGGCACGGACGACAAATATGACGCGGGCGCAATGCTCAACAGGTTCAAGCACGACAACAACCTTTCGGTAGTGGCTTCATTTACCAATACGCAGGATGACGATATAAGCCGGGCGATAAGAAATGCCGGAGGAGGCGTGAATTCGGTTGTCATGGCCGGGCTGAACGGGAACGTCAGAACAGAAAAGGTGGACTTCAACGGCGATGTGCATTTCCGTCGCAACCGCACGGAAGTGGAGACGAAGAGAAACATGGAAATGTATCACTCGGAAGACATTGCATCGCTGACCCGCAGCGAAGACGAGTCGGATTCTTACAATAATGCAATTGTGGCAAATTTCAAACTGGAATGGAAGCCTGACAGCATGACTGACATTCATTTTGCTCCCAAGTTCCGTTATGCCACAGCCGGGAGCAACAGTGCGGGAGCTTCGGACATGTTTGAAGATGAGATGCATGTGAATTCCAAAATATCCTTGTCGGAAGCGTATGACAGGAAACTTGAATTGAGCGGAAGATTGCATGTGAACAGGAAATTCCGTAAGAAAGGGCGCAATCTGATGCTTGCCGCAGACTTCAGTCATAATGACGGCAATGGCGATGACCGCATGTTGAGCACCATGTTTTTCTATAAGGCCGACAGCATTTCCATATCCGACAGGATGACTGTGGATGACAATTGGGGGAACAACTTCAATGTGAAAGTGACGTATACCGAACCTCTGTGGGAAAAGGCTTTTCTGCGTCTGAGCTATAAGTTCAGCGACCGTAATTCCTATTCGAGCCGTTTCCCCGAACGGAAATATGCCATGGCCGTATGGAAAGATTCGGCCAGCAACGAGACCAAGAACAGATATGTGGAGAATGAAATGCGTGTGGAGTTGCGGTACATGGGCGACAAATATTCGTATAGCATAGGAGGAGCGGCAGTGCCGCAGTCATCAGTCACCGAAGTTCTTGCCGGGTTGAACAAGCGGGAACCGTTGTCGCAGGTCATCTGGAACTTTTCCCCTACGGTCGATTTCATGGTGAAATACAGCAAGCAAAGGAAACTCCATCTGTCTTATCGCGGTTACAGCAAGGCGCCGTCAGTGCTTGACATGAGCGAGATTATAGACATAAGCGATCCGATGAACATGCGTTTCGGCAATCCTTCGCTCAAACCGATGTTTGTCAATCGCTTCGTGATGTCGTTCAGCGATTACAATATGGCAGCGCAGCGCAGCATGATGCTCAATCTTGTGGCCGGCAACACAACCAATGGCAAGACTTACCGTATAACTTATGACAGCAAGACCGGAGCCAGGCAAAGTTTTGTGGAGAATATCAACGGCAATTGGAATGCAAACGCCTTTTTCTTTTTCAACTCCGCGCTGAAGAACAAGAAGCTTAATGTATCGGCCTCGACAAATGCGGGCTACAGGCAGGCGGTGGGTTTCAGCAGCGTGATGTCCGATTCTGACAAGGCTCCAAAAAGTTATACTCATTATTTCAATTTCTCGCAAAACGCATCGTTTTCATACAGAAACGATAACCTGTTTTTCTCTTGCGGGGGCGATTTCCGCTACGCTGGCACTGTCAATAACATGAATGAATCTAATGAAAGAAAGACATTCGACTACACGCTCTTTTCGGAACTGAACGTGGAGTTGCCATGGGATCTTTCTCTTGCCGCCAATCTCAATTATTTTATAAGGCGCGGTTACAGTGGCGGTTTCGATGACAGTTTCCTGTTGTGGAACATGCAGTTGTCCAAAGCGTTCCTGAAAAAGAAGCAGGCGATAGTAATGGTCAAGGCTTTTGACATACTGCAACAGCAAGCCAATCGCACCAGGACGATAGGGTTTAACTACATACTCGATACTGAAACAAATGCCGTAGGCAGCTATGTCATGGTACAGTTCATCTATCGTTTGAATAATTTCACGCCTCCGCGTCAGGCTCGTCCCGGTATGCCTCCTCGCAGGATGAGATGATGTAGTCTGAGCCTTTCCCGGCATCTTGCTTCACGACATAGGGCAAAGCATCATTTTCATCTGGCTGATGATATGGCTCTTCCATTTTTGCATCAACGGCTGGAAATTCTCTTCCTTGTCCAAAAACAAAGTGATGAGCATGTTCTTTGCCAGAAAAGGATAGAGCATCATGCTGTAGAATGTCATGAATACTATCTGCGGATCTACTTTGTTCAGATTGCCCGCTTCCATTTCTCTGATAAGCGTGTTTTTGGCTTGCATCATGAGTCTGTCCAGTCCGATAAATCTGGCTGAATCTATCAGGTTGTCTACATCCCGGTTAATCTCTTCGCATACGAACTTGGGCAATGACGGATTTTGTATGAGGAAATCCATGTATTCATCCAGTATTTTGCTTATCCTCTCCATATACGGGGTATCTGAATCAAGTATGATAGCTGTTGCTTTCGGAAAAAATGCAGATACGATGGAGCCGAATACGGCTTGAAACATTCTGTCCTTGGTCCTGAAATAATAATGCAGGGTAGAGCGGTTGATGCCTGCGCGTGAGGCTATGTCGCTCATGCTCGTATCGGTATAGCCTTTTTCAATAAACAGTTGCTTGGCTGTATTGATTATGGTTTGTTCTATGTTGTCCATTGTTGTTTTTTTCTATCATATCGTTTGCAAAAAGGAGCAGTCGGTTGATAATGTTCACATCGCTCACTCCGCTGTCGAAATCAAGGTATAGCATGTTTATATCCGGATATAGACGTTTGATTCTTTTTTCCACGCCTTTTGCCACAATGTGGTTGGCTATGCATCCGAATGGCTGTAGGCTGACAATATGTTTTATGCCCTGTTTGTACATGGATACTATTTCTCCCGGCAGCAGCCATCCTTCGCCGAATTGTGCACAGAGATTGATGATGTCTTTGGCTTCATCGGCCTCTTTGAATATGTCGTTTAGAGGAGTAAACAGGGCGAACCTTTCTGCGGCCTTGCTTATCTGCCTTATACGTTTCCATACCATTTTATATAGCATGTCTACGATAAAGTCCGGCATTTTTTTCTTTTCGAGGTTTTCTTTCTGTTTTACTTTGATGTTGACAAAACTCTGGATGAAGAAATCTGTCAGCATGGGCGGGACTACTTCTATCCCATGTTCGGCAAACCAACTGCATACGTTTTTCTGTGCGAAAGGATTGAACTTGAGATATATCTCGCCCACGATGCCTACTCTGGGATGGTATTCGTCTTTTTTACATATGGCGTTGAAGTCTTCGGCTGCCTGCGACAGGAGTGTTGTGAGGCCGTCTTTGTCGTTGTGCGTGATTAGCTTTGCGGCTTGCGCCAGATATTTGTCTTTTAGTTTTTCTGCCGCGCCTTTTTGGGTCTCTCTCACAATTGACGCATGATAGAACTTGGCTATGCAGTCGCTGAAAATGAGGGATGCAAGTATGATGGGCAGCAGTTTGAACCAATTGACCTTGAATCCTTCCTGCTCATTGTACAGTCCGCTGCCGAATGTCAGCGAGACGACAGGTACATTGTCATATCCTGATTCGGTCAAGGCTTTCTTTATAAGAGATATATAGTTTGTGGCCCGGCACTGTCCGCCGGTCTGTGTTATTGCTACTGATGTGGTGGCTGGATCATATCTTTTTTCCTCGAACGCTTTTATTATGTCACCTGTTATCAGAGTGGCCGGATAGCATACCTCATTGTTGGCATATTTCAGGCCTAAATCACAAGATTTGTTGTCGCTCAGCGGCAGGTTTTCCACTTCATATCCTGCAAGTTCCATAAGCGGGGGGATGAGCGGAGAGATGAATGGCGTGAAAAACGGTATTATTATTTTTCGTTTTTTGTCTGCTGATGTGTAAGCCGGAGTAGTGGCGAACGGTTCGTTTCTTTGCATGCAGTTGCCACCTATGGATAGTCTTAGGCTTTCCAGTACGGATCTGACCCGTAGTTTTATGGAACCGATATTGTTCACATCGTCTATTTTGAGCAAAGCCATTGTCTTCCCGTGTCTTTTCAAGATGCTTCTCGTTTCGTCTGTAAGGAAAGCATCCGGCCCGCATCCGAAAGACGTCATCTGCATGAACTGCACGTTGTTGTCTTGTTCGGCGGTCCATTGGGCTGCTTTCAGAATCCTGTTTGTGTATGTCCATTGCGGAACGAAGTGTGCTTCTTTGAACGATAAGTTTTCGTCTCTGACCACATCATCGGTCAGGACATCGGCTCCCATTGCCGCTATCATGTCCGACAGTTTGTGCTGTATTAGCGGATCGGTGTGGTAAGGTCGTCCGGCAAGAACTATCTTGAGCCTATCGTTATCGTCGTGCAATATGTCTTCGTTTGCTTCCGTGATGTTGCTTTCATATTCGTTCATGGCAAGCAAGGCTTTCATGAAAGCATCTTCTATAATGTTTTTTTTGACACCCAAATCTGCAAGATATTTTTTGCACTGTTTGTATAGCAGTTTTGTGTCTTTGAAGTTTATGATAGGCGAATCTATCGGGATGCCGGTGTCGTGTACGCTTTTCACCACTTCCGAATATCCTGTTACGATGGGGCAATTGTAGCTGTTTGCTCCTTCGTGAAGTTTTTCAAACACGACAAATGGCATGAATATCCTGTCAGGATGTCTCGTAACAAGATCTTTTATGTGGCTGTGTACCACTTTGGCCGGGAAACATATGTTGTCTGACATTACCATATTTGCCGAAGTCTCGTATTTCGACATGGTTGACGGGGCAGACAGTATGACGTTTATTCCGGCCGATGTGAACAGGGTATGCCAGAATGGATAGTCTTCGTACATGTTCAGGCATCGCGGGATTCCGATGGTCATGAGCGGATGCTCGGTCTCTGCATTACGGTTGAACAGCAGCTCCAGCTTCTTTTCATATACGTTTGTGCCGCGAGTGCTGTTTCCGCCTTTGTTGGTGAATACTTTCTCGCATCTGTTGCCAGAGAAATATGTGTTTCCGTTGTCGAACTTGTATCTTGTGACAAGACAGTTGTTTTCACAGCCGTGACATTGTTGCTGTCTGGTCGCATAATTGGCTTTGTCTATGATTTCGCCGAGCGGCAATCCTTTGCCTTTGGCTTGTGTCTTTGCATAAATGGCGCATCCCAATGCTCCCATAAGTTCTGGCATGTCGCTTCTGAAAACCGGTTTTCCGGTGAGCAGTTCGAATGCTTTCACCACTGAATCGTTTTTCATGGTTCCGCCTTGCACGACTATGTGTTCGCCGAGTTCCGAGAAATTCTTTATTCTCAATACTTTGTAAAGGCAGTTTTTTATGACGGAATATGACAGCCCTGCTGCGATGTCTTCCACTCCTGCGCCTTCCCTTAAAGCCTGTTTTACTTTAGAGTTCATGAATACGGTGCATCGTGTGCCGAGATCGTATGGGTTATTGGCTTCGCAGGCTTTCTGTGCAAAAGTCTGTATGTCGTATCCCATAGATTTTGCGAAAGTCTCTATGAAAGAGCCGCATCCCGATGAACATGCCTCGTTGATTTCTATTCGTTCAATGATTCCGTCGTTGACGAATATGGCTTTCATGTCCTGTCCTCCGATGTCGAGGATGAATGACACGTCTTTTGTTATGTCTTTGGCTGCCATATAGTGGGCCATAGTTTCTATTATCCCGTTGTCGAAACCGAATGCGGCTTTGATAAGGTCTTCGCCATAGCCTGTGGAACAGCTGCCGACTACATTTATTTTGGCGTTGCGTCTTGCGCATTCTTCGTGGAATAGCTTCAGCCCGTTTTCTGCAGTCTTGACCGGGTTGCCGTCATTGGTGTGATAGTATGAGTACATCAACCGTTTCTGCTCATCGAGCACCACTATTTTGGTGGTGGTGGAACCTGAGTCTATGCCTATGGTCACAGCGTATTCGCCTGCATGGAAATCGTTTTTCTTTGTGCTGTATTGCATCATCCTTTTTTCCCAGTTGCCGTATTCGTTTCTGTCTTTGAATATTGGCGGCAGGGTGTGGTGCAGGTCTACGTGTTCGCCGAGTTTTTTTTCTATAAGGTTTATGAGTTCCGTCAGTGCAAACTGTTGCGTGTTTGTGTCAGAGAGGGCTGCTCCCCATGCCGGAAGCAGATTGCTGTTTTCAGGCAGTATGATATCATTGCCGCTTAGTTTCAGGTAGTTTTCAAAAGCATGCCTTAATGCGGGGATGAATGTGAGCGGTCCTCCGCAAAAGAGTATGGGCGGTGTCATGTCGTATCCGTGAGCCAGTGTGACTATGACTTGTACGGCAACAGCGTGGAATATAGAGGCTGCAATATCTTCGCGTGATGCGTTTTTGGCTATAAGGTTCTGTATGTCTGTCTTGCTGAACACTCCGCAACGTGATGCTATGGGGTAGATGTGATTGGATTGTTCGGCCAGCTTGTTGAGTTCCTCTATCGGCACGTCCAGCAATATGGCCATTTGGTCGATGAATGCTCCTGTTCCTCCGGCGCAGTTGCCGTTCATTCTGAGGTCGGATGCTTTTCCGTTATTGAACATTACGACTTTTGCGTCTTCTCCTCCTATGTCGATAAGTGTTTTTATGTGCGGATATTTATGCCTTACGAAATATGTGGCGGCCACTACTTCCTGTACGAACGGCAGTCCGCATTTTTCAGCTACGCCCATACCTACTGAACCTGTCACGTGTATGCTGACCGTGGCATCTCCGGTCTTGTCATACAGGCCGGCGAGAAGTTCCGACAGCTTTTCTTTTATTTTCGCATTGTGCCGTTCGTATGCAGAATATATCATATCGTTGTTGTCTGCATCGATAACAGCTATTTTTATTGTTGTAGAACCTATATCTAATCCTATCTTGTAAGAATTCATATATGTGTTAAGGCTTTAATTCTTTGTATAACAAAACAGTCTGACACATGTGTCAGACTGTTGCAAAAGTAAATATATTTACTTATGGATATTTAAATTTTTAATGAATCTAATCTTATTTAATACTGTTTAAAACAAAGAATGCGCAGGTTAACAAACAAACTTGCCCATCTTTGTCATGTCATCGCCGGAGGGACGTTGGAACATTTTCAGACCGAAAACAGGAACGAAGGCGAATATGTGTTCCATGACGTCCGATGCTACATGTTCGTATGGCACCCAGTCTTTTTCGGTCGTAAAGAAATATATTTCGAGCGGAAGGCCTTCCGGTGTGGGAGTCAGTTGTCTGACCATTAGCATAAGTTCGCCATTTACTTTCGGGTGGTTGCGCAGATAGTCTTCAGTAAAAGCTCTGAAAGCATTCAGGTTTACTGTTTTGTCTGACAGGTTGATGTCTTTGGCCCATCCTTGGCCGGAAAGTTTCGAGGCTTCTTCATTTGTAAGAAATCTTATGGAGTTTATGTCTATGAAAACGGTACGTGTCACCCGTCTTCCGCCGCTTTCTCTCATACCGCGCCAGTTCTTGAAAGAGTCACTCACCAATACGTATGGCGGTATGGTGACTATGCTGTTGTCCCAACTTCTGATTTTTACCGTATTGAGCGATACTTCGGTCACTGTGCCATTGATGCCGTATTTGTCGAGCATTATCCAGTCGCCCGGACGGAGCATGTCGTGTGCAGACAATTGTACTCCGGCCACTACTCCCATTATGGTGTCTTTGAATACCAGCATGAGTATGGCTGCTGAGGCTCCCAGTCCGGCAATGAGGGTAGTAAAGTCTTTTTCCAACAGCACGCCTATGATGAGTATGATACTTATGCAGATGACCACAACTTTCAGCATCTGGTACACGCCTTTCATGGGGCGGTTTTTCAGTATGTCGGTCTCGTTTGATATGACATAGAGGGAGCTGATGAATCCGCACACCAGGCGGCATGACACCGCTATGATGTATATGGAGAATATTTTACGTAAAAATAATGTCCATTGCAGTTCTTCGGGGAACAGCAACGGCAGAGCCACATAAAATGTTATGGGCGGTATGAGGTGAAATGCGTTGTGCAGTACCTTGTTATCGGTGAGGTGGTCGTCCCAGCTGAGCGAGGTCTTGTGTGTTATTTTCTGTATTAGGGGAGCCAGTAGTTTGCAGCATAGAAAGTCTATGGCGTATGCTCCGATGATTATGATGCACGAGATGATGATGCGCATGTGCTGTTCCATCCCGTTGAGGTCTATTATGAGTTGCTCGGTCATTTGACATGTGTCGGTGTAATGCCTGTTGCCATCTCTATGTCATGGCAACAGGCTGATGTGAGTATCATTGTTTTCTGTATGCTATTGTGCCGGTGGCCTGATTGGTGGGCATCACCAGTACTTCGGCTATCTGCATGTGTTGCGGAGCGGCAGCGGCGAAATATACCACTTCGGCTATGTCATCTCCATCGAGTGGGCGTATTCCTTTATATACGTTGTCGGCGGCATTCTTGTCTCCGCGATATCGCACCACCGAGAAGTTCGTTTCCACCAGTCCCGGCTTGATGTTGGTCACCCTTATCGGGGTGTCTACCAGGTCGATTCTCAGTCCGTCCGACAACATTTTTACTGCGGCCTTGCATGCGCAGTATACGCTTCCTCCCGGATATGCGTAGTCGCCTGCTATGGAACCGATGTTGATGACATGTCCCCGTCCGCGTTCCACCATGCCAGGCACCACCATACGCGTCATGGCCAGCAGGGCTTTTATGTCAGTGTCTATCACCACGTCCCATTCATCGAGGTTTCCTTCGTGTTCTTTGTCCACACCTATGACAAGCCCCGCATTGTTCACCAGTATGTCTATGGCTTTCCATGCTTCGGGCAGCGATGCCAGAGCTTCTGTTACGGCTTTCCTGTCTCTCACATCGAAAGGCAGCACGTAGGTTTCGGCTCTGTATTTGTCTTCGAGTTCTTTTTTTACATCGGCCAGCTTCTCGAGATTGCGTCCGTTGATTATGACCTTATATCCGTTTTCAGCAAATTTGCGTGCGCATCCTCTGCCTATGCCCGATGATGCGCCTGTTATCAAAACAATTTTCTTTTCCATTTTTTGCAGTAAATTGATTTAAGCATCCAAACTTACGGATAATTTTTGGATATTGAAAATAGAATATCTCTTTCATTGTCCGCACGATTGTATATGATTTAGGCTGCGGCTTTTCATGGGCAGCGTAGTGCTGTTTGTTTTGTACAAAGGCGGAGAATATTCTGGTCATTTATATATGGTTGTCTACATGCTGGTTGATATTCTGTTGCGTAGACAATATGTATCCGCCAGCTGATTCTGTTTTGATTGAGTATTATGTTGTTATATGTATTGTTATAATTTAGTTTGGCTAAATTATAACAAGTCTAATTCACATGTCAATTGTAACT
>DVIH01000048.1 GCA_018711405.1 Candidatus Avibacteroides excrementipullorum | reverse complement strand
TTCGTCACAGCCACTTTCGTGCCGTTTATGATATAAATGCCTTCCGGCAATCTGCCGAGCATGTCGGCAGCAGCTCCCTCGCCAACGAAAACGCCGTCTACGGTATAAACCTTGACATTACCATCGGCATCGGCAGCAATGGCCACCACACTATCACGGTCTACATAGAACACATATACCAACTCAGGATTATATAAATCGCCTTCCGGCTCGCCTGCCTCGCTGGTGAAGCCAAAGTCATAAGTGTCGTTGAAAAGAGTACCCTCCGGTATGGTAAGGGTGTAAGTACCCTTTGCAATTATCGCAGATGAGAGTTTCACATGGCAACGGTTGAACAATTCAGCATCAAAATCAATGGAGCATTCATAGTCGTTGTTATCCGCATCTGTCACTGTCGGCACATTTTCATCATTGATCTTGCTTATTGTTCCATCGAAGTCTATAATTATGTCTGAGAGTTCTCCTATGATGTTCTCCTCTCCGGGGGTAGGCGTTATGGCGGTAGGCACAAACTTGTTACGCTCTGTCTGATAAACAAGAGTTATATTTTGCATGCCGTCTTCAGCTCCGTAGATAATCGGCGCGCCTCCATTACTAGCCGTAGCCGCAACGGTAATGACAATCCGGCTTTCTGCACGCGCTGTCTCGGCAAGCATCAATGTCAATGTAGCTCCATCAATCTTAGACTCCACATTTTCAACTATGTTCATGCCATATCTCACGTTAGCGGCAGATACGGTGAAGTCTGCAGAACTCATTGTCACTTCTATTTGTGCAGGTATCTCGCTACAAAACTCACCGCTTACATTGTAAGGTGCAGGATCAACACTTACCACATCCACTATTTCTTCCACAACATTGACAGTCCACGTCCATGTGGGGTTGCAACGTCCTTTTATATTGCCACCTTGCATGCTGACCATCCAAGGATAATTCGGGTCAAAGCTTCCATCGCCCAAAGCCATGGAGTCTATCCTTATGGTATACAGTCCCGGCTCTGTCAATACAGACGGAGTGCCGCTGTTGTCCTCATGGTTCACGCTTCCGGCCTCGCATACGGTAGCGATGACTTTTTCCATCACTTCCGCATCTTTCTGAAGCAACAGGTCACGGACTTTTTCGCCTGCCTCGTTGTAAACGCCTGCAGTGGCATTATAGTTGACATAATACACACCATCGGGATCTCCCCCGCCGCCAAGCATGAATGTCACAGTGTCAAGTTCAGTCAGATTAGCGCCCTCAGCCGGATCTGCATCGCTGTAAGTGAGCAGGTAGTCTATCGTACGGCCGTCAGCCCATGGCATATCTATGGTATATGCGCTGTTGGCCACACTGAAATATCCGGCAAATTCTCCATCCTCGTCATTAAGGCCATATCCGGTTCCTCTCTCCTTCACCCCCACATAAGTGGTTATGTATGCATCGTTAGCACCTCCTTCCAGAGTGACATGCACTATGGTCTTGCCGTCCACGTCCTCAGTCTCATAAGAGAGCGACACCAGCCCCATTCCTTGTCCGCCTGCAGCAGCCACCTCTGTCACGTCAACCAACCCACTGAAAGTGAAGTCAGCCACGGGGTTCTCAGAGCTTGGCATCTCGTCCACATTTGTAGCGTCAGGAGACGGGGTAACGCTTTCGAGTATGATATCAGAATACTTGACAGCTTCAGCCGCACCAACATAAGAAATAGAAGTCTGGAACAATGGTGTCATGGCATTCCATGCATTCATATCCTCATAAGAGACCAAAGTTACAGTATATTCCTGTCCTTCATAGAATGTCCAGGTGTCCATACCCTTTATGCCTTCAGGATAAATCTCCCACTGCGTGTATTTGCGGAGTTCGAAATCATCCACACGACCGCTCTCATCATGGAATATGACAGGATCGCCGTTCTCATCAAGCACAGGTTCGCCTTCACCAACCGGAGTGACTTCCACCTCTGTCATGTAACCATCAATGCTACCATCTATGCGGGCACGCATATAGACCACAGGATTGTCGATAGTGAACGAAATCTTACTTTCTCCCGTCACGATATAATCTATCTCAGAGCCAACAGGCGGTTCAGCCGATATGACACTGAATGCATTCGGGTCATCTGCCGATGAAGCAAATGATACAGTTATAGTCTCATCAGCATAACCTTTCCCGTTATTCTTGATGACATAAGTAGAACCTCCTGTCATGCCTGGAAAACGTGTTGCTTTCTGTTTTTCCCAAACTTCAGCCATACCTGGATACTGTCCAAAATCGGATGCGCCCGGCATCTTTACCATCCAACCAAACATGCCCCAAGCACTTTGAGTCAAAACCAGTTCGCCGGCCTCAGGAGCAGTAAACGAGATAAAAGCATTGGTCTGTGCCGTAATGGTAAAGACATCGCCGTCCTGCACCACAAACGGATCACTTTCCGTGCCTGAACCGGACAAGGCCCAGACATTTGTCGTACAGCAGAACACTGCTGCAAAACATAACAATAGAAATTTCTTCATGATAAATAAATATTAGTTAATAATAAGATTATAATATCCAAATTCAGCAAGAAGCGCGGGCGGAACGGCCGTATGGCATTACCCGCCGCGCGCACCCTGTTTTTTATCTGACAATGACTTTCCTTACAACGCTCTTGCCATCGGCTACAGCCTTGACTATGTAAAGTCCGTTGCCATTTACAGCCATGCTGACACAGTCCGTACCGGATGCCGTCCGCACAAGTTTTCCACTCACGTCATAAACGGCAGCTTCTATAACTCCGTCTGCACTGACTTCTATCGTTCCATCAGCAGCAATGACACTGACATTGTCAGCTGCTGCATCTTCTATGCCTTTTATCACTGTAAACGGCGTTTTAATCACATTGACAACCTCTCCGGTATTGTTGTTGAGCAACACTACCGCAACCTCAGCGTTGTTCCAGTCGCTCACATTGTCGTAAGCAGTACGCACCACATTGAATGCCACAGGCTCGCCGGAAGTAACCGAAGACGGTATCATGCCCTGTATGCCTGAGAAATAATCATCCACTACGCGGCGCGCCACATGGTCGAATGTTATGGTAGGATTGGCCTGGCCGAACTCTCCGCCCTGTCCGAATCTGCCGAACAACGGATCCGGATTACTATAGAAATAATTGGTCTGCCATCCGCTAAGCCCGTTTTCCAGAATGATGAACACAAGGTTCTGGTTCAGCTGATTGAGATTCACCGCATAATTCACATTACCATCTATGAATATCCTGCGGGTAGTGATGTCATACTGAGCCTTTGTCACTTCTATGTCGGCATCTGCCACAGGATCCTGCTCAAACTCACGCTGCACTATGTCAAGGAACGTTTTGTTGCCCTCAGGACTGTTGAACGATACGCCGTCGGCAGTAGTAGCAGTAGGCATATACAAGGTGTCTATGCGGTTAACTCGTCCTGTAGGATATGAAAAGAAACCAAGTGCGCTGGCATACCCTTCATAAGCGAATTCGTCAGAACCGCCTCCGCCTCCGCTATGCACGCCAACCGACACGACCTTGTCGCCGAAAAGTTCTGAAAGGTTTTCCAAAGCAAGAATACCGACCGGGCAGTTGCCGCACCACTGGCCTGTGCCTTCCTCCACGAGCACACGCTTGGTTGTCTGGAACGCAAGGTTCTTGACAGAAGCCTGACACGAAACAACCGTACCATCCACAGTCACGCTGATGGTATAGTCGTTTTCTTCGCCTACCACAAGAGGCATTTCTTCAGGGAATTCAAATACATAGGCAGGGCTGTCCTTGGTCAAGCCGAGTCCCGTGGCCGTATAAGTAGACATAAAGTCTCCGCTCTTGACAGTAGCGGTTATGTCATTGTAAGTATCATCGCCTGTGATATAGACCTGACCTGAAACTTTTATCGAAGACTGGTCTACGACCGCAGTTTCAGTAGCACTGCTGAGTACGAAGTCACCACGATAATAAACTTTCACATTATCCACGAATATCGCACTCTGATTCTCATTGTCATTTACAAAAGCTATGTAAATGCTCTTTCCTGCATATTCAGCCAGAGACACCTCATAGTTAGTCCAATCGCCTTCAAGCATGTCCTGCGAAGCGCCAGGCGTCAGTTGCTTCTCAAACACCAGCTTGCCATGGTCTTTGAACAGGCCCACAAGCTCGGCAGCGTCAGTCTGCGTATAACCGGCTTCTTCTTCGAGCACATACACCTTGAGCACGTCTTTTGCCGTGAAAGAGAACGACTGCGCATCAAAAGCAAGATAATAATCGCCGTTTTCTATGATGAGTTGCGGCAGAGACATCCAATCGTCCGACTTTCCTGACGGGCTGTACATGGAGTGAGAGCCTGCGCAATAATCCTCGCTGTCATCGCTACTGCGCAAAGTGAAGTTCCAAGGATTGTTGTCGGCATCAAATCCCCATCCATCGGGCACAGCGGCAGGTTCGTTATGGTCTCCTTCATAAAGCAGGTAGCGTGCTATGGAATTGGCCGGATCGTTGAAGTCGTCAAAGAACAAGTCACCGCCAGCAGGAGTTTCAGGCACGTATGCACCATGATAGTTAATAGTGATTTCCTCGTTGCCGCAGTCGCCCATGATGTCGGTCACGGCACCGGCAGGAATCACCACCTTATAATCTATGCCGTTTCTGAGATAACGGCGCAAAGCCGGAGCAAGGCCGACCTGATTGTTGAGAGCAGTAATTGTAAGCTCGCAGACAGGAGAGTCACCGTCTCCCTCATACAGATACCCCACGTATGCCGCGCCGTCTTCGGTGCCTACAGCCACATTCATGTCAAACGACACGCGGACAGGCTGTGAAGTACTGATTTCGGACACGTTGGTGCCGTCAGACGGGGATATACCCGTAACCTTGACCGGAGTATTCTCACGTCCCATATAGGATATGCGAATATCTTCGTTCTTGATGCTTCCGTCTGCAGTAAGCTGGAACGTTCCGGCCGGGATGTGAACAGTATACTCCTTGTCAGCTTCCAAAGTAAGCGGCCTGCCGCCTATGATGAAGCTTGCACCGTCGACACGTTCTGATATATTGAGGTCATAGACAGATGCGCCTGTCTCATCAAGAAGATGCGCACGGCCTCCGCTAACCAATGAAGTAGGCTTGGTGAACTGTATGGTGATCTGCCTGAACCTTGCGAAAGACGAGCCTTCTGCAGGACTGACACTATAAGCCTCAAACGGATCTATGGACGATGCAACCTGAGAGAATGTCTCCGGCAGACGTAAGATATAGCCTGCACCCGTACCCATGCTCATACCCAAAAGGACCTTTTCGTCATCAGACACATCTACTACAATACCTGTGCAATCCTGATTGAGTCGTTCATAAATATTGATACCATAAGCGCCGCTCATGATTTCATCCAGCCCGTACCAGAGCTTCCCGGCAAGGACATAGACATAACGCAATGGATTTTCCGCAGGTGATGACGCGAATACCGTTCCGGCATTCGACACGGCAAATCCGGCGCGGTCTTGCTCATCGGCATAAGTATTGTAAAGATCCAGCGTACCATTGGCTATATTCATCCTGTAGGCTGCGCTGTATTCGCTGTCCGAAGACATATCCACAATCCTGCTCAAGCCTGTCATGTAAGAACCATCGTTACTCATGTTGGACTGATCTATCATAGATCCAGACCTGTAAGCCTCCGGCAAAAGGTTGTCCACATAATAGGTCTTGCCTTCAGAGCAGTTGTAAACATAATAACAGTTCTGTCCGAGATAAACAAAGTTCATGGCGCCGGCCAGTATGTTTCCGTCTGCACTCATATTGGAGATGCGGCGCATTGCCGTGAGTGAACCGGACTTGTCCTGACGCGGGAAGTTTTCAAACTCGGCATCCACGTCCACCAGACGATAAGAACCGTCAGACTGGCGGTCCCACACCCTCGGATGCTCCGTGCTCTGTTCCAATTCAGAACCATCGGAAGCTCCAAACGCGAATCCCGCTATGCGTTTCCCGTCAGGAGTGACACAGATGGCCTCGCCGTCTCCCGGCAGATCCACCCACTTGCCTGCATCCACGTCATAATATGCAGGATTGCCGTTGGCGCTGCCCACTACCATTTTGCCATCATCAGTGACATCATTGGCGGAAAAGCCAATGGCATTGTCACCCGGCCATATAGATGTTATTTCACCGGAAACGGCATTGACAAGATACGGCCACCCATACAAAGTGTTGTTCTCCTCATCGTAAGCCATAGCCACGGCCCAAAGACCGTTGTCCGACAAAGATGAAAAATACGCAGTGCTTTGTTCGAAATTAACAGGTATGACCTGAACATCGGATGCAGTCTGCGCTTTCATGCCGGAACATGACAACAGCCCCAGCAAAACGTAAAGATACATTTTCTTTTTATTCATATAACTTAATCCGTTTAATTAATAAAATTATATTCTGTATTATGTATATTAAAATATCTATTTAATCATCAAGTCTATACTAACTTAAAAAGAAAACACGCGGTTCATTAATTTCTTTAATGAATATAGACATAGTTACGGTTTGCATTAAACTTTTTTCCACGCGCAAAAGTAGAAACAAAAACATTATTAGCAAAAAAAATAAGATATATTTTATTGTGCATACAAACACCATACACCATTAAAGCAACACTACATTTCATAGAACAGCATCCGGCCGGCAAAAGCGAAAGCACCATTCCGCCACACATAAAAACGACATCCCGCCGGACACAACTTTCTGCAAAGTTAACAATTTGTATCACAAACAAGAAAATCAAAGAGCGAAAGTTTCATAAAAACAGATAAAACACGTCACAAAGATAACAAAAGTAAAGAAAACAGCGACACAAACCGACATTTTGCCACGCATCGCAGCCAACTTGAATGTTAACTACAGCCGGCTGCACCGCACACGGGCGGCACAACATAGCTGCACGAAAAACACCCCCGCCCGGGATGTACGCCATCTTTGCCCGCGACCGGCTCGGTATCGGGTGAAGATGGCGCACATCCCCGATGAAGATGGCGCACATGCCGCGACGCAACAATCTGCCGCCAAAATTTGTCCGATACATAATATATATATACCTTTACACAGATTTCAAACATAAGACTACTGCACAATATGATATACAAGATTTTGCTCGACCACAAGAAGCTGGAGGAGGAAAGAAACCCCGACAAGAACGTCAACAAGGTGACCAAAGGCTTCCTGCTGTTTTACATGCTGTTCTGGATAGGCTACCTGCTGCTCATAGGCACCATGCTGCCTTTCGCCTTTGAGGGCATATTTCCCAACATGGAGCCATACAACATATTCAACGGATGGATGATAACCGTGTTCGCCCTCGATTTCCTCATCAGATTCGCATACCAGAAAGCCCCGTCGCAAAACATAAAAGGCTACATCCTATACCCCATAGGCAAGAAGAAACTGGTGAATTTCATGATACTCTACTCGCTGAAACGCTGGATGAACCTGCTGTGGCTGTTTTTCACAGTGCCGTTCATATACTTGTCAACCGTAAGGTTTTTCGGAGTGGCCGCAACACTGCACTACAACATCTGTTTCATGATACTCATACTCTGCAACGACCTGTTTTTCTCCATATCGAAAACACTGATGAACAAGCACATACTGTGGCTGCTACTGCCCCTGTCTTTTTTCGGCCTGACGGTGGGGCTGCTGTTCCTGCCCGACAGTCCCTTATATAAATTCTACATGGATTTCGGCGAAGGCATGATAACCGGCAGTTGGTGGACGTACGCAGCTTCACTGCTGCTGCTTGCCGCGATGTGGACAGCTGCAAGGAGAACACTGAGTCATGAGATACAAAACGAAATATCCAAAGAGGACAAGACCAAAGTCCTGAAAATAAGCGAATACGGATTCATGGACCGCTTCGGTGAAAAAGGCTCGTTCATGAAACTGGAGATGAAGATGCTGCTCAGAAACAAGCGTTGCAGAAACAGCCTGCTGTCGGGCATAGCCGTAATAATAATGTTCAGCATCTTCCTCATGTTCGACATATATGAATCGGATGCCGGGACAACCTTTCTTGCCACCTACAACTTCATAGTGCTGGGGCTGATGATGCTGTCTGGGCTGATGAGCTTCGAGGGCAACTACATAGACGGGCTGCTGGTGCGCAAAGACTCGCTGCTCACACTGCTGAAAGCGAAATACTTATTCTACTCGGCAGCCACGCTCCTGCCACTGCTGCTCATGCTGCCGGCAGTATTTATGGACAAGGTATCTTTTCTCTCGCTCGTGGGATACCTGTTTTTCACATGCGGGCCGGTCTATTTCATAGTATTCCAACTGGCAGTCTACAACAGGAGCACCACACAGCTCAACGCGACAGCCACCATGAAAAACAACTCCACCAACGGCATCCAGATAGTTATCAACATGACAGGCATGCTGCTGCCCATGCTCGTCTATTCGGTATTGGGGATATTCATGGACGATACCACCGCAGCAATAACGATGATAATGACAGGCATCATATTTATACTGACCAACGACTTATGGATAAAAAACATCTACAACCGATTCAATAAAAGAAAATACAGAAACCTCGAGGGCTTCAGGGCCACTCGGTAAACAACGTATGCAACCATGATAGAAATAAACAACATTGAAAAGAATTTCGGCAAAAAGAGAGCCGTACACATAGAACAGTTTGCCATCCCCGACGGTGAGATGCTCGGAGTGGTGGGCAACAACGGAGCCGGCAAATCCACCCTGTTCCGGCTGATACTTGACCTGCTCGCGCCCGACACCGGCCACGTGACGATAAACGGACAGGACGTGAAAGGCAACGAATCGTGGAAACAGTTCACCGGAGCATACCTCGATGACAGTTTCCTGATAGACTACCTCACGCCCGAAGAGTTCTTCCACTTCATAGGAAAAGTATACGGCATGACCAAAGACGCCATCGATGCAAGACTCGCAGAGTTTGAAAAGCTCATGAACGGAGAAATACTCGGCCAGAATAAATTCATAAGAGATTACTCCATGGGCAACAAGCAGAAAATAGGTATCATCGCGGCCATGCTCCATGAGCCGGACATCCTGATACTCGATGAGCCGTTCAATTTCCTCGACCCATCATCCCAGTCGGCAGTGAAACACCTGTTGAAAAAATACAACGAAGAAAAAGAAGCCACAATCATAGTGTCGAGCCACAACCTGAACCACACGGTGGAGATAAGCAGCAAGATTGCCCTCATGGAAGACGGGGAGATAATAAGGGAAATAGACAACAAGGACAACTCCGCCACAACAGAGCTCGAACACTATTTCAATGTAGAAGAATGAAAACGAAACGACTGTTTTTCACATTAATCGTATCGGCCGTCATCCTCACAGCCTCATCGTGCCGCAGCTATGTCCCGGCCTACGACTACCGCCGGCTCGCACAAGCCGGTCTGAAGCTCGGCATCGACATAGACTTTGAAGACAACCACGACCTGTATCTGGAATCGGCCAAGTGGCTCGGCGTGCCATACCGGTACGGAGGACAATCCATGAGAGGCACAGACTGCTCCGGATTCACGCAGCATATATATAAAAAGGTGTATGGCAAAACCATCAGCCGGAGCTCGGCAGACCAACGCGAAGACTGCGACAAAGTAAAGAAACGCAAGCTGAAAGAGGGAGACCTCGTATTCTTCAGCAAGGACGGACGGCGGCGCTCCAGAATAAACCACGTAGGCATATATCTGAAAGACGGCAAATTCGTACACGCATCGACCACAAAAGGCGTAACTGTAGACAAATTGAAAGACAAATATTACTCCAAACGCTGGAAATGCGGAGGAAGAGTCAGATAAAATGACAGCAGCCTGACAAAAAGTCAAAGCAGGCTGTTATAAAAAGGATATTAGTTGTTACGTTTTACCCTTTTTACTTCACTTTTGCGGAAAAGCCTTGTTTGCCGATAAAGTTGGAAATATATTTGCAGGACAATAGCCATAAAACAATACAAAAAAGAATATGAAAAAAATCAAAATCATAAGCGTTGTCATACTGATGTTTGCAGGCATCACCGCATGGCCCCAGACCATGCATTTGTCACTCGACAGTTGCAGAGCGCTTGCCATAAGCAACAACAAAGACCTGAAAATATCGGCAGAAAAAATCAAAGCGGCAGAATACAGCAAAAAATCGGCTTTTACCAAGTATTTCCCCGCCATTTCGGCTACAGGCGCATATCTGAGAAATGAAAAAGAAATATCCATACTGAACGAAAGCCAGAAAAGCGCACTCAACAACATCGGCACCAACCTGTCCAACTCACTGGGACAGACACTGGCCCCGATAGTGCAGGGCATACTGACACAACATCCCGAATTGGGAGCATTGATAGGACAGTTCCCCGCCGTAGACCTGGCCACGCCTCTCAACGGACTTGGAGCCTCCATTACAGACGCATTCAGGACGGATACGAGAAACATGTACGGAGGATTGATCAGCCTGAAACAACCGCTGTACATGGGCGGAAAAATAATGGCATACAACAAAATCACAAGATATGCCGAGCAACTGGCCAAAATGAACCACGATGCGAACCTGGAAGAAGTCATACTGCTCACCGACCAGGCATACTGGCAGGTAGTCTCTCTCGTGAATAAAAAAGAATTGGCCGAAGACTATCTCGGGCTATTGAAAAAAATGGAGTCGGACATCGACAAGATGATAGAAACCGGAGTAGCCACAAAAGCAGACGGACTGTCGGTAAAAGTAAAGGCCAACGAAGCGGAAATGACACTGACACAAGTAGAAGACGGCCTCACGCTGTCACGCATGCTCCTCTGCCAGATATGCGGAATACCGCTCGATGCCGACATAAAGCTCGAAGATGAGACCGCACGCTCATTGCAAGAAGACGACACTGCCGCCGAGCCTTACGAAATAAATGCGGCCATTGACAACAGGACCGAGATAAAACAACTGACTCTGGCAAGCAACATATATGACCAGAAAGTGAAAATAGCAAGATCAGAATACCTGCCAAACCTTGCATTCACTGGCAACTACCTGTTCACAAATCCGGCTTTGGTCAACGGATTTGAAAAGAAGATGAGAGGCATGTGGAACTTCGGCGTGGTGCTGAACGTGCCATTGTGCAACTGGGGAGGCGGCGTGTGGAAAACAAAAGCAGCCAAGTCGGAAGCAGTGATAAGCAAACTGCAACTGCAAGATGCAAGAGAAAAAATAGAATTACAAATAAACCAGACATCATTCAAAGTCAACGAAGCAAGAAAGAAACAGAATATGGCTAAAAAAAATCTGGAGAAAGCAGAAGAGAACCTGCGGTATGCTACTCTCGGATTTGAAGAAGGAGTGATAGCGCCAAGCAATACGCTCGAAGCACATACCGCCTGGCTCAAGGCCAACTCGGAGTATATTGACGCACAGATAGAAGTGAAAATGACCAAATTATATCTCGACAAAGCATTAGGAAGACTTATTTACTAAAACAATAAAAAACAAACTACAATATGGAATCGAACAAATCGCAAACAAATAACATGCTGCTGGCTTTCATAAGCCTGGTCATAATCATAGGCATAGTGGCACTGGCCGGATTCATCTTCTTGAGAAAAGGCCCGGAAATCATACAAGGTCAAGCAGAGGTATCGGAATACAGAATATCAGGAAAAGTGCCGGGTAGGATATTGGAATACAAAGTAAAGGAAGGAGACATCGTTAAAAAAGGAGACACACTCGTAATAATAGAAGCTCCGGAAGTACAGGCCAAAATGATGCAGGCTCAAGCAGCCGAAGCAGCAGCTCAGGCACAAAACCAAAAAGCGATAAAGGGAGCACGTGAAGAACAGATTCAAGCAGCTTTCGAAATGTGGCAGAAAGCAAAAGCCGGAGCGGAAATAGCCGAGAAATCATACCAACGTGTGAAAAGACTGTACGAAGAAGGAGTGTTGCCGGCACAAAAGTTCGATGAAGTCTCCGCACAGAGAGATGCTGCCATAGCTACGGAAAAAGCCGCTAAATCGCAATATACTATGGCGAAAAACGGTGCCGAGAGAGAAGACAAAATGGCAGCCGAAGCATTGGTCAACAGAGCCAAAGGAGCCGTGGCTGAGGTAGAATCGTATATAAAGGAAACGACACTGCTCGCACCTATAGACGGAGAAATAAGCGAAATATTCCCCAAAAAAGGCGAACTGGTCGGTACAGGCGCACCTATCATAAACATGTCGGACATATCAGACATGTGGGTAACATTCAACATAAGAGAAGACCTGTTGTCATCCATAAGGATAGGAGAAACGATAGAAGCCACAATACCGGCATTAGGCAATAAAAAAGCCAAGCTGAAAGTAAACTATATGAAAGATCTGGGAACCTACGCCGCATGGAAAGCAACCAAGACGACAGGACAATTCGACCTCAAGACATTCGAAGTCAGAGCAATCCCTGTAGACAAGATAGACGGCCTCCATGCCGGCATGTCGGTAATATTAGAAAAATAACAAATCATGTCACTCAACTCGATAAAAAAGACGTGCCTGCTGAAAAGGGTCATAGTGCGCGAGTGCAGACAGCTGGTATCAAGGCCGCTGTATCTGTTCTGCATGATCATTGCACCGCTCTTCTGTTACATCCTTTTCACAACGTTGATGTGGAACGGACTGCCTACCGACCTGCCCGTAGGCGTAGTAGACCAAGACGATTCCGCATCATCGAGGATGGCCATAAGAAATCTTGATGCTTTCCAACAGACCAAAGTCGTGGCGCGGTTTCAGGATTTTGCAGCAGCACGCACAGCCATGCAGCGCGGTGAAATCTACGGTTTCTTCTATATACCTGAAGGTACGGAAGAAGAAGCCATAAACGGGATGCAGCCGAGAGTGTCTTTCTACACCAACAATACATATCTCATTGCAGGCTCGTTGCTGTTTCGCGACATGAAAACCATGTCGGAACTCGTTTCTGGCGCAGTCGCAAGGGAAACATTATATGCCAAAGGATTTAACGAAAGGCAGGCAATGGCCATATTGCAACCCATAATAATCGATACCCACGCATTGAACAACCCTTGGCTTAATTATTCGGTATACCTGTGCAACACATTGCTGCCGGGCATCCTGATGCTGCTGATTTTCATGGTGACAGTATATTCCATCGGCTCGGAAATAAAAAACGGCACAGCACAGGAATGGCTATCCGAAAGCGGAGATTCCATATACATAGCCATGGCCGGCAAACTCCTGCCGCAAACCTTAATATTCTTCCTCATGAGCATATCATACAATGTCTATCTGTATGCATTCCTTGATTTCCCGTGCAATAGCGGCATCATGCCCATGCTGATGGCATCATTCCTCATGGTTCTGGCCTCGCAAGCCTGCGGCATCGTCATGATAGGCACACTCACCACGCTAAGGCTCGGCCTCAGCTTCGCTTCGCTTTGGGGAGTAATATCTTTCTCCATATCGGGATTCACATTCCCCGTAATGGCCATGCACCCTACTTTGCAGGCTCTGGCAAACCTGTTCCCGCTGAGACACTATTTCCTCATATATGTAGATCAGGCACTCAACGGCTATGACATGGCTTATTCGTGGAAATCATACGTAGCACTGCCGCTTTTTGTCTTTCTTCCTTTTCTTATTATCAACAAACTGAAGAAAGCTTTGCAGACATACCAATACATTCCATAAAACATTACGACTTAAATGAAAAGAAACAATATCAGTTTAAGAGGACAGATAAGTCAAGGCATCAAAGACTCCTTTACAATCTGGAAAGAAGAAATGGTGAAGACATTCCACGATCAAGGCATGCTCATATTCTTCATATTGGTGCCATTGGTATATCCGTTAGTCTATTCATTCATCTATACTGAAGAAGTGGTGAGAGATGTACCTGTAGTAGCTGTCGACATGTCCGACTCTTCACTAAGCAGAGAGTTTCTAAGAAAGGTGGACGCAACGCCCGATGTGAAAATAGTCAGTCACTGCACCGACCTGGAAGAGGCCAAAGAACTGATGAAAGAGCAGAAAGCCTATGGCACCATATACATTCCCGATGATTTTACCGACAAGCTCGTCCGTATGGAACAAAGTCCGATAAGCATATTTTGCGATATGAGCGGCCTGCTTTATTACAAATCACTGCTTCTGTCCGCAACAGAAGTTTCGTTGGAAATGAACAAAGACATAAAGATAGAACGCGCCGGCAACTTCACTGAAAGACAGGACGAAATAACAGCCATGCCCATAGAATATACAGATGTGGCAATGTTCAATCCGCAAAACGGATTCGCTTCATTCCTCATACCGGCCGTACTCGTCTTAATAATACAGCAGACACTACTGCTCGGCATTGGCCTTTCAGTGGGGACGGCAAGAGAGAAAAACATATTCAAGGACCTGGTGCCGATAAGCCGCCACTACAATGGGACATTCAGAATAGTGTTCGGCAAATCGCTATGCTATTTCTTCGTCTACGCTGTCATGTCAACCTACATACTATGCATAGTTCCAAAGATTTTCTCTTTGCCGCAGATAGGAGATCTGTTCACTCTGCTCCTGTTCATGCTCCCCTATATATTTGCATGTATATTTTTCTCAATGACAATGTCAGCCGCCATTAAAAACAGGGAAACATGTATGCTTATATTTGTTTTCACATCGGTGCCATTGCTGTTCCTGTCCGGAATCTCATGGCCTGGCAGCGCAATACCCCCATTTTGGAAAGCTTTCTCATACATATTCCCGTCTACATTCGGAATAAACGGATTTGTGAGGATAAACTCCATGGGAGCAGAGCTTCATGATGTGGAATGGGAATACGGCGCCCTGTGGATTCAATGCGGCATATACTTCATCACGACATGCATAGTATACAGATGGCAAATCATCAGAAGCCGCAAACATGCCATCAAAGCACACTTGGAAGAAAAACGTCTCAGAAGCCTCCAAGCAGACAAGACAGCCGGAACAATCGAAGCCCTCTAAACACACAAACCAAAAAACTCAGGGAAATATTATCGGCAGGATTTTCCTTTTCAAGTCGGGGTAGCGGGATTCGAACCCACGACCCCCTGCTCCCAAAGCAGGTGCGCTAACCGGACTGCGCTACACCCCGTACTCAAATAGAATAAAAGAAAGCTATGACCGCTTTTCTTTTTGCGCTGCAAAAATATAAAGATCTTTCTTCACCGCAAAATATTTAGTCCGTTTTTTTATCCAGTTCTATTTTAATGTATATCTTTACAGAAAAAGAATTCACAACTTTAATATTATGAAAAATATTGGTTTTAAGTTTATGGCAACAGCAATGGTTGCGGCTACAGCCTCATGCACAGTCACTGATAAGGTCAACGATGAGGCTTTGATTGGCCGGCAGGAGATTAGCGTGGAAAACAGGCTGATGACGCCTGAAGCTCTTTGGGCAATGGGACGCATAGGCGAATTTTCAGTGTCGCCCGACAACTCCAAAATTGTCTACACGGTATCATATTACAGCGTAAAGGAAAACCGCTCGAATACCGAACTTTTCATCATGAACGCCGATGGCACCGACAGCAGGCAAATAACAAAAGACAACTACTACGAGGGCAATGTGGCATGGATAGCCGGAGGCAAGAAGATTGCCTTCCTGAGCAACCGCGATGGCAACAATGCCGTATGGACGATGAATCCTGACGGTTCCGGCATGAAAAAGATTTCCGATTTCGACGGTGACATAGACGGATTCATGTTCTCTCCGGATGAGAAAAACATATTGTTCGTGTCGCAAATCAAATACGGTGAAAGCGTAAAAGACATTTATCCTGACCTCGACAAGTCTTCCGGACGAATCGTAGACGACCTCATGTACAAGCATTGGGACGAATGGGTAGAGACCATACCTCATCCGTTCGTTGCCGCTTTCGATGGCAACAGCATGGGAAAACCTGTGGACATTATGGCAGGAGAGCCATACGAATCGCCCATGAAGCCTTTCGGCGGCATGGAACAGTTTGCATGGAGTCCTGACTCCAAATCCATAGCCTACACTTCACGCAAGAAAACGGGCAAGGAATATGCTTTCTCCACCGATTCGGATATATACATATATGACCTGGAGAGCGGAAAAACCAGAAATATATGCAAAGAAGACGCGGCAGGCACAGGCGACAGGAATCTCGGCTACGACACCAATCCGCAATTCTCATCAGACGGGAAGCAGATAGCATGGCTCAGCATGGAACGCGACGGCTATGAAAGCGACCGCAACCGCCTATACGTGATGAACCTCGCCGATGGCAGCAAAAAGTCGGTAAGCGAAAACTTTGAATCGAATGTGGACGCATTCTGCTGGTCGGCAGACAATGCCAAGATGTACTTCACCGGAGTATGGCATGGCGAATCACATATATACAGCATAGATCTGGCAGACGGATGCAAGGTTGACAAACTGACAGAAGGCATGTTCGACTACAGCTCGGTATCAACATGCGGCGACAAACTGATAACCGGCAGGCATTCGCTGAGCATGGCCGATGAGCTGTATGCTGTGGACCTTACGACTAAAGAAGTGAAACAGTTGACTTTTGAAAACAAGCACATCTATGACAAGCTCGACTTCGGAGAAGTAAAGGCAAGGTGGAGCAAAACCACAGACAACAAACAGCTGCTGTCGTGGGTGGTATATCCTCCACAGTTCGACCCGGACAAAAAATACCCGGTCTTGCTGTTCTGTCAAGGAGGGCCGCAAAGCCCGGTCAGCCAATTCTGGTCATACCGGTGGAACCTGCAAATCATGGCTGCCAACGGCTATATAGTCATAGCCCCCAACCGCAGGGGACTGCCGGGATTCGGCATGGAATGGCTGGAAGCGATAAGCGGTGACTACGGAGGACAATGCATGAAAGACTACCTGTCGGCCATAGACGAGTTCTGCACGGAGCCATACGTGGACAAAGACAGGCTCGGCTGCGTCGGAGCAAGTTTCGGAGGTTTCTCTGTATACTGGCTTGCCGGGCACCACGACGGACGGTTCAAGGCATTCATTGCACATGACGGCATCTTCAACATAGAGCAACAATATCTTGAGACAGAAGAAATGTGGTTCGCCGACTGGGACATGGGAGGCGCATATTGGGAAAAGAACAACCCCATAGCCCAACGCACATTTGCAAACTCCCCGCACAAGTTTGTCGACAAATGGGATACGCCTATCCTCTGCATACACGGAGAGAAAGACTACCGCATACTCGCTTCTCAAGGCATGTCGGCTTTCAATGCTGCCAAACTGCGCGGGATACCGGCCGAGCTGCTGATATTCCCCGATGAGAACCACTGGGTGCTGAAACCTCAAAACGGCATACTGTGGCAAAGGGTATTCTTCCGTTGGCTCGACAAATGGCTGAAATGACATGCGCAACAATCATATACAAAAAAACCGGAACTTTGGCGGGTTCCGGTTTTTTTATAATCCCAATATGCTGTTTCAACAAGCCTTGAAACTCATGTCCAAGCCCTTGACCGAATGCGTCAAAGCGCCTACCGAAATGAAATCCACCCCGCACTCGGCATAGTCTCTCAGTGTGTCAAACGTTATGCCGCCGGAAGATTCGGTCTCGTATCTGCCTCCTATCATCTGCACGGCCTTGCGGGTATCGGCCACAGAGAAATTGTCGAGCATTATCCTGTCTACCCCGCCATAGTCGAGCACTCTCTGCAACTCATCGAAATTTCTCACCTCTATCTCTATTTTCAGGTCCTTGCCTTTCTCCTTGCAATAGTCTTTCGCCCTCTGTATGGCCTTTTCTATGCCTCCGGCAAAGTCCACATGATTGTCTTTGAGCAGAATCATGTCAAACAGTCCTATCCTGTGGTTCACTCCGCCGCCAATCTTCACGGCTTCCTTTTCGAGCATTCTCATGCCCGGAGTCGTCTTACGGGTGTCGAGCACCCTCGTATGCGTACCCTCCAAGCGTTTCACATATCTGTTTGTCATCGTGGCTATGCCGCTCATGCGCTGCATGATGTTGAGCATCAGACGTTCGGTCTGCAAGAGCGAACGCACCTTGCCCTCTACTGTGAAAGCCACATCGCCAGGCTTCACCGGCGTACCGTCGTCCATGAATATTTCCATCTTCAACTCTGGGTCGAAATCGGCAAACACACGTTTGGCCACCGCCACACCGGCCAATATGCCGGTTTCCTTGACAAGCAGTTTCGACTTGCCCATGGCATCATCGGGGATGCACGAGAGCGTGGTGTGATCGCCATCGCCTATGTCTTCCGCAAACGCCAGGCCGATCAGCCTGTCGACAAGTTCATTTACATTAACCATAATCCGTTATTAAAATGTTTCAACGTGCAAAGATACGTCCATTTTTCGCAATATCGTCAATCTTCGAGCAAATACGTCACATAGGTCACTATGCGCACCTTCTTTATATAGGGGGTGGTGGAGTTGATGCTCTCTATGGAAAACTGCCCTTGCGAAGCGTTCCTTATCTTGCCGAGCTTGCTGTCAGAATCTGTGGCAAACTTCTCCGCAGCCTCTCGCGCCGCTTTGGTGGCGTCTTCTATCATCTGCGGCTTTATGCTGTTGAGGCCTGTAAATTCGTAATCCACATTGTAATTGCCTCCTTCGAGCGCAATGCCTTTGGCCAGCAGGTCTCCCTGCCGTCCGGAGAGTTCGCGCACCTTGTCGACATCCGATGATGACACTGTAATGCCCGACGATACGCTGTAGCGCGGTCCGGAATAATTGCCGGCATACATGTTGGATGTGCGGTCGTACACATTGGGGGCATTCTGGAAAATGTCCTTTTCAGCTATGCCGTTGCTCTTCAGAAAGTCGGTGACAATCTTGTTTTTTGCGCTCACCTGCCTGTACACTGCCATGAGATCGTTGCCGGTCTCGCTGAAGTTTATGTTCCAAGTGACGCGGTCGGCAGGCACCTCCCTCTCGGAAAGCCCTCTGACCTCCACTACACGCTTCCCGTCAGAAACAGACCTTATGCCGTTGCCAATCAGCAGACAGCCTATAACGATGCCCAATGCCAGCACCAACGATGAAAACCAATTTTTTTCCATACTCTGATCCTCCTTTTAGTCATTTTCAAAATTAATATTCACGCCGCAATATATGAATATATCGGAATCTCTCATAGGAAACAATGGTTAAAAAACAAGAAACAGACGAAAAGTCGCCGCTTCATAAAAAGAGGCGGCGGGGGATGTGCGCCATCTTCGCCCGGGATGTACGCCATCTTGTCCGAGTATCGGCTCGATCCCGGGCAAAGACCGAGCCGATCTTTTCCGTCCTTGCGGAACACATTGATTGTCAAGATATAACAAAAGCTGTCAGAAAGGATAACCTACGGCGAAATGGAAAGCAAAATCGCGGCTGAAGTCGGGATGTATGAGCGGGAAACGTCCGCGTCCGGTCTCCGCCGGATTGACAGCCTTCATGCCGCCGTCAAAACGGAGCACGAAGAAATTGAAATCGAAACGTATGCCAAGCCCGTAGGCAACGGCTATTTCTTTATAAAAGCGGTTGAATGCGAACCGGCCTCCCGGCTGTTCGCTGTAATCCCTGAAAGTCCAGATGTTGCCGGCATCGATAAAAGCAGCTCCGTGTATCTTCCAGAACAGATGCGTGCGATACTCCACATTGAGGTCGAGCTTTATATCGCCCGACTGCAACATGAAGTCCACCCTGCCATCGTCAATCTTCATGCTGCCCGGCCCCAGCGTCCTCACGCTCCACCCTCTCACGCTGTTGGCTCCTCCAGAGAAATATCTTTTCTCAAACGGGAGCACCTCCGAGTTACCGAAAGGATAGGCCACACCCAGCCCGGCATGAAGAGAGATGGAATTGCGGTCGTCTATCTTTATGTTTTTCACCACATCGAAGTCACCTTTCACATACTGGGCATAAGGTATCTTGAATATGGAATATTTGCCATCCGACTTCTGCTGTCTGAATATGTGCGAAATGCCGTTCAGCAGGTTGCCCGCGCTCTCCACTCCGAACCTTATGGCATACGAATCGTTCATGGAGGTGTTCATCATGTTATGCCCCATGCTGTTATACACCAGATTATATCCCGCGCTGACTATGAAGATGTTCTCATAGCTGTATCTCAACACCGAATACTTGTTGGATACGAGCTGCTGCTCAAACCTTTCCGACATCCACGGCACATACACATAGTTGATGTCGAGCACATCTATCTTATGACGGAACTTGCTGCCGTAATTCCACAGATACCTCCAGGATATGGAAAACAGAGTGCGCTCAAACTCCGGGCGCAACTGCTTGGTGAAATCAAGTCCCACTTCGGAGGTGGCTCTGATTTTCTTCTTCACATCCGATGACAGGAACGGCATGATGAATCGCGGGAAATTAAGGCTTGTCTCCACACCATACTCCGTGTAGTTGTCGTTCATGAATCCTTCGCCCAGTCCCGATATGGCTTCATAGGCCCCTCGCAACCTGATGGTGAAATTTTCAGAAGACCTGAAAGCATTCCTATGCGAAAAAGCCAAAGCCGCTGCTGCCCCGAAATCGCCGGCCGAATTGGTACCCTCCAGCTCCACCGAGACAGACTTGTCCTTGCTCTTCGCCAACGTCACGTATGCATCCAGCCCATAGTCTTCAGTCTCCACCAGCCTTATATTGGAATACTTCACAGCCCCGAGCCTGCCGAATGCGGAATAGGTATTCTGTATCTTACTTGCATCATACAGTTCTCCTTCCTCAAAAAAAGTGTTGTCTTTCAACAGTCGCGGGCGCAGAAACAGTTTGTCCTTGTAGAATATCCTTGAGCCTCCGTACAGCACCGAACTGTAGTTGCCATAGTCGAAATCCGGATCCAGCTGGTCGAAATCGGTCACATAGTCCACCTTGTTAACCCGGTATTTCCGGTGTATGCTGTCTTGCGAGTTGCCATAATAATTATATGGCAGCACATTCATACATACATCGGCATAATAGCCTCCCTTTACCGTGTCGGCCGTAAAGGTGATGAAGTCTTTGTTGAATTTGTAATAGCCGTTATTGTTCAGCAGCGATGAGACTCTCTGCCGTTCCAGATTGAGCATGTTGACATTGAAATTGTCGCCCGGCTTTATATATGATGACAACGAATCTGCCGCCACTATGCTTTCCATATCCTTGTCGGCGATGTTCCACCCCGTGTTCCTTATCTTGTAAGCCTTGCCCGGACTCAGGTTGTAGGTGACGGCAATCTTCTTGTTTTTCCTCCTTTCATCCACCGATACCGATGCCTGCATATAGCCCAGATTGTTGAGGGCTTTTTCCAACTCCAATCTTGTTTTCTCCGTTTCGCCTGCATCATATATCACCGGCGCATCGCCTATCCTCCGCAACACACGGTTTATCCACCGGGTAGTGTCGCTGCCGGAAAGGCTGTATGTAGCCAAAGGCACTTTGAACAGGCTGAACCATCGCGTATTGGGTTTTTGCCTTATATAACTGTTCAGCTCCTGCACCTTCACCTCCTTGTTGTCTGTACGGATAACAGTCCTGTCGAGCAGATAACCGCCTTCGGGCACATACTTGGTGGTGCTGCATGACGCAACCGCCATGAGAACCAACAGCATGAGACAGTTCAGCAGAGACTTTCTATACATAAACAAGGCATCAAAATGAAAACATGCGCAAAGTTATAGGATAATTTTCACATACGGTTTTATTGCCGCAAAAAGTATGGCAAAATAAAAGCGCCCTGCCCTTGCATCTTTCACGCGATGCCAGGCGAGCGCTTTTGCTCCTGTGTTGCCGGCCTTACGGTTATTCCGGCTTCATATTGGTATAGACTGTCTGGACATCATCAAATTCTTCCAGACGCTCAATCATCTTGTCTATCGTCTCTCTCTGCTCCGGAGTAACGTCTTTCAGGTCATTGGGCACATAAGTGAACTCCGCTCCCACTACTTCAAATCCGTGCTCCTCCAAGTAATGCTGTATCTGGCCGAATGATTTGGGATCTCCGTAAATGGTTATTGAATTTTCCTCTGCATCCTCATCGTACTCATCTTCCACTCCATAGTCGATAAGGTCAAGTATCAGGCTGTCCATATCAAGACCGTCTTTCATCTTGAAAGAAAATACGCACTTATGGTCAAACAAGAATGCAAGCGACCCCATCGTTCCGAGATTGCCTCCGAACTTATTGAACACCGAACGCACATCGGCAACTGTACGTGTGGGATTGTCTGTCAACGTATCGACAAACACAGCTACGCCGTGAGGCCCGTAGCCTTCGTATGTCATGCTCTTGTAATCGCTTTGGTCTTTGCCCAAAGCATTCTTTATGGCACGCTCTATATTGTCCTTAGGCATGTTCTCCCTTTTTGCGTTTGCTATGATGGCACGCAATGTAGGGTTATTTTCCGGTTCCGGACCGCCTGCTTTCACTGCAATTGCTATCTGCTTGCCTATTTTCGTGAAAGTACGGGCCATGTGCCCCCATCTTTTCAATTTCGTAGCTTTCCTATACTCAAATGCTCTTCCCATAATTATCTGTATTCTATTTGTTTTTATCTCAATTTAGCTCCAAGCCTGCTTTCAAGGTTCGTCACTATGCGCGACATGGTTTTCTCTATAACCTTGTCGGTAAGGGTATTCTTCTCGTCCTGAAGGATGAAATACACGGCGTAAGACTTTTTGCCGGATTCAAGGTTCTTGCCCTCATAGACATCAAACAAGGCTACTTCTTTCAGGAGTTTCTTCTCAGTCTCAAATGCAATATCCTTTATAGCCTCAAATGTCACATTCTTGTCAACCAGCAATGCGAGGTCTCTCCTTACTGCCGGATATTTGGATATGTCTTGATAAAGCACCCTGTTATTCCTTACCGATTTCAACAAATCATGCCATTCTATCTCTGCATAATATACATCCGTATCAATATCAAATGACTTCAGGATATGCCTTGACACCACTCCGACTTTCGCTATCGTCTTTTCCTTATACTTGTATGCAAGGGCTACAGAGTAAATGTCATTCTCCTCTTTTGCCACAGTCACATCTCTCAAAGACAAGCCCAACCGTCTGAAGATGTTTTCCACATAAGCTTTCAGTTCATAAACCGACACGTCCTCTTCGGCATGCGCCCAAGAATTGCAGCATTTCTTGCCGCAAATCCATAACCCGGCCTTATATCTCTCATCATAAGGCGACAGGATATTCTTATCGTCACGTTTCTCCTGCCTGTAATAATAACAATTGCCAAACTCAAAGAATTTCAGATTCGGACTCTTGTGATTCATGTTGAACGCTATGCACTCAAGACCTCCAAAGAGCAATGTCTGTCGCATTGAATTCAAATCGCTGCTCAGAGGATTCATCAACATCACGAGGTGTTCTTTTCTGAAAGAATTCAATCCGTCATAATAAGCAGACTTCGTTAGAGAATTATTCCACATTTCATAGAAACCAGCTCCAACCAGTTGCTCGGAAATCAGATTCTGGCATTTGTTGGAATAATCTTCCGCGCCGCTTATGGAAAGGCATGACTTGACAGACATCGATATATCTATATTGTTATATCCGTATATCCTCAATATGTCTTCTATGACATCGCAAGGACGCTGCACGTCCACACGATAAGGCGGCACAAGCAATTTTATCTTCTCATCGTCTTCAGAGACGATCTCCATTTCCAAAGAACTGACAAGATTCTTTATTGTCTCTTTTTCTATTTTTTTCCCGACAAGAGCCTCCACATCGTCATACTTCAGCTCCACTTCAAACTTGGTGAAAGGCACAGGGTAGAATTCTTTTATATCAGAAGATATCTCACCACCGCCAAGCTCTTTCATCATCATTGCCGCATGTTTCAGATTGTCGAGCACAGCCAGCGGGTCAATGCCCCTCTCATACCTGAACGATGCATCGGTGCTAAGGCCATGCCTTCTTGCCGTCTTCCTCACTGACGTAGGATTGAAATATGCGCTTTCTATGAAGATATTGACAGTGTTTTCCGTAACTCCCGAGTCCAATCCGCCGAATACGCCGGCAATGCACATAGGTGCATTTTCGTTGCAAATCATCAAATCTTTCTCATCCAGATTCCTGCCCACTCCGTCAAGAGTCACAAAAGGCGTGCCTGTAGGAAAATTCTTGACCACAACTTTTCTGCCAATCTTATCGGCATCGAAACAATGCAAAGGCTGCCCTGTTTCAAAGACTATATAATTAGTCACGTCCACTATATTGTTTATGGAACGTATGCCGATCGTGTGAAGACGGTTTTTCAACCATTCCGGACTCTCCTGCACTTTTACGCCCTTGACCGTGATGCCTGAGTAGCGCGGACATGCAGCACCGTTTTCCACCTCTATGTCTATATCCAGATCATGGTTGTCAACCTTAAATTCTGCATTGCGTGCAAACGGGCTTCGCAAAGCTGTCTCATACCCCTGCTGCTTGAGGTACGCATACAAATCGCGCGCCACGCCATAATGCGAACATGCATCCGCCCTGTTGGGGGTGATGTCCACCTCAAGAAGATAATCGCTCTTTATATTGTAATAGTCTTTAGCAGGAGTACCCGGAACGACATCATCAGGCAACACTATTATGCCTTCATGCGAAGTGCCGACACCTATTTCATCTTCTGCGCATATCATGCCAAGAGATTCCACTCCTCTCATTTTCGACTTTTTTATCGTCACGCAGTCATCACCGAAATAAAGTTTTGTTCCGATAGTGGCCACTACCACTTTCTGTCCGGCAGCCACATTGGCCGCACCGCACACAATCTGCAAAGGTTCTTCCTGCCCTATGTTTACCGTAGTAATGTGCAGATGGTCTGAATTGGGATGATCTATGCACGTGAGAACTTCGCCTATCACAAGGCCTTCCAGACCTCCCTTTATGGCTTGGATTTCCTCTACTTTCCCCGTTTCAAGACCTATGGAGGTAAGCGCATCAGCCACCTGGTGGGGAGTCAAATCGAAATCAACGAAATCTTTAAGCCAATTATAAGATATATTCATAAGTACCCTTTATAACATTAATACAAATATAGCCGAAACACACAGCGGCTTCAATCTGCAAAATTAATAAGAAAATCCTTTTTGATAAAAATTTATATCAAGTTTGTAACAGACACATCACATCTGATGTCCGCTCCGATGTCCTATCAATCCGCAAACTGTCAGAAACAAAAGGCTTCGCAAAACCTTTTCCCGTTTTTATCTTTTTCCGACAACAATATCTGCTCAGGAGCCACAGGCCAATCCACATTGATTTGCGGATCATCAAACCTTATGCTCTCTTCCGCAGAAGGTGTATAGGCATTATCGACTTTATAAGTGAATATAGCCTCCTCACTAAGCACCAAAAAGCCGTGAGCAAAGCCGCGAGGGATGAAAAACTGTCTCTTATTGTCTTCTGTCAGTTCTATGCTTACATATTTACCGAACGTAGGTGAAGACTTTCTCAAATCCACAGCAACATCAAACACCCGGCCTTTTATAACGCGCACCAACTTGGCCTGGCTATACTCCCCTTTCTGATAATGCAGCCCTCTCAGCACGCCGAATGACGATTTCGATTCATTGTCCTGTATGAAGTCTACCTTACCTATGTTTTTTTCAAATTCATCTTTCTTGAAAGACTCCATAAAATATCCCCTCGAGTCTTCAAACACTTTTGGCTGTATGACCCACACGCCATCTATCTCTGTCTGCAAATATTCCATGTTACGTTATTTTACTATGTCAAAACATTTTCTTACGGCAACAGAAAGGCCTATATTGTCTCCATAAACATCACTCACGTCTCCGCCCACGCCGAAACGGAAATGCCACGATTTCAATCCGGCCGGACTATAATCTATTTCTATGGCAGCGGAGACACTCTTCTTCATTTCAGGGGTAGGCATAAAAGGAGTACCCCAAGTTCTGGAATGATTAAACCGGCCCACATACGACACCTCATCCGACAAGTCTCCGGAAAAAGCTACATGAAATGCCCTCACCCTATTATAATAGAACCGCAACGAACCGTTATCATTGTACACAGGAGAGACAGACAACGGAGTGCCGAGAGAATATCCCCAATGCTCCCAACCGGTATAGAAGAAATTGTTGTAATAGTCATCAGCCCCACCGGTCTTCAGAGCCATATCATCAAAATCCAATCCGTGCAAAGGCCCGCTCTGATGTGTGGACTGATAATATTCAAACACGGCATTGTCAATATATTTGAACTTATGCCCTTTATACTCTATACCCCACAGACCGTCAAACCCGTTGAGCTTACCCATGCCTGAAAAGTCATCGAAATAATTTTCCAGATAAGCTGACAGTGAAAACAAATCATTGTTGTGCGTAAGTTTCAGAAACTCGCTTCCGAGTATATTGCCTTCGTATTGCACCTGGTCGCCCAGCGTGGTTTCCGAATCGCCTTTTTGCGGGATCAATGCATGCCAGTAGCGTTTCCACCCGCCCCCGTTGTCGAACACCTCGCCGGTGGCATTGTCTGTTTTCTTTCCGCCGAACTGGCTGTCGAGGCGATAGCCCATCTCCCATACCCAGCGGCCTTCGGGCAAACCGATGCGCATGTAAAAACTCTTGTGATGATACAACACCTTTTCAGAATAATAATTATGTTCATCCACAAAATCTTTCTGGAAACATCCGTCGGTAAACCAGCCGAAAGACAATTCCGCTTTCAATCCGAAGCGGGGCCAAATCTGCACATAGTCAAAAGCTCCGAACCGCACCTGAGGTATAGGGCGCGCATTGTCGGATACGACCAGACTGCCGGAACTCAACTCTTTATTGAGCAATGGGAAAGAACGTTCTCTGCTGCCGACCGACAGTCCGAGCCATCTGTAATAAATATCAGCATAAGCCTGCTGAACAAAAAAGTTGGCATCCATCCCCACCGCACCGACCAGGTCAAGCCCGGCCTCAAGTCTCCAGTTGTCCCCGAACTTATACTGCAAATCCATGCTGCCACGCAAATACGCGCTATTGTCAACAGACGAAAGCCCGAACTTATTGGCAACCATCCAAAATGGCGTGTTATCTCCCGCATGGCCATTGCCCGCCGCCTCGACAAAAGCCTTTACAGCCAAGTCTTGCTGGGCTACAACCGATATACCCGCCCACAGGCACGCAATGAGAATCACACATGATTTCACCTTTATAAAAATACGCTCAATATGCATTTTTTTCGCCCTTTATCATGTTTCTTACAGTGAGATATATGATCTTAATGTCGAGAAAAAAAGACCAGTTCTCTATATACCACACATCATATTCCACACGCTTCTCCATCTGGATAAGTTCTTTTGTCTCACCCCTATAGCCATTGACCTGCGCCCAACCGGTTATGCCCGGCTTGGCAAGATGACGCAGCATATATTTGTCTATCATGGCCGAATACTCTATGGTATGCTTCAGCATGTGCGGACGCGGTCCCACCACAGACATATTGCCGATAAGCACGTTGACAAACTGCGGCAGCTCATCAAGGTTTGTCTTTCTGAGAAATGCCCCGATCTTGGTGGTGCGAGCATCATTTTTGGTTGCTTGCTTCACATCGGCATCTTTGTTGACCCTCATGGTCCTGAACTTGTAACATACGAAATCGGAACCTTTCAACCCTGTCCTTTTTTGCTTGAAAAGCACAGGTCCGGGAGAATCGGCTTTGATTATGATACCTATTATTATATACAGTATGGGAAACAGCGTGCATAGAAAAACCGTTGAAAACAATATGTCGAAAGTCCTTTTCACAAACTTGTTGAAAGGATACTGCAACGGCTCCTCCCTCATGAGAAACACCGGGATATCGCCAATGCTGTCGAGCTTCATCTGCTTTTTCACATAACGCCTCAAAGTCGGCACAAGCATGAAATGGATCATATTGCTTTCGCAAAAGTTCATCAAATCCACTATTTTCCGCTCCGCCGACTCCGGCAAGGTGCAATAGACCTCATCTATAGGGTTGTTGGTGATATATTCCTTTGCCTTATCCACCGGCCCGAGACAGACTGAATCGGAGGGTATATTCACAGGATTATCCTCAAAAAAACCCATTATGCGGTATCCGTAACCCACATCGCTTTTCATCTCGTTATACAACGAAATGCCGTTTTTGCCTGCTCCTATGATTATGATATTCTTAAAGTTGAACCCTCTCTTACGATAGTTTTTCAGAGCGAACCTTATGCAAAGCCTCCAGCATATCAATACTATAAACAAGACCGAATAAAGGCCGACAAAGTACAGGCGGGATACATTCTCCAGTTTCATCATCATGATAAGCACGATGAAAATCATGGCATGGAAACAAATGAACCAAAACACGTTGGACACGATTTTCTCGGCATAGACAATCCTCTCCGCCAGTTTGATGTTAAAGAAATTTATGGTCGGTATGTAGCTGAGATTAAATGCGAAAAGCAGTCTGCGGAAATTGCCTATGACATCCCAGTCCAAATAAGACTTGAACAGTTCGAACATTATGACGAACACGAGGTTCAATATAATCAAGTCGCCCACGACAACCAAAGTATTTATCAGATGGGCATATCTTACTTCTTGCTTCATGACACATGTAAATACATATAATTACGGTCATCTGCAAAAGTAATCCATTTTTACAAAATGGACAACATGTGAAATGATAAAAGCTGTGCGAAAAGCCGGTGCCTCGCAAAATCACTTGCGGCAGACGCGGAAGAACAGACTTTCATACAAGTCTGTGATATGATTCCACG
>DVIH01000047.1 GCA_018711405.1 Candidatus Avibacteroides excrementipullorum | reverse complement strand
CGCCTCAACACACGTATTGAGAACATAAAGACAGACATGGCCGAGCTGAAAAAGGACATTACAAAGAAAAAAGGTGAAATCAGCGAAGCGAAACTGTCTATAGACAAATATAAAGAAAAACAGGAAAATGTAAGGAATAACAGGGAGTTTGATTTCCTGACTAAGGAGATAGAATTTCAGACGCTGGAGATAGAACTCTGCGAAAAACGCATATCGGAATTTACCAAATCGCAAAAGGCAAAAGAAGAAGAATTGGCCGCAACTATGACTCAACTGGAAGAGCGTAAGGGCGATTTGGAAACTAAAAAATCCGAACTGGACGACATAATAGGCGAAACGAAACAAGAGGAGGAAAAGTTGCGCGGCAAGGCGAAATCTCTGGAAGTGCTCATTGAACCCCGCCTGTTGCAAGCATTCAAGAGAATAAGGAAAAACTCCAAAAACGGTCTCGGCATCGTGACTGTGGAGCGCGGAGCCTGCGGCGGATGCTTCAACGAGATACCGCCACAGCGTCAGCTCGACATCCGTATGCGCAAGAAAATCATCGTATGCGAATATTGCGGCAGGATCATGATAGATCCGGAACTGGCCAATGGAGATAAAGGAGAAAAAATAGAAGCATAATATAAATATAAGTATTTAGAATATGAAAGCATTTGTTTTTCCCGGTCAGGGAGCCCAATTCTCGGGAATGGGTAAAGACTTTTATGATAATTCGGAATCGGCAAAGAGACTGTTTGAATCGGCCAACGATATTTTAGGCTTCAGGATAACCGACATCATGTTCAACGGTTCTGAAGATGAATTGAAGCAGACCAAAGTCACTCAGCCGGCGGTATTTCTGCATTCGGTCATTTCGGCTTATTCCATAACCGACAGCGTAAAGCCTGATATGACGGCAGGCCATTCGCTCGGCGAGTTTTCCGCATTGGTAGTTGCAGGCGCGCTTTCTTTTGAAGACGGTTTGAAATTGGTCTATGCGCGTGCCATGGCTATGCAGAAAGCGTGCGAATTGCAGCCTTCCACTATGGCTGCCGTATTGGGATTGCCGGATGAGAAAGTGGAGGAGATATGCGCTTCGGTAAATGCCGGTGTATGTGTGGCTGCCAACTACAATTGTCCGGGACAGGTTGTCATATCCGGTTCCATAGAAGGCGTGGGCGCAGCTTGCGAACTCATGAAAGCTGCCGGAGCCAAAAGGGCATTGCCGTTGAAAGTGGGCGGCGCGTTCCACTCTCCACTGATGGAACCTGCACGTGCAGAACTGGAAGAAGCTATCAAGGCAACGGCTTTTGCCAAACCAGCCTGCCCTGTATATCAGAATGTGAACGCAATGCCTCAGACAGACCCTGAGACGATAAAGAACAATCTTATAGCACAGCTCACTTCTCCGGTGAGATGGACACAGACTGTCAGAAACATGATAGCCGATGGCGCTACTGAATTCATTGAATGCGGACCGGGAAATGTGCTTCAGGGATTGATAAAGAAAATTTCTCCGGATGCTGATGCTCATTCGGCAGTGAAATAATCGGAGGTATATCCTATAGAACTTGCGGTGTGACGATATGGCCGATGACAATGTCTTGAGGAAAAGATACAAACTGGGGTTCGTTTTCAGCGGTGGCTTCATAAAAGGTTTTGCGCATCTTGGCGTGAGCCAGGCTTTGTTTGAATACGGATTTAAGCCTGATATAATATCGGGTACCAGCGCCGGTGCCTTAGTCGGGGCTTTTATAGCCGATGGGAAAGAACCATACGAAATCTTGCACGTGTTCGATAATCATAATTTTTTTGATTTGACCAAGTTTGCAAGAAGTCTGAAAGGACTGTTTACGCTTAAAGAATTCATCGACTTTCTCAAAGGCAACCTTTCTGTTCTTCGCATAGAAGACTTGAAAATACCGCTTGTCATAACGGCCAGTGATCTCGATCACGGCATTTCCGTGCAATTCAGGAAAGGCGACCTGCCGTTGTGCATAGCGGCTTCCTGCTGTATGCCTGTGATGTTTGCGCCTGTGGTGATAAACGGAACCAATTATGTGGACGGAGGAGTGTTCAAAAATCTTCCGGTATCTCCGGTGAGAAATGAATGCGAGGAGATTATCGCCATAAATCTGAGCGTCATAAATGCCAAGCAATATAAGAAAAATGCCATCAGCATAGCGACACGCTGCTACAACTTCATGTTTTGCAACAATGCGATGCGCGACAAGGAAATGGCCGATGTGCTTATAGAACTGAAAGGCTTGGAAAAATACAACAACAGGGAACTGGAAAAGGCCGGAGAGATTTTCAATATCGGATATTCGCAAGCAAAAGAAAAATTGGAATTTTTGTATGGAAAGAAGTGATTCTTTCCATACATTATTATTATAGTTTATTTTGATGACAGGAATTTTTATGCCTGATAAGACAAAAGACAAAATAGTCATATACCAAGTATTTACAAGGTTGTTCGGCAATGAAAACCGGGAATGCGTGCATTCCGGCAGCATAAGGCAGAACGGATGCGGCAAGTTCTCGAACTTCAACATCAATGCGCTTTCCGCCATTAAGCGTAAAGGCATTACTCATATATGGTATACTGGTGTCATTGAGCATGCCACTACCACTGCGTATGAGGGGATAGACTCAAACCATCCGGCCATAGTGAAAGGCAAGGCCGGTTCTCCTTATGCCATAAGAGATTATTACAATGTGGATCCTGATCTTGCCGACAATCCTCGTTGCAGGATGGAAGAGTTTGAGAGCCTGGTGAAGAGAACCCATGATTGCGGCATGAAAGTAATCATAGATTTTGTACCCAACCATGTGGCAAGACAGTATCATTCAGGTTCATTGCCTGAAGGTGCGGAAGATCTGGGCAGCGGCGATGACAAAAGTGTATCGTTCAGTCCGTACAACAATTTCTATTACATACCGCAGCACAAATTGGAGGGACAGTTTGACATGACTTGCGGCGAGCCGGAGCCTTATTGTGAATATCCAGCCAAGGTGACCGGCAATAACCGTTTTGACGCCCATCCTACGGTGAATGACTGGTATGAGACAGTGAAACTTAATTATGGCATAGATTTTCAGAATGGCGGAGTGAAACATTTCAACCCAGTGCCCGACACTTGGCATAAGATGCTCGGCATATTGCTGTTTTGGGCCGGGAAGAAAATAGACGGATTCAGATGCGACATGGCTGAAATGGTGCCTGTGGAGTTCTGGCAATGGGCCATTGCTTCTGTCAAAAGACAATATCCCGACATCGTTTTCATAGCTGAGGTGTACAATCCGGCTCTATACCACGAATATATATGCACAGGCGGATTTGATTATCTTTACGACAAAGTCGGTCTGTATGACACGCTTAAAGCTGTGACAAGAGGGGAGGCTTCGGCTGCCAAGATTACCAATTGCTGGCAATCGTTGGGTGGACTTGATAAAAAGATGCTGAACTTCCTTGAAAATCATGATGAACAAAGGATAGCATCGTCTTTTTATATAAACGACCCTTTCAAGGCGATACCCGCCATGGTTGTCTCTGCTGCGATTAACACTAATCCTGTCATGATTTATTTCGGGCAGGAGTTTGGAGAAAAAGGTATGGATGCTGAAGGTTTCAGCGGCGTAGACGGGCGTACCACAATATATGACTACTGGAGCATGGATACCATAAGGCGGTGGACCAATGGAGGCAGATATGACAGTGCAGCCCTGACCAATGACGAACTGAAACTCGACAGGTTTTATTCAGCTTTGCTCAATATCTGCAATTATGAGAAAGCGATATCTTGCGGCATGTTTTTTGACCTGACTTATGTCAATCTTGACAATCCCGATTTTGATAAGGACCGTCAGTTTGCTTTTCTCCGTGCTTATGGCGATGAAGTCATATTGATTGTTGCCAATTTCAAGGATACCGAAGCGATAGTCGGGGTAAACATCCCGAAACATGCTTTCGATTGTTTCAATCTTCCTGAAGAAAGGCATGAGACGGAAGGGATAGACCTGCTGTCCGGGCGCAAGATTTTTACTCCGTTTTGCAGTGAAAAGAAAGTCGTTGCCGGAGTGTCTGCCCATTCTGCTGTTATGGTTAAATTTTTGCTTACTGATGACTGAATGTTATGAAATTCTCTGATTTGAATCTTGAAGAAGACTTGTTGCAGGCCGTTGAAACCATGCAATATGACGAATGTACCCCTATTCAGGAAAAGACCATTCCCATTATAATGTCCGGCAAAGATGTGATAGGCATAGCGCAGACCGGTACCGGGAAAACGGCGGCCTATCTGTTGCCTATTCTTAACATGCTTTGCAAGGAGCATGACGAAGAACATATCAATTGCATAATCATGTCGCCTACCCGTGAGTTGGCTCAACAAATAGACAGGCAATTGGAGGGCTTTTCCTATTTCATTCCAGTATCGGGAGTATCCGTCTATGGCGGGAATGACGGGATACTGTTCGAGCAGCAGAAAAAAGGTCTTACATTGGGGGCTGATATAGTCATAGCTACTCCCGGACGTCTTATAAGTCATCTGAAAATGGATTATGTCGACCTTTCGCATGTGTCATATTTCATAATAGACGAGGCAGACAAGATGCTCGACATGGGATTTTATGATGATATCATGTTCATTGCTTCAAAATTGCCTAAAGACAGGCAGACCATAATGTTTTCGGCCACCATGCCCGAGAGGATAGATTTGCTGGCGAAAAAGATTATGAATGCTCCGGAGGAGGTGCGACTGGAAGTATCCAAACCTGCCGAAAAGATAGTTCAGGCTGCGTATGTCTGCTATGACGGGCAGAAGACAGAGTTGCTGAAATATCTGTTGAAAGACGAGACAGAGCAACGCACCATTATCTTTGCCGCATCCAAAGCGAGTGTGAAGGATATCACGCGACAGCTGAAAAAGAACGGGATGAATGCAGCGGAGATTCATTCAGATCTGGAACAGTCGGAGCGGACAAACGTGCTTACCGATTTCAAGAACGCGAAAATAGGCATACTTGTAGCGACGAACATAATATCGAGAGGCATAGATATAGACGATGTAAAGACGGTAATCAATTATGATGTGCCGAAAGAGTGCGAAGACTACATCCACAGGATAGGACGTACCGCACGTGCCAACAATGACGGTCTGGCCATAACACTCGTCAATGAAAAAGACCAGATGCAGTTTGCCAGAATCGAAAAATTCATCGGGAAGAAAATATACAGGATACCGCTTCCCGATGGCATGGAAGCCCCTGTAGAGAAAGTGTTCGACTTGGACCGGAAGCGGCAGGCACGGAAACGCCGTGCATTTTCCAAAAAGAAAAAATGAATATTCATGTGACATAAAAAGGGGGTTTCATTTTTTCCCTTTTTATGTTCATTATATCAGTAATATATGCGCGTGTAGTGCATCTGCATGGTTTTTAGCTATCTAAATTGTATTTTTGCGCCGATAATGATTTACCGTAATTGCATGATGAAAAGATATTCACACATAATATTCCTTGTCTTATTGTTTTTTGTGCAGACTGTGGCCAAAGCCCAAATGGTAACAGGCATTGTGACCGATTCGATAAGCAAGGAACCTGTTGCCTATCTTGCCGTGTATTATGACGGGACGGGCATCGGCAGCATAACCGATATTGACGGAAAGTTCAGCGTGGAGGCCCGCAAGGATTTGTCAGAACTGACATTCTCTGCTGTCGGATACAATACGAAAGTTGTGAAAATCGTGCCCGGAGTGGCGCAAGAGCTGAATGTGACTGTTTCCGAAGCGAGTGTGGAACTTTCGGAAGTGGTCATAAAACCTGAGCGGGAGCGGTATAGCAGGAAAAACAATCCGGCGGTGGAGCTTATGAAAAAGGTGATAGAACATAAGTCTCTTCAGAATCTGGCCGATTTCGATTACTACTCTTATGACATATATCAGAAGATGACCACATCGCTGAACGACATAACGCCCGACATGTTTGACAAAGGCATGTTCAAGAAGATGCCTTTCCTTGTAGATCAGGTGGAGCCGTGCATCGAGACCAACAAACTGATATTGCCGTTTTCCATACAGGAGGTGGCTTCGCAGAAAGTCTACAGGCGCGAGCCGGAGTCGGAGAAAACCATCATAAAGGGAATGAATGCTTCGGGCGTGGACCAGCTGTTTTCCACAGGTGAGATGTTCGGTACACTGTTGCAGGATATATTTGCCGATGTCAATATATATGACAATGACATAAAAATGTTGCAGTCACGCTTTGTCAGCCCCATATCTTCCACATCGGGCATATCGTTTTACAAGTATTACATCATGGATACCGTCAGGGTTGACACCGATTCTTGCGTACATCTCACGTTCGTTCCGCAGAATCCGCAGGACTTCGGGTTCACAGGCCACCTTTATGTGCTTGCCGACTCCACTTACGCGGTGAAAAAGTGCGTCATGAACCTGCCGAAAAATACCGGTGTCAATTTTGTGGAGAGTCTTACCATAAGCCAGGAGTTCGCGCAGCTGCCTAACGGCAAATGGGTACTGAAAAATGATGACATGCTTGCGGAGCTTTTCATTGTCAAGGCAGTGCAGGGAGTGCAGGTGAGGCGTACCACAAGATATGACAATTTCAATTTCGACGAGATTTCCTCCAACATATTCAGGCTAAAAGGCGATGTGGTCAAGGAAAACGATGCCATGATGAAGAGCGACGAGTTTTGGGCCGATGTGCGTCAGGTGCCTATGAGCAAGCAGGAGACCATGATAGACCGCCTTGTGGAGCGGCTTGAACAAGTGCCGGGATTCAAATTCGTGGTATTTGTGGCAAAAGCCTTTATAGAGAATTTTGTCGAGACCGGCGTAGGAGGAAAACCAAGCAAATTCGATATAGGCCCTATCAATACCATATTCTCCACCAACGATGTGGACGGATTCCGTCTGCGTCTGAGCGGGCAGACCACAGCCAAGCTGCATCCCAACCTGTTTTTCAGCGGATATGCGGCTTACGGATTCAGGGATAAGCGCATGAAATACAAAGGCAAGGTGGAATACTCGTTTGACAAGAAAGAATTCCTGCCGAGAGAGTTTCCCAAGAACTGTCTGTCTTTCTCCTATCAGTATGATGTCATGTCGCCTATGGACAAGTTCCTGAAAACCGACAAGGATAATGTCTTCGTGGCATGGAAAGCAACGACTGTAGACCAGATGATGTACGTGCGCGACATAAGGATGGAGTATGAAAAGGAATGGGTGTCGGGGCTGTCGATGAAGCTGTCGGCCATCAACAAGCAGGACGAGCCTACATCAAACCTGCACTACATACTGAATGACGGCCTGTCTACCGAGATAAAGAAGATGACGACAATGGAGTTTGGAGTCAGCCTGCGTTATGCTCCCGGCGAGACATATCTGAACAGCAAGCAGAGGAGACGTCCGGTCAATCTGGATGCTCCGGTCTTCACATTCGTGCACAACACCGGAGTGAAAGGCTTTTTGGGCGGAGACTACAATTACAACTACACCGAGCTGGGATTTTCCAAACGTTTCTGGCTCTCATCGTGGGGAAAGGTCGACATAAATCTGAAAGGCGGAATACAGTGGAACAAGGTGCCGTTCCCGCTGCTGATAATGCCCGATGCCAACCTCTCTTACATCACGCAGAAAAATACGTTTAACCTCATCAACAACATGGAGTTTCTCAGCGACCGTTTCGCATCGCTCATGCTGACCTATGACCTCAACGGGAAACTGTTCAACAGAATCCCGCTGTTGAAGAAACTGAAGTGGAGGGAAGTGGTGAGGTTCAACATGTTTTACGGGAAACTCTCCGACAAGAACAACCCGTTCAAGAATCCGGGCGACAACGAACTCTACCTGTTCCCAACGAGAAACGGCGAATACACCAGTTTCGTGATGGACAACATGCCCTACATGGAGGTGTGTGTGGGTATACACAACATATTCAAAATCTTGCACATAGAGTATGTGCGCCGCCTTACCTATCTGAACAATCCCGGAATAAACAAAAACGGCGTCAGGCTCATGATGATGGTCACTTTCTGACATCGGGCGGCAAGCCGTTTTTCAGTGCCTGCGGGGATCGGCTCGGTCATGGACAATGATCGGCTCGGTGTCGGGCAAAGATGTGCGCCATCCCGGGCGAAGATGGCGCACATCTTTTTTGCAGTCCGATTTGGTGGCTGATTCCGCTTGGTTTTATATCTTTGCAAGAGTATCAAAAAAACAGGCATAGCTGATGGACAAATCCATATTAGTGACCGGTGCAAGCGGTTTTATAGGCAGTTTCATTGTGGAAAAAGCCCTTGAGGAGGGATATGACGTCTGGGCGGGCGTAAGGTCGGGCAGCAGCAGAAAGTTTCTGAAAGACGCAAGGCTGCATTTTGCCGAATTTGATTTTTCATCGCCGGCACAGCTCGTCAGGCAGCTCGAGTCGCACAAGGTCATACACGGCAGTTGGGACATTATAGTGCATTGCGCCGGAGTGACCAAGTGCAGGAACAAGAAAGAATTTTATACTGTCAACTATGACTATACCAGAAATTTCGTTGAAGCGTTGCAGGTGTGCAAGATGATTCCCGCACAGTTTGTCTACATCAGTACTCTCGGCATTTACGGCGCGCAGCACGAGAAAGACTGTCTGCCGATAACGTCTGATGACACGCCGCGCCCTGTGACCGAATACGGTAAAAGCAAATACCTGACCGAGCAATACCTGCATTCGAAAAGCGATTTCCCATACATCTTCATAAGGCCGACCGGAGTCTACGGGCCGAGAGAGCGCGACTATTACCTCATGGCAAAGTCCATGAAAAGGCATGTCGATTTCGCAGCCGGTTTCAAGACGCAATATCTCACTTTCGTATATGTCGAGGACCTTGTGGATGCCATATTCCTTGCCATAGAGGGCAATGTGAGGAGGAGGGCTTACAACATCAGCGATGGCAATACATATTCATCGCGGCAGTTTGCGCAGTTGATAAAATCGGAGTTGGGCAATCCTTTCGTGCTACGCTTCACGTGCCCATTGTTCCTGCTCAAAATCATTTCGGCCATAGCGCAGAGGGTTGCTTCGCTGGCCGGGAAAAGCAGTACTCTCAATGATGACAAATATAAGATAATGAAGCAGCGCAACTGGAGGTGCGACATCTCCGATGCGCAGAAAGAACTGGGCTACGCCCCTGCTTATGACTTGGAGTGCGGAGTGAAGGCGACCGTGAAGTGGTACAAGGATAACGGGTGGCTGTGATGGCCTTTTGCCGTCTTTATTTGAATGTCAACAGTTTGTTCATCAGGAAATTTGTGGCACCGAACACGATAAGGCTCAGCAGGTTGGCCAGATATTTGTTCATGCCGGCATCAAGCAATGCGTTGAAGCATGCGTATTGCAGCGCATAGGCGGTGAGGAATGCTGCGACAAAGAGTGCCGACTCTTTCAGCAGGTTGTGGCTTTTCGATTTGAATATCCATAGTTTGCTCCATGCGAAACTGTGGATGAGTACTATCACATAGCCTGCTATGTTGGATGCTTCGGTAGAAAACCCCATGTGCGGCAGCAGCCACAGTGCGATGTAGGTGATTGCAGCATTCAGAGTGCCGACAATGCAGAATTTGAGTATTTGTTTTCCGCTTTCTTTTTTCACAGCGTCTGTACGGGTGGGGCTAAAGAGACAAAGGCAGGCAAATGTTCCTTTCGGAGTTGCCTGCCTTTGGGTTTCGGTTATTTCTTCAGGTGTACTTCCAGGTTAAGTTCGTCCAGCTGGGACTGCTCAAGAGCCGATGGGGCATCGAGCATGACGTCCCTTCCCGAATTGTTTTTCGGGAATGCTATGCAGTCTCTTATGGAATCGAGGCCTGCAAACAGCGATACCCAGCGGTCGAGTCCGTAGGCCAGTCCTCCGTGAGGAGGTGCGCCGAACTTGAATGCGTTCATCAGGAATCCGAATTGCTCCTGTGCTCTCTCTTCGGTGAATCCGAGTATCTTGAACATCTTATCCTGCAATGCGCTGTCGTGTATCCTTATGGAACCTCCACCTACTTCAACGCCGTTTATCACCATGTCATAGGCATTGGCACGTACTGCTGCCGGATTTTCATCGAGCAATGGTATGTCTTCCGGTTTGGGCGATGTGAACGGGTGGTGCATGGCCATGAGACGCTGTTCCTCATCGCTCCACTCAAAGAGCGGGAAGTCTATCACCCACAGGCATACGAACTTGTCTTTGTCGCGGAGTCCCAGTCTGCTGCCCATTTCGAGACGGAGTTCGCACAATTGCTTCCTTGTCTTCATGGCATCATCGCCGGAAAGTATGAGGATGAGGTCGCCCGGCTCTGCGGCGAATGCTTCTTTCATTTTCTGCAATGTCTCCTGAGTGTAGAATTTGTCTACCGAAGATTTCACAGTGCCGTCTTCTTCTATGCGGGCATATACCATTCCCTTCGCACCTATTTGCGGGCGTTTTACGAAGTCGGTCAGCTGATCCAATTGCTTTCTGGTGTATGATGCCGCGCCTTTTGCACAGATACCTCCGATGTAGGCGGCATCATCGAATACTTTGAATCCGAATCCTTTCAAGATATCCATCAGTTCCACGAACTTCATGTCGAATCTCAGGTCGGGCTTGTCGCTGCCGTAGTATTTCATGGCATCTGCCCATGTAATCCTTTGGAATGGCTCTGTAAATTCTATGCCTTTTATTTTCTTGAAGAGGTGCTTTGCCATGCCTTCGAATATGTTGATGATGTCTTCCTGCTCCACGAAACTCATCTCACAGTCTATCTGTGTGAATTCCGGTTGCCTGTCGGCACGCAAGTCTTCATCGCGGAAGCATTTGGCAATCTGGAAATAACGGTCGAATCCTGAAACCATGAGGAGCTGTTTGAGTGTCTGCGGCGACTGTGGCAAGGCATAGAACTGTCCGGGATTCATCCTTGACGGAACTACAAAGTCGCGTGCACCTTCGGGAGTGGAGCCTATCAGAACAGGCGTTTCCACTTCTATGAAGCCGAGACTGTCGAGATATTGCCTTACCTCAATGGTCATTTTATGTCTCAGTTCCAGGTTTTTCCTTACGGCGTTGCGCCTCAGGTCAAGGTAACGGTATCTCATTCTGAGGTCATCGCCCCCGTCTGTATTGTCTTCTATGGTAAACGGTGGAATCTCTGATTTGTTGAGTACGTTCAGTTCTTCCACAGTTATTTCTATGTCTCCTGTAGGTATGTTCTTGTTTTTGCTGCTTCTTTCATCTACCTTGCCCTTGACTTGGATGACATATTCCCTTCCCAGCGAGTTGGCCTTTTCAAAAATGGCTGTGTCGTGATCTTCGCTGAAAACCAGCTGGGTTATTCCATATCGGTCTCTTAGGTCTACGAAAGTCATTTTACCCATTTTCCTTGAGCGTTGCACCCAACCGCACAAGGTTACGATTTTGTCTTTGTCGGAGAGCCTTAGCTCTCCGCATGTATGTGTTCTATACATATTGTGTATTTTATTATGTTTCAGTTGTGAAAATTTATGCAAAAGTACATAATTAAATGGATTTGCGGCTACATTGTTTTAGGATTTTCTATCGCCACTTTGATTACTCCGTCCGATTTTCCTTCAAACAGTCTGTATGCTTCGTCTATTCTTTCGAGCGGGAATCTGTGGGTAATGAATGGTGTGGTGTCTATTTTTCCTTTTTCTATGAGCCTGAGGATTTCCGCGCAGTCGCATCCGTCCACTCCTCCTGTCTTGAATGTCAGGTTTTTCCCGTACATGTCGGGCAGGGGAAGCGTTTGTGCTTCTTCATAAAGTGCCACGATGGTGACTGTGGCATTGGGACGTGCGCATTCCCACGCCATGCGGAAAGAGTTGTTGCTTCCCGCCACTTCCAAGACAATGTCTGCTCCTCCGTGTTCGCTGTGACGGATTACAAAGTCATGGCAGTTTTCGGGGGTGGTGAGCATCACTTCCGGGTAATGTCTGCGCACGAATTCCCGTCTTTCTTCCGACCTTTCACATATTATGATGTGCTTGGGCGATTTCAGCATTACGCATAGCAAAGTACACAGTCCGGTAGGGCCTGCTCCGATTATCAGTACTGTGTCGTCTGCCGTTATGTCGGAAATGCGTGTTGCCCAAAATCCGGTGGCAAGTATGTCTCCCACAAACAGAGCCTGTTCATCGGTTACTGTATCGGGTATTTTGTTCAGTCCTTGATCTGCAAACGGCACCCGTACATATTCGGCCAGGCCTCCGTCTATGCGGCATCCCAGTGCCCAGCCTCCGTCCTTGTCGGTGCAGTTGTTCACATATCCGTGCCGGCAGAAGAAGCATTCGCCGCAGAAAGTCTCCACGTTTACGGTTACCCGGTCTCCGCGTTTCACTGAAGTTATTCCGGAACCGGTCTCTTCCACTATGCCGACCATTTCATGGCCTATCGTTACGCCGGGAACGGCGCGAGGCACTTTGCCATGTCTGATGTGTATGTCGCTGGTACAGATGCTGCCGAGTGTGATGCGTACTATGGCATCACGTGGGTCTTGTATGACCGGTCTCGGTTTGTCGAGCAAGGAGAATTGCCCTTTATTTATATATGTATATGCAAGCATGGGGTGTTGTTGTTTTTTTGTGTTTCCAAACATTTCCACAAATGTAATGTTTTTTATCTAATTTTGCAGGCATGAATGGTGTAAGGAAAATAGAACTGTTATCTCCGGCCAAAGATGCTGCTACAGGAATAGAGGCGATATTGCATGGTGCCGATGCCGTGTACATAGGTGCCGACAAGTTTGGTGCGAGGGCTTCTGCCGGCAACTCCATAGATGAGATAAAGAGGTTGTGCGACTTTGCGCATATTTATTATGCCAAAGTATATGTCACTGTAAATACTATTTTGAAAGACAGCGAGCTGGAACAGGTCAGACAGATGATAACCGAGCTGTACCGGATTGGGGTGGACGGTCTTATCGTGCAGGATATGTCGATAGCCGAGATGGATATCCCCCCGATAGAACTTCATGCCAGTACGCAGACCGACAACAGGACGGCAGACAAGGTGAAGTTTTTTGAGGACATAGGCTTCACACGTGTGGTGCTGGCCAGAGAACTGTCATTGCAACAGATAAAGGAGATTCACGACAGGTGCAATGTGGAGCTTGAGGTCTTTGTGCATGGTGCGCTGTGCGTGAGCTATAGCGGACAATGCTACATAAGCCAGGCCTGTTTCGGACGCAGCGCCAACAGGGGAGAGTGCGCCCAGTTCTGCCGTTTGCCGCTGACGTTGAAAGATGGCAATGGCAGGATACTCTGTCGCAACAAACATCTGCTGTCGCTTAAAGATATGAACCGTACCGGCAGTCTGGAAGAATTGCTCGATGCCGGAGTCACTTCGCTAAAGATAGAAGGCAGGCTGAAAGATGTGTCGTATGTAAAGAATGTGACAGCACATTACAGACAGCAGCTTGACGAGATATTCTCGCGCCGCAAGGAGTATGCAAGGTCGTCATCGGGCATATCTGAATTGAGCTTCGTGCCGGACCCCCGGAAGAGTTTTTCGCGCGGATTCACCGATTATTTCCTGCATGGCAGGACGCATGACATATATTCGCCCGACACACCCAAGTCGATAGGCGAGAAAATAGGGGTGGTGAGCGAAGTAAAGGCAGACCGCCTCAGGATTGCAGGAAAGGTGCCGATAGCCAACGGCGATGGGCTTTGCTATCGCAACGGAAATAACGAGCTGTGCGGATTCAGGGTGAACCGTGCAGAAAATGACGGGGTGGTGTTTCCTCAGAAAATGCCGCTCGTGAAGAAAGGCACGGACATTTATCGTAATTATGATTCGCTTTTTGAAAAGACTTTGTCCAAAAAGAGCGCTGTGCGGCTGATAGGAGTTGACATAGAGTTGACTGAAAATGCTTTCGGATATGCGCTGTCGCTTTGCGATGAGGACGGTGTGCGCGTGTCGGTGTCTGTGGCACAGGAAAAAATCAAGGCGGACAACCGGCAGACGGATTTGCAGAAACGGGAATTGTCGAAGCTCGGCAACACGCCTTTCCGGGCAAAAGAGGTCTCTGTCAGTACGGACGAACCGGCATTTATACCGCTGTCGGTGCTTTCTGCCGCAAGGAGGAAAGCTGTGGAAAGCCTGTTGTCGGCAAGGGAGATGAACCGTAAAGTCAAATACGTGAAAGTGAAAAGAAACGATACTCCTTATCCCGGCAGACAGTTGGACTATAGAGGGAACGTGATGAATTCGCTTGCCGGCCAATTCTATACGAGGCATGGAACTGATGTGACGGAAGATGCTTTTGAGTGCGGGCATAAGCGCGGCAAGGTACTCATGACATGCAGGCACTGCATAAGGTATGCCATGAACATGTGCCCTAAGGAGAACCGTGGCGTGCGGCATGAGAGTGACTGGTACATAGAGACTTCCGACAAAAGACGTTTCAGGCTTTTGTTCGACTGCAAGGCTTGCGAGATGAAAGTGATTGATTGTGATTGATTGCAGCTTATGCGGTGTCCTGTTTCCATACACATGATTTTTGTTTTTCTGCTCGCAGTCTTGTCGGGCGGATGCGGGACGGGGTATGAGACTGAGATGGAGAAGCAGAGAGAAACATTGTCTCCGTATGAAGTGGACGGAGAAGTGCCACCCTACGGACGCAATTATAATTTCATAGTCACGGCCGATTCCCTGCGGCTGAAAGGGGAGGCCAATGACAGGCAGGAGACTGTCTTGCACAAGCGTGATGCCATTGTCGTTTCGGAGTTCAGTGTGGCAGGGAGCGATTCGGCCGAAATGTTATGGGTGAAAGTGGCACGCGATCAATCATCGCAGGGCTGGATAAGCGGTGCAGAGCTGACGGGCAGTACAGTCCCGGCCGATCCGGTTTCGCAGTTTCTTATGCTTTTCGGGCGGAACAAGTGCACGTATTTCATCTGCGCCTCGTTGTGTTTTCTCTTTTTCTTCGCATTGCGCAAGATGAAGCGCAAATCAAGCCCCGTTGCGGGGATAGTCTCGGCCTATCCGTCTGTATTGTGCTTCGTTGCAGTACTCTCATCTACAGTCTATGTATATGTCAGCCGTCACAGTCCTGAGCTTTGGGCTTACTATTTCTACAATCCCGTTTTGAATCCTTTCGAGCTGCCGTTACCGCTGTCTGTCCTGGTCTCATGCGTATGGCTCATGGTCATGATGCTTGTGGCCGTTATAGATGACCTTACCCGTGTCTATACCGTATATACGTTTTACAACCTCATGATAGCCTTTTCCGGCTGTGTGATATGTTACATATTGCCCGTGCTGCTGTGCGGCTACAGCCTGACGGCCGTTTATCTGTTTTTCTTGTTCGTTCTGGTCGTTGCCGTGCGAAACGTGGTTTTTGCCGTCGGGTGCAGATACAGGTGCGGCAATTGCGGCTCTATCCTTAGAGATAAAGGCTCGTGTCACTGGTGCGGATATGACAATGTGTGACAGGCTGTTGCCGATGCGCGGAAAGGATCGGCTCGATCTTTGCCCGGGATGTGCGCCATCCCGGGCAAAGATGTAGGACATCTTGGACAAAGATGGCGCACATCCCCGGCGGGCTTGTTTTTCCGGCTGCGACTGTTGTCGCCGACATGTCTTTTCATGTGGAAGATATTGCGTTTATGCGTATCTTTGCAGCCGGTTTTAGAAAAGCGTATGAATCATTTGAAGAAATATTATCCGCACTACAGGATACTTCTGAAGTTGGGGATACCTATTATAATAGGTCAGTTGGGAGTGATAATTCTCGGTTTCGCCGATACGTTGATGATCGGTCACCACAGCACGACCGAGCTTGCGGCAGCATCGTTTGTGAACAATCTGTTTTCTCTCGTAATCCTGTTCGGCACAGGCTTCTCATACGGGCTTACTCCTATTGTAGGCGAGATGTACGGGCGCAGGGAGGATGCAGGCATAGGCATGATGCTGAAAAACAGTCTTGCCGCCAATATGATAATAGCTGTGGCGCTGACGCTCGCCATGTGGGTGGTCTATGTCAATGTGGACATGATGGGGCAGCCTGTCGAGCTGTTGCCCTACATAAGGCCTTATTTCCTGGTCATACTCAGCTCGGTGGTGTTTGTCATGCTGTTCAATGCCTTCAAGCAGTTTGCCGATGGCATTACCGACACGTCCACGCCCATGTGGATACTCATAGGCGGCAACGTGCTCAACATCATAGGCAATTACCTGTTGATTTACGGCAAGTTCGGCCTTCCTGCTTTGGGCTTGCTGGGAGCGGGCATCAGTACGCTGGTCTCCAGAATATTGATGTTTGCGGTGTTTGTCCTGATATTTTTCAGTTCCTCCCGTTATGAAGTTTACAGGAAAGGGTTTTCAGCCGGCAGGCTTGGCAGGGAGCATATATGGCGGCTCAACAAAAACGGGTTGCCTGTGGCTTTGCAGATGGGCATGGAGTCGGCGGCTTTCAGCCTCAGCACCGTCATGGTGGGGTGGCTGGGCAGCGTGCAGCTGGCGGCGCATCAGGTGATGATTACCATTTCGACTTTGGCTTTCATGACGTTTTACGGCGTAGGTGCGGCCATAGCCATACGTGTGAGCAATGCCAAGGGCCAGAATGACATGGCCAATGTGAAGATGTCGGCTTACGCAGGGTATCACTTGATTCTGGCACTGTGCGTGGTCATGTCGTCAGTGTTCTTTTTCACGCGGAGTTTCATAGGGGGATTCTTCGTGAGCGACAATGCCGAAGTGGTGCAGATGGTGAGCGTGCTCATCATTCCGCTGCTGCTCTACCAGTTGGGCGACGGCACGCAGATCACATTCGCCAATTCGCTCAGGGGCATATCCGACATGAAGCCCATGGCTCTGATAGCTTTTATCTCATATTTCGTCATTTCGCTGCCTGCCGGTTATCTGTTCGGCTTTGTCCTCGATATGGGCATAATGGGCATCTGGCTGGCTTTCCCTGTGGGACTGACCACTGCCGGCATATTGTTCTGGTGCAGGTTTGAATATAAGCTCAGGCGCATGGGCGCGGCAAGGTCTGCCGCTTAAGATTGTTTCAGCGGCTCTACGTGTATGTTGACATAGGTGTCGTTGCACAGTTCCGCCCTTATCCTGTTTTCCACTTCAGTGGCTATGTCATGGGCTTCACGCAATGTAAGGTCGCAGTCGAGCCTTATGTGCAGGTCTATGGCATATTTGTTGCCTATTTTTCTGGTTCTCAGATTGTGCGGCTGTGACACTCCGTCCACCGACAGTGCGGCTTTTATGATTCTGTCTTCTATGTCTTTTGGCAATGATTTCTCCAATAGTTCGTCAAATCCCGGTTTTATGAGGTCTACAGCCACCTTGAATATGAACAGGCTGACTACCGCTGCCGCAATCGGGTCGAGCACCCTCCACTTCTCGCCGAAAAATATGGCTCCGCCTATGCCTATCGTGGTGCCTATGGACGAGAGTGCATCGCTCCTGTGATGCCATGCGTTGGCAATCACCGCGTCCGACTTTACCTGCCGTCCTTTGGCTACGGTGTAGCGGTAGAGGATCTCTTTGGAGACTATGGACAGGATTGCCACCGTGAAAGCTATCCATCCCGGTTTTTCGGGCATTATGCCGTTGAAGTAGTTTATTATCGACTCGATGCTTCCTGCCAGGATGATGGCTCCCACCACCAGTAGGGCAATGCCTATTATGACTGTGGCCAGAGTCTCGTATTTGCCATGTCCGTAGTCATGGCTCGAATCTGCCGGCTTGCTCGACAGGCGGACGAACACTATCACAATGATGTCGGTGATGAAATCGGACAGCGAGTGTACGGCATCGGCCAGCATGGCCGAACTCTTGCCGACAACCGCCGCAATGAATTTCAGCAGCACCATGATGAAATTTACTATGCTGCCTATGATGGTGACTTTGTATATTTCCTTTTCGCGGGATTCTGTCTTGACCATATTACGAAGGATTGAAAAGTCTGCAAAAGTAAACTTTTGCTGCATAAATCGCAAATATATGCGGTGCCGAAGTAAAAATGTTCTTAAATTTGCAGGAAGAAATATAAGTTGACGAAATGAAAAGAATACTTATAACCGGCGGCGCCGGTTTTATAGGCTCGCATTTGTGCAAGAAACTGCTCGAACAGGGCAATGACATACTGTGCTTGGACAACTATTTCACAGGCTCAAAGGACAATATAAAGGATTTGATGGGCAACCCTCATTTTGAGTGCGTGCGTCATGACATAATCAATCCTTATCTGGCTGAAGTGGATGAGATTTATAATCTGGCTTGCCCGGCTTCGCCTATACATTACCAGTATAATCCCATAAAGACTTTGCAGACTTCGGTCATAGGAGTGAGCAACATGCTCAATCTGGCCAAGTACAGGAATTGCAAGATTCTTCATGCATCGACGAGCGAGGTGTATGGCGATCCGGTCACGCACCCGCAGAATGAAAGTTATTGGGGCAACGTCAATCCCATAGGCATCCGCTCATGTTATGATGAAGGTAAAAGGTGCGCCGAGACGCTCATGATGGATTATCACCGCCAGGAAAACATAAAGATAAAAATAGTGAGAATCTTCAATACTTACGGCCCGAACATGAGTGTGAATGACGGACGAGTGGTATCAAACTTCATAGTGCAGGCTTTGAAGAATGAAGACATAACTATTTATGGCGATGGCAACCAGACAAGGAGTTTCCAATACATAGACGACCTTATAGACGGACTGATAAAGATGATGGCTACCGATGACTCTTTCACCGGTCCTGTGAATATAGGCAATCCCAGAGAGTTTACCATAAAGCAACTGGCCGAGATGATTATAGAACTGACAGGCAGCAAATCCAAACTGGTCTACAGGCCTTTGCCGGGTGATGACCCGCGACAGCGCAAGCCCGACATATCTTTGGCAAGGAAAATACTGGACTGGTCTCCGAAAGTAGATGCTGAAGACGGTTTGAAGAATACGATAGAATATTTCAGGTCATTGAACCTGTGACAATGAAAGCAAATGCAAGGCGAAATAAAAAACAATCTATAATATGAAAAGAATATTGGTGACAGGCGGAACCGGTTTCATAGGTTCCCATACTGTGGTGGAATTGCAGAATCAAGGCTTTGATGTCGTGATAGTAGACAACCTTTCCAATTCTAAAGAAACGGTTGTGGACAGTATAGAAAAGATAACCGGAGTAAAACCTGCTTTCGAGAAAGTGGACTGCACGGACTTTGCGGCTCTTGAAAACGTGTTCAGGAAATATGACGGGATAGAGGCTATAATACATTTTGCGGCAAGCAAGGCTGTGGGCGAATCGGTGCAAAAACCGTTGATGTATTACAGAAACAACATAGTATCGTTGATAAATCTTCTGGAACTGATGCCGAAATACGGGGTGCGCGGATTTGTGTTCTCTTCTTCATGTACTGTCTATGGTGAGCCGGACGAATTGCCCGTGACTGAGAACGCTCCGATAAAACCGGCAGAATCGCCTTATGGCAATACTAAGCAAATCAATGAAGAAATAATAAGAGACACTGTGAAGTCCGGTGCGCCGGTCAATGCCGTGCTGTTGCGCTATTTCAATCCGATAGGCGCGCATCCTACTGCTCTGATAGGCGAATTGCCCAACGGTGTTCCGCAAAACCTCATACCTTACCTTACCCAGACTGCCATAGGCATAAGGAAAGAATTGAGTGTGTTTGGCGATGATTACAATACGCCCGACGGCTCATGCATAAGAGACTATATATATGTGGTAGATCTGGCAAAAGCCCATGTATGTGCCATAAACAGGATACTGAATAATGAGCAGAAAGAGAAAGTCGAGGCTTTCAATATCGGAACGGGCAGGGGAGTGTCCGTGCTGGAACTTATCAATGCCTTTGAGAAAGCTACCGGTGTGAAAGTGCCGCATAGAATCGTAGGCAGGAGAGCCGGAGATATAGAGAAAATATGGGCTGACCCGCAATTGGCCAACAACGAACTGGGTTGGAAAGCCGACACGGATCTGGAAGAGACTTTGCGCACGGCATGGAAGTGGCAGCTGAAATTAAGAGAAGACGGTGTGATGTAATTATGGTGAGAACAGTTTGAATAAATATTTGTTTATGGCTTTAAGTAAATCTGATATAAAACACGAGATAAGAGGTTGGGGGAACATTCTTTTCGGAAGCGTGATTATGGCTTTCGGCTTCGTTTTCTTCATAAATCCGTATAACATTGTTCCTGGAGGCGTGTATGGCGCAAGTATAGTGTTGCACAACCTGTTTCCCACTATACAGGTGGGAACGTTCGGATATATGTTTGACATACCGTTGCTGATTCTTTCGGTGGTGCTGCTCGGAGCGAAACTGGGGGCGCGGACCATAGCTGTAGCACTCCTTACTCCTTTGCTGATGAATGTCATGTCTCTTCTGGCTTATCCTACGGAGGAAGCTTTGCACAGCCTTGATCCGGCACAGCTGGCAGGCGGCATACTTGATTTGTCCGATCATCTCATCCTTACAGTCATCATTGGCGGTGTGCTGATAGGCATTGGCAATGGTACGGTGGTGCGCAACAGGGCTACCACAGGCGGCACCGATATTGTGGCTATGATACTCCAGAAATATTTCCACGTGCCATTTTCCAAAGGGATATTCTTTGCCGATGCTTCTGTGGTATGTTTCGGACTTGTTGTTATCGGATTCGGTGTGGGGAGCGCGGAAGATATCACCGAACCGTCCGTTTATTTGTCACTGTATTCTTTGATAACCATATTCATCGTGTCGCGCGTCATTGCTTTTGTACTTAACGGATCCAAGAACGATAAACTGATATTTGTCATAAGCGACAATAAGATGCTGGATTTGCATAAGTTCATTATAGAAGACCTGAACAGGTCGGCTACATATATCAAGAGTAGCGGACTTTATAGCGGAGCCGACAAGGAGATGCTTTTCATGGTGGTGAGTTACAAGGAGGTGCGTAAGCTGAAGTTCAAGATAAAAGAGGCAGACCCGAAAGCCTTTGTGGTCGTGACCGATGCTTATGATGCGTTCGGTGAGGGATGGAAACCGCTTCCTTCCGAGACGGATCTTGTCCCGGAATAGTATGAGCATACATTCACTATTGTAAAAGGACAGGTCTTTATCGTGTTTCTCAGGCATTTCATATTTGTAATATCGGCATTGGCTGTGTTTGCCAATGCCGTAATAGCTCAGAAGCCACCTTGCAGGGTGGCTTTGGTGCAAACACGCATAGCGTGGGGAGATGTGGATAAGAATATTTCGGCATTCGGCAGTAAGGTAAAGGAGTGCAGCGGTTGCGACATTGTAATATTGCCGGAACTGTTTGCAAGCGGATGCGAGATGAAGAAGTCCGACAGGCTTCTGGCGCGAGAGAAGAAGAAAGACATAGCGGCAAGGTTTGACGATGTGGTACGGGCAATGAAGCAATGGGCGGGCGAAGTGAATGCCACAATTGCCGGATCCACCATTTACATGGACGGGGAGAATTTTTACAATCGTCTGATTGTGGCCCATGCCGACGGAAGAACAGAATATTACGATAAGCACAACTGTTTCAAGAAAGGCAGTTTTACTCCGGGAGACGAACCGCTTGTTTTTGATGTGGGAGGTTGGAAGTTTGCCGCATTCATCTGTTATGACCTGCGCTTTCCTGCATGGAACAAGATGTACGGACATTACGATGTGGCCATGTATGTTGCCAATTGGCCGGAATCGAGGAGAGGCGATTGGATCTCACTGCTTCGGGAAAGAGCCTTGGATAACGGTCGCTACTCTGTGGGAGTGAATTGCATAGGGACATCGCCCGAAGGCAAGACATACAGCGGTGATTCCATGATTATATCTCCGGATGGAGAGAGCGTGGCTTCGTGTGGGGAATATGAAGACACGATACTTTTCTGCGACTTGGAAGATACACCTTGAGGATGCCCCTCATCTTTGATTCCTTCAATTGTAAAAATAATATAAAAATAGGACAACTGCCGATTATTTCAGATTGTTTCCAGATTTGAGTGTGACATTTGCATCATAAAACAAAGACAAATATTATTAACTCAAAAACACGGAATATTATGAAAAAGTTATTTTTTGCAGCAATGTTGCTTATGACAAGCGTAGTTTCAGCCAATGCGGACAATGATGAAAGAGCCATAAATGTGGCGCAATTGCCTCAAACGGCGCAGAGTTTCCTCACGGCCAATTTCAGTGGCAAGACAGTGGCCTTTGCTGTGGAGGAGAGGAAATTTTTCGGCACCGAATATGAGGTCGTGTATACAGACCGCACGGAAGTCAGCTTCAGGTCAGACGGAGAGTGGGAGAGCGTGGAGACCAAATATGAGCAGGTGCCTTCTTCCGTTGTGCCCGCACAGATTGCCGACTTCGTGGCTAAAGGCGGTTTTGAAGGCCAGTTCATAAAGGAGATTTCGCGCGACAGGTATTCTTGGGAGATAACTCTGTCGTCGGGCATAGAAATCAAGTTTGACAAGCAGTTCAACGTGATAGGCTATGATGACTGATGTAGCGCACAATGCTTGATTTGAGATTTACATAGGTTTGCGATTCACCCCCGCCGGGGATCGGCTCGGTCTTCGGCCATGATCGGCTCGGTACCGGAGCAAGATGTACGCCATCTTTGCCCGATACCGAGCCGATTCTTTTTGCATTGTTCTTTTGTTTGGACTGATGTCGCGGCGCGGGTAAGGCGTTGCTCTTTTCATGTGGTTGTCAATCTGTGTGTTATGGGTGCTTGTCGTGCCTGTACTAACTCTTACGGAATACTTTTTTAATGTTCATTTTTTCTTTTTATCAGAATAATTTCCGCCGTACATTGATTAAAAAATTATCTTTGTAAAATATTTTTTAATCATTAAAGGTAATATAGTTTTGAGTTATTTACATGAAGACGTATTGTTGATTTCCGTAAAAGCGGCATTGGCTGCCGGTGAGGTTATCAGACAGATATACGATGATCCTGCTTCGGATTTTGAGGTTGAGATGAAGAAAGACAATTCTCCGTTGACTGTGGCCGACAGGAAATCCAACGAAGTGATTTCATCTTTTTTGCAGAGCACGCCCTATCCAGTCCTGAGCGAGGAGGGCGCTTCGGTTGATTATGCGGTGCGCTGCAAGTGGGTGAAACTGTGGATAGTGGATCCGCTCGACGGCACAAAGGAGTTTATCAAGCGTAACGGCGAATTTACTGTCAATATAGCTTTCGTGGAGAATGGCTCTCCTGTAGCCGGAGTGATTTATGTGCCGGTGAAGAAGACACTGTATTTCGGTGCGATAGGGACCGGAGCTTTCAAATGCTCCGACATCGTGTCGGTGGGGAGTGACGTGACCTTGCAGCAGCTTATGGATGTGTCGGAGCGGATGCCTTCTGCCGATTGCGCACACAGCGGTTTGGTGGTCGTGGCTTCCCGTTCGCACATGAACAGTGAGACTGAAGCATACATAGAAGAGTTGAAAAAGGCTCACGGCGAAGTCAGGACCGTGTCGAAAGGCAGTTCCATAAAGATATGCCTGGTGGCAGAAGGAGCGGCCGATATCTATCCACGCTTTGCCCCTACTATGGAATGGGACACGGCGGCAGGACATGCCATAGCGGTTGCGGCCGGGCTTGAGGTGTATCGTGCCGATGGCGATGTGCCGCTCAGATATAATAAAGAAGATTTGTTGAACCCATGGTTTGTCGTGAAGGCAAAGGTTAATTGATATCGTCATGTCGTTGGATATAATAGTTGTAATATTGGCACTTGTGGGTATGTTGGCTGTTTTGGTTAAAGACGTAATGCGTCCCGGCATGGTGCTTTTTTCGGTAGTGGTACTGTTCCTTTGCTTCGGGATAATCTCTCCCAAAGAGATGCTCGAGGGATTCAGCAACAAGGGCATGATAACCGTGGCTCTGCTGTTTCTGGTCAGCGAGGGCGTGCGCCAGTCGGGTGCGCTGACACAGGTCATAAAGAAGATTCTGCCTCAGGGCAAAACCACAGTGGCTAAGGCTCAGCTCCGCATGTTGCCGTCCATAGCTTTTATCTCTGCTTTCCTTAACAATACTCCTGTAGTGGTCATATTCGCCCCCATAATAAAGCGTTGGGCCAAGTCGGTGAACCTGCCGGCCAGCAAGTTTCTCATACCTCTGTCGTATGTCACGATATTGGGCGGACTGTGTACCCTTATCGGCACTTCGACCAACCTGGTGGTGCATGGCATGATGATAGATGCCGGTTATGACGGCATAGGCATGTTTGAACTGACACTGATAGGTGTGCCGGTGACTGTGGCCGGCATTATATATCTGTTGGCCACGTCCAAACGCTTGTTGCCCGATTCCGACAGGATTGCCGCCAGCGATTTGCAGGAAGACGATGTGGAGCCGGGCGATGCCCGCCATCTCATGGAAGTGGTGATAGGTCCCCGATTTCCGGGCATCAACAAGCAACTGAAAGACTTTGACTTCAAACGTCACTACGGGGCAGAGGTGAAAGAGATAAAAAGAAACGGAAAGACCATTTACCGCAATCTGGAAAAGCAACGTCTCTATGAAGGCGATACTTTGGTGATTCTGGCCGATGATTCTTTCGTGCCTACGTGGGGCGAGTCATCGGTGTTCCTCATGATAGCCAATGGCAAGGATCCGGAACTGAAAGCCAATAAGAGGAAACGTACATTTGTGCTGGTCCTGGTGGTGCTGATGATAATCGGGGCTACGGTGGGTGAACTCCCCGTGACACGGGAAATGTTTCCCAACATAAAGCTCGACATGTTTTTCTTTGCGGCAGCCACCACAGTCATCATGGCATGGACCAACGTGTTTCCCTCCAAGAAATATACCAAATACATATCTTGGGACATACTGATAACCATAGCATGTGCTTTCGGCATAAGCAAGGCCATGACCAACTCCGGTATGGCCGATATGATTGCAAAATTCATAATAGATGTGAGCGAAAGCGATTTCATAGCTTCTTTGGGACCTAATTACGGCACATATATACTGCTTGCGATATTGTATCTGGTGACGAATGTCATTACGGAGCTTATCACCAACAATGCAGCGGCGGCATTGGCATTTCCTTTGGCGTTGTCCATAGCCACGCAGTTGGGAGTTGACCCTACACCATTCTTCATGGTCATCTGCATATCCGCTTCGGCAGGATTTACAACCCCGATAGGCTATCAGACCAACCTCATAGTGCAAGGTATAGGCAACTATAAGTTCACCGACTTCGTGCGCGTGGGTTTGCCGCTCAATCTGCTGGTGTTCGTCATCTCCATATTGCTGATACCGCAGATATGGCCGTTTTCTTTATAAATAAGGAGTAGATATGACAACAGACAATAACATATATCCTATATTCGACAGGATGATGACGCGGGCCGACAAGGAGAATCTGCTCGGCCAGCATAGTGTGATGATATGGTTCACCGGACTCTCCGGTTCGGGCAAGAGCACGATAGCCATAGCCCTTGAACGTGAGTTGCACAGTCGCGGCATAATGTGCCGCATCCTCGATGGCGACAACATACGCAGCGGCATAAACAACAATCTGGGCTTCACAGCCGAAGACCGCATGGAAAACATCAGGCGCATAGCGGAAATATCGAAACTGTTTGTCGATACAGGCATTGTGACCATTGCGGCTTTCATCAGTCCCGACGAGGCTATGCGCAAACTTGCATGTGACATAATAGGGCGTGAGGATTTCATAGAGGTTTATGTGAATACGCCGTTGGAAGTATGCGAGGAGAGGGATGTGAAAGGACTTTATGCCAAAGCAAGGAAAGGCGACATAAAGAACTTTACCGGCATATCGGCCCCTTTTGAGGCTCCGGCTCATCCCGACTTGTGCCTTGACACGTCAGCCCTGTCGTTGAAAGAGTGTGTGGACAGACTTTTGGATTTGATATTGAAAAGAATAAAGAAATAAAGATAGTGTGACTATGTGTGAGAATTATAAACTGAGCCATCTGAAACAGCTCGAAGCAGAATCTATACATATAATACGTGAGGTTGCGGCAGAGTTTGAAAATCCTGTGATGCTATATTCCATAGGCAAGGATTCTTCTGTCATGGTGCGTCTGGCCGAAAAAGCTTTCTATCCAGGCAAGGTGCCTTTCCCGCTGATGCATATAGACTCGAAATGGAAGTTCAAGGAGATGATAAGTTTCCGCGATGAATATGCCAAGAAATACGGCTGGAACCTTATAGTGGAATCAAATATGAAGGCGTTCAACGAAGGCGTAGGTCCTTTCACTCATGGCAGCAAGGTGCATACCGACCTGATGAAGACTCAGGCTCTTCTTAATGCGCTCGACAAATACAAGTTTGATGCGGCATTCGGGGGCGCACGCCGCGATGAGGAGAAGTCGAGGGCAAAGGAAAGGATATTCTCTTTCAGAGACCGTTTCCACCAGTGGGATCCTAAAAACCAGCGTCCGGAATTGTGGGACATCTACAATGCTAAAATCCAAAAAGGAGAAAGTATCCGTGTCTTCCCGTTGTCAAACTGGACGGAACTTGATATATGGCAATACATCCGTCTGGAAAACATCCCGATAGTGCCGTTGTATTTTGCCAAGATGCGTCCGGTAGTGGAGATAGACGGCAACCTGATAATGCCCGATGATGACCGCCTGCCCGAAAAATACAGAGACAAGATACAGATGAAGATGGTGCGTTTCCGCACATTGGGCTGTTGGCCTTTGACCGGAGCTGTGGAAAGCAATGCCGATACCATAGAGAAGATTGTGGAAGAGATGATGACCACCACCAAGTCTGAAAGAACCACCAGAGTCATCGATTTCGACCAAGAGGCAAGTATGGAGCAGAAAAAACGCGAGGGGTATTTCTGATAATTAATTGCATAGAACATTATGGAACAGAAAATAGATATAAAGACTTTTCTCGACAATGATGAGAAAAAAGACCTTTTGAGATTTCTTACGGCAGGTTCTGTCGATGACGGTAAGTCCACTTTGATAGGCCGTCTGCTGTTTGACAGTAAAAAAATATACGAAGACCAACTTGATGCTCTGGAAAGAGACAGCAAGCGTGTGGGCAATGCGGGCGACCATATAGACTATGCCTTGTTGCTTGACGGGCTGAAGGCAGAAAGGGAACAGGGCATAACCATAGATGTGGCCTACAGATATTTCTCCACCAATAAGAGGAAATTTATCATAGCCGATACTCCGGGACATGAACAGTATACCCGCAACATGATAACAGGCGGTTCCACAGCCAATCTTGCTGTGATACTTGTAGATGCGAGGACAGGAGTCATCACACAGACCAAACGCCATTCTTTCTTGGTTTCACTGCTCGGCATAAAACATGTGGTGCTGGCTGTGAACAAAATGGATCTTGTGGATTTCTCGGAGGAACGGTTCAATGAGATTGTGACAGAATACAAGCAGTTCGTAAGCAAACTAAACATACCCGATGTGCAATACATCCCATTGTCTGCGCTTGAGGGAGACAATGTGGTGAAAAAATCCGACAGGACACCATGGTACAAAGGAAAGTCTTTGCTCGACTTTTTGGAAACAGTGGAAATAGGTACCGATCAGAATTTTGATGATTTTCGTTATCCGGTGCAGTATGTATTGCGACCGAATCTCGATTTCAGAGGCTTCAGTGCAAAAGTGGCATCGGGCGTGGTGCACAAAGGCGATGAAGTGATGGTCCTGCCTTCCATGAAAAAGACAAAGGTCAAGGAAATAGTCACCTATGACGGTAATCTTGATTATGCTTTTCCGCCGCAGTCTGTGACATTAACACTTGAGGATGAGATAGATATCTCGCGCGGCGACATGCTTGTGCATCCCGACAACCTGCCTCTCATAGGACGTACTTTCGAGGCTATGCTTGTATGGATGGATGAGGAAGATATGGATGTGAACAAACAGTTTTTCATAAAGCAGACCACAAATACGAGCAGGGTACGCATTGACGGCATCAGATATAAAGTGGATGTGAACACCATGTCGCAGTCTAAAGTGGACAAATTAAAACTCAACGAAATAGGACGCGCAGTGTTCACCACCAATCGTCCATTGTATTTTGACCCTTATGTCAAGAACAAGAGCTGCGGGGCATTTATACTGATAGACCCTATCACCAACAATACTTCGGCTGTGGGAATGATTATAGATAAGGCCGACCTGAAAGACCTGTTCACAGCCATAACCGATGAAGACAAGAAGAAGATGATATCAGGCGAATCGCTTGTTTCATCCGCAGAGTGGAAAAAGAGGCTGGAGCAAGACGGAAAAGTGTTTTGGATTACGGGCGAAGACAAATCGTATGTCCGTCTGATGGTCTACACCCTTGAGCGCCGTCTGTATGACATAGGCAAGATTGCAGTCATACTCAATCTCGATTCCACAGGCATAGAGGGGATGACTCCGCGCGATGTGGCATTGATGGCACATAAGTTGAGCAACAGGGGCATTATCGTGATATGTTGCGGTTCGGAACTGTCGATGGCAAATGCACGCGAAGAGTTTGTCAAGTTCCGCATAGTGGGCGATGCGGATGCCGAGAAGCCTTTGTCAGACGAGAAGATTGTAGACGAGAAGAATGTGATAAGTGTCATTGAGGATTTAATAGAAAAGATTTGATTTATGGGGCTGTTGGAATTTAGCAAATTGCCGGTCAATACTCTTGTCGGGGCTGACTGGAGGACATTTAACGGGATAACGAAAGGGCGTCAGATAGACAGGAAATATCTGACCAAGTACAGGCTGACCAAGTTTGTATGCCGTTTGCTGAGCTGTCTGAAGCCGTTGCAAGACTCCAGATACGAAAAGTTGCTTGCCGGCAAACCTTTGGAGCATGACCCGGTTTTCATACTCGGACATTGGAGGAGCGGCACCACGTTCGTGCACAATGTGTTCTCTTGCGACAAGCATTTTGCCTACAACACTACTTATCAGACTGTATTTCCGCATCTCATGATGTTCGGGCAGCCTTTCTTCAAGAAAACCATGTCGTGGCTTATGCCCGACAAACGCCCGACCGACAACATGGAGCTGGCCGTAGACCTGCCGCAGGAGGAAGAATTTGCCTTGTCGAACATGATGCCGTATACTTATTATAATTTCTGGTTCCTGCCGAAATATATGAATGAGTATTGTGACAGGTTTCTCACTTTCGAGAAAATAACCGATGAAGAGCTAAAGGTATTCGAGCAGATATTCAACAAGCTCATAAGGATATGCCTGTGGAATACGGGAGGCACACAATTTCTCTCAAAGAATCCACCGCACACTGGAAGGGTGAGGGAGCTGGTGAAAATGTTTCCTAATGCCAAATTCATTTACCTGATGCGCAATCCTTACACCGTATTTGAGAGTACTCGCAGTTTTTTCACCAACACCATACAGCCCTTGATGCTCGAAGACATTTCAAATGAGGAGTTGGAAAGCAACATACTGTCGGTTTACACGAAACTGTATCACCGTTACGAGGCCGACAAGCATCTCATACCGGAAAAGAACCTGATCGAGATAAAGTTCGAGGACTTCGAGGCCGATGCGTCCGACATGACCAGACATATTTACGAATATCTCGACCTGCCGGGATATGAAGATTCCAGGCAGGCTATCGAAGCGTATCTGAACAAGAAGAAAGGTTATAAGAAGAACAAATACAAATATGAAGAGCGCACCGTGAAGTTGGTAGAAGAGCATTGGGACTTTGCCTTGCGCGATTGGGATTATAAGATTTGACAAGACTGAACTGAAAACTGACTGTTATGATGAAGAAAATACTTTTGCCGTGCTTGCTTGCCGCCGCAGGACTGTTGAACGCCTCCGGGCAGGAGAGGGAGGAGATGCTCAATTGCGGCGATATGGACAGATGGCTGACGCGAGACGTGAAAGAATCGCTTGTGATAGGAGGCAACCACAAGATACTCCATGAGGTGGGTCCGGAGAAAGTCATCGAAGGAGATGAACCTCTCATATTCAATGCGTCCTCGCCTTGGAGGACATCCAATGTCATGGCCAAAGTGAGTGGCGTCACCAAATGCAGCACATCGGTGTTTCCCGAAGTAAGGGGACACGGCAAGTGCGTGCGCATGGAAACTCTGGTGGAAAGAGTGAAAGTGTTGGGGCTGATAAACATATCGGTGCTTGCCGGAGGCAGTATATATCTGGGCGGAGTGGACGAACCCATAAAAGGCACCAAGAACCCGCTGGGAAAACTTATCATGGGAGTGCCTTTCACCAAGCGTCCGGCGGCATTGAGGTTTGACTACAAGACCAAACTCACAGGAGAGCCCGACAGGAAAAAGATAACAGGATTCGGACGTCAGGAGACTGTGGCCGGTCCCGACTATCCGGAAGTGTACATGGTGTTGCAGAAGAGATGGGAAGATGCCGACGGTAATGTCTATGCCAAGCGTGTGGCTACGGCTATAAGGCGTTTCACAAAGACACAGCCCGACTGGGTGAACGACTATACCGTCAAGCTGGAGTATGGAGACATATCGGGCAAAAAAAATCTGGCTGACATTGAGCAGCTGAAAAACGATGACCCTTATTACACGCGCAACAGCAGGGGAGAGATGGTGCCCATCAGGGAAATAGGTTGGGCCGCATCCGATGAGACCCCCACCCATGTGGTGCTGAGGTTTTCTTCCAGTCATGGAGGAGCCTATATAGGTTCTCCCGGCAACAAGTTCTGGATAGACAATGTGCGTTTCGTCTACGAATAGCATTTAGTCCGCTTTCATTCAATGGTTTACGCATGGCATTCCCCAGAGAGTGCCATGCGTTTTTTCATATCGCGCCTGCCGTCTTTTCAGCCCCCGTCCGGGATCGAGCCGATCCCTGGCGGAGATGTGCGCCATCCCGGGCAAAGATGGCGTATATCTTCGGGCAAGATGGCGCACATCCCGGCCGCCTCTCTCATGAAGCCTTTTTGTAATGTCAATGTTACACAAAGTTCATAGCATCGTAAAAAGTTTGAAACAGTAATGAAACATCCGCGCGATACTTTTGCAGCGCAAACCAATAAGTAAAAAAACATGATAAATCTTAAATTATTTTCAATTGCGTTGCTTTCGGCTGCATTGTCGTCTACGGCAGTTTATGCCGACCCGGAAAGCGATGTGGACAAGGCTGCCGCCATCAGGGGGCGTGTGATCGATGTCGACAAGCACACCCTGCCCGGCGCATCTATTTATATTAAAGAACTCAAGACAGGAGTGATCAGCGATATAGACGGATTTTACACGCTTCCCGACCTGAAGCCGGGCCTGTATCACATATTGGTGACTTATGTGGGTTACCAGCCCTATGAAATGACGGTGGAAGTGCTCGAAAACAAAACCATATTGAAAGATATAGTCATGACAGAAGGCGTCCAGCTGGATGAAGTGAAAATCTCGGGAGCCTTTCGCGGTCAGAAAAGGGCGATAAACTCTCAGAAAAACGAACTGGGAGTCGTGAACGTGGTGTCTGCCGACATGGTGGGCAAATTCCCCGACTCGAACATCGGAGATGCCTTGAAACGTATAAGCGGCATCAATGTGCAGTATGACCAGGGGGAAGCGCGTTTCGGACAGGTCAGGGGAACATCGGCCGATCTCAGTTCGGTGACCATCAACGGCAACAGAATCCCGTCGGCTGAAGGAGACATACGCAATGTGCAGCTCGACCTCATACCCTCCGACATGGTGCAGACCATAGAAGTCAACAAGGTGGTGACTTCCGACATGGACGGAGATGCCATAGGCGGTTCCATAAATCTTGTAACGAAAAGCTCTCCTTACAGGAGGACTTTCAATGCTACGGTAGGTACAGGCTATAATTGGATAAGCGACAAGTTGCAGGCCAATGTGGGACTCAGCTACGGCGAACGTTTCTTCAATGACAAACTCGGCATCATGGCTGCCATCTCATATCAGAATGCGCCGGTAGGCTCAGACAATACGGAGTTTGAATATGACATAGATGACAACGGCAATGTGGTGTTGAGCGAGGCTCAGACACGCCAGTATTACGTCACCCGCCAGCGTCAAAGCTATTCGCTCGGCATAGACTATGACATAAACAATAACCACAAGCTGACTTTCAAGGGAATCTACAACCGTCGTCATGACTGGGAAAACAGATATGCCCTCTCGTTCAAAGACCTGATGGACGGTCCGGAAAACATGAAAGCCGAAATCCAGACCAAAGGCGGCTCTTCTGACAACAAAAACGCACGTCTCGAATTGCAACAGACCATGGACTTCTCGCTCGGCGGCGAACACCTCTTGGGCAGGGTTCAGATGGACTGGGGCGCATCCTATTCCATGGCAGGCGAAGACAGACCCAACGAAAGATATTTCGGACTGAAGCTGAAAGACCAGACATTCGACTTTGCCGATGCAGGCGGACGTCAGCCATATTCTCTCACACCGGTATCGCTTCATTCCGGAGAATGGGAAATGGACGAGCTGACAAATGCCAATGAGGTAATCAGGGAAAGAGACATCAAGGCGCATGTTGACTTTGAATTGCCTCTGGCACGCGGTGAATTCGGCAACAAGCTGAAATTCGGAGCCAAATATACCAATAAGTATAAGGATAAAGACATAACCTGCTATGACTATACGGGCAGTTATGAAGACATGTACGGCACAGACTATATGTCGCATCTCTCAAGCCAGATACGCGACGGATTCATGCCGGGCAGCCAGTACACTCCCACCGATTTCGTCGACAAGACATATCTTGGCAGCCTGAACTTCAACGACATGGAAGGCGAAAGGGTATTGGAAGAGTCGTCAGGAAACTTCAATGCGAGGGAACAGGTGACTTCTGCCTACTATAGGTTTGACCAGAGTTTGGGCCGGAGGCATACTTTGGTGCTCGGTTTGAGGATGGAATACACTCATCTGAAATACGCCGGAGTGAATTGGAACATAGACCGGGATGAAAATGAAACCCTCGTCCCCACCGGCGAATCTACCAACAGCTACATCAACTGGTTGCCGAGCATACTGTATAAGTTCGACATCAACAATGACCTGAAGTTCAGGGCATCGTTCACCGAGACATTGGCAAGGCCGAGTTACTATTCGCTTGTGCCGTGCATGAATATAGACCTTAACGATGAGAAAGTCAGTCTCGGCAATCCTGACCTGACTCCTACATTGTCATACAACGTAGACTTGAGCCTGGAATATTATTTCGAGAGCATAGGACTTGCTTCGGTCGGAGTATTTTACAAACGCATAGATGACTTCATCGTGGATCAGAGGACAAGCGGCGCATTCGAGGGATATCCGGATGTGGACTTCAAGGAAATATCCCAGCCTAAGAATGCCGGTGATGCCGACTTGCTCGGAGTGGAAGTGGCATTGCAGCGCGATCTCGGGTTTATAACTCCTGCATTGAAGTGCTTAGGCATTTACGGAAACTATACTTACACGTATTCGGCAGTAGACAACTTCAACTTTGAGGGACGTGAAAACGAGACAGGATTGAGATTGCCCGGTTCTCCTGCACATACGGCAAACGCTTCATTGTTCTTTGAGAAAAAAGGATTCAATTTGAGATTATCTTATAACTTTGCTTCCGACTTCATTGACGAGATGGGCAAATCGGCAGAGCTTGACAGATATTATGACAAGGTGAACTATCTGGATGTGAACGCAAGCTACACGTTCGGCAAAAAGGCTAAGTTTACAATCTATGCGGAAGCCAACAACCTGTTGAACCAGCCTTTGAGATATTATCAGGGCACTCCTGACAGGACCATGCAGGTGGAATATTACGGAGTGAAAGTAAATGGTGGCATAAAGATAAGTCTGTAATAAAAAACAATAAAACAACATGATGAAGAAGATTTTAATAGGTTTATGGGTGCTGATGCTGTCGCTTGCCGCGACAGCTCAGACACCGGAGCAATGGAAGGCACTGGAAAAAGACCTCAATTTCTACATGGGCAACGATTTGGGACGCAACGGCTATTATGAGCAAAAGCCCATTGCGGAACTGATGGGAGTAATGGCCGAGACGGTAGGCATAGAATGCGTGGTGGCAGCAGGAGACGTGCATCACTTCGAGGGAGTGAGAAGCGTGGACGATCCGCTGTGGATGACAAACTATGAACTTATCTACAGTCATCCGGAGCTGATGCTCCCCTGGTATCCGATATTGGGCAATCATGAATACAGGGGAAATACTCAGGCTGTATTGGATTATGCAGGCAGGAGTGCGCGCTGGGATATGCCCGACAGATATTACACTCTGGTTGTGGAAGACAATGATGTCACTGTCAGGCTTGTCATGATAGATACGACGCCGCTGATAGACAAATACCGTGAGGAAAGCGACAAATATCCTGATGCATGCAAACAGGACATCGACAAACAGCTGAAGTGGTTGGACGGTGTGTTGAGCACGGCTAAGGAAGACTGGGTGCTTGTGGTGGGACATCATCCCATTTATGCCGAGACGGGAAAAGATGACATTGAACGCCGCAACATGCAGGAACGTGTGAATACCATCCTGAAAGCGCATTCCAATGTAGACATGTATCTTTGCGGGCATATACACAATTTCCAACACATAGTCATGCCCGACAGCAAGATTGATTATGTGGTGAACTCCTCAGGTTCGTTGGCGCGTAAGGTAAAGCCCATTGAGGGAACGCAGTTTTGCAGTTCGGAAGAAGGCTTTTCTCTCATTTCGGCAGATAAAAAGGAACTTTGCCTTTACATGATAAACAAGGAGGGCAAGGTGCTTCACACAGTGAGACGGACCAAATAGGCATTTGCGTTACGTCTTTTAGCGAACGAATGCGGAACCCGCTGAGGATTCCGCATTCGTTCGTTTTGTTATCTTATTTGCTGCTTTCCAATATCTCTTTGATTCTTTTCAGTTGGTCGAGTGCGGAACTGAAAATGACATTGTTCTGGTTTTTCAGCAAAGTGATAAGCGCATTGACGCTCTTCCGCAAGTCGGGAAAATACGTGGCTTTGTCATATTGCAGGTCTTTGGGCAGGTCGGCTGCCGCAAACCATTTTTCCAAGTCTTCTATTTCTTTATCTTCGTATAGTTTCATGTCGTCTTGGGGCTGTTATCTCATTTTTTGAATTGCAGGACGAATGCGGAACGTGCCGGCAGATACAGTTTCAGCCATCCTTTGCCTTGCGGGGCATAGAGTGGATCATAATTGGTGAAATGCTCTATCGTGTCGTCGTTCAATCCTTGTCCGCCATACAGTTTGCTGTCGGTGTCGAGCAGCACTTTATATTTCCCCTGCGGTGCGAGGAAACCGTAGTCGGTGAATGATTTGACCGGATTGAAGTTGAACACGAATATCAGGTTGCGGCGCATATATGCAAGTACCTGGTCATTGTCATCGTGCCACAGTTCCTGCACTTCGCTTGTGTCTATGCTGCGCGCTTTCTTTATCACTGCCAGCATGTCTTTGTCGAAATCTCCCAGATAATGGTAGCACAGGCTTTTGTCATCCACCAGGTTCCATTGCCTTCTTGCATATTTATATGACCATCCGTTTCCTTCGCGCGGGAAATCTATCCACTCCGGGTGTCCGAATTCGTTGCCCATGAAGTTCAGATAGCCTCCGTTTATGGTCGATGCGGTGAGCAGCCTTATCATCTTGTGCAGAGCCAGTCCTCGTTCCACTGTGAAGTTTTCGTCTCCTTTTCTCATGTGCCAGTACATGTCGGCATCGATGAGACGGAATATTATGGTTTTGTCTCCTACCAGAGCCTGGTCATGGCTTTCGGCATAGGATATGGTCTTTTCATCTTTTCTTCTGTTGGTCACTTCCCAGAACATGCTCGATGGCTTCCAGTCTTCGTCTTTGTTTTCTTTTATGGTTTTTATCCAGTAGTCGGGGATGTTCATGGCCATGCGGTAGTCGAATCCGTACCCCCCGTCTTTATACGGAGCGGCCAGGCCGGGCATGCCCGATACTTCTTCCGCTATCGTTATGGCATCGGGGTTTACTTCATGAATCAGTTTGTTGGCCAATGTCAGGTAGGCAATGGCTTCTCCGTCCTGGTTGCCGTTGTAGTAGTTGTCGTAGTTGCAGAAGCTTTCTCCCAGTCCGTGACTGTAATATATCATGGATGTCACTCCGTCGAAACGGAATCCGTCGAATCGGAATTCCTCGAGCCAGTATCTGCAATTGGACAGGAGGAATCTCATGACTTCCGGTTTGCCGTAGTCGAAGCAGAGCGAGTCCCATGCCGGGTGTTCGCGTCTGTTGCCTTTGCAGAAGAACTGGCACGGGTCTCCGGCAAAGTTGCCGAGTCCTTCCACTTCGTTTTTCACGGCATGAGAGTGCACGATGTCCATTATCACTGCTATGTTCATGCTGTGTGCTTTGTCGATGAGCCGTTTCAATTCGTCGGGCGTGCCGAAGCGTGACGATGGCGCGAAGAAACTCGATACATGGTATCCGAAACTGCCGTAGTAGGGATGTTCCTGTATGGCCATTATCTGTATGCAGTTGTAACCGTCGGCTGCTATGCGCGGCAGCACCGATTCTCTGAATTCATTGTATGTGCCTACGCCTTCTTTGTCTTGTGCCATACCTACGTGGCATTCGTAGATGAGCAGCGGATGCCGTGACGGTTTTATATGTTTTGTCTTGAATTTGTACGGATGTTCCGGTTGCCACACTTGGGCTGAGAATATGGCTGTCTTTTCGTCTTGTACTACTCTGTCGGCCCATACCGGAATCCTTTCGCCGTGTCCGCCGTTCCAATATATATGAAACTTGTACAGGTCTTCATGGTGTATGGCCTCCGGAGCCAGTTCCAGTTCCCAGATGCCGTTGCCTATATTTTTCAGCTCATATTCCGGCTGTTCGGTCCAGCCGTTGAATGTTCCTGTCAAAAATATTTTCTCGGCATTAGGCGCCCATTCCCTTATGACCCATTTGGTCTTGTCTTTGTGCAGGCCGAAATATTTGTATGCTCCCGAAAAATCCATGAGCGATATTTTTCCTCCGCCGGTGAGGCCTTTTTCTTTGGCCGATGCATAGTCATATCTTCCTTTTATGGCATCGCTGTACGGACGCAGCCAAGGGTCGTTTTTGATCAGTTTCAATTCAGCTTTCATATTCATAAGCATTTATATATTGATATGCAAATATATCAATTTTATCTTTCACATCAGCCAAGAGCCCTTATTTATTGTCGTCCGGGGATGTGCGCCATCTTCGCCCGGGATGTACGCCATCTTTGCCCGGTATCGGCTCGATCTTCACTCGATACCGAGCCGATCCCTGAAGTTGCATTCTATTATCTTGTCGTAGAGATTTTCCCCGAAGTCGAGGACTATTATTCCCCGCATGGTCCGGCCTTTTCTGTCGATGAGTTCAGACAGGTGTCTGTTGAGTGTCTTGGCGGCTTTTCGCGGGTTGGGGATAAGCCCTGTGCCGGGAATGGTGTTGAAATTGATGCCTATTATGTCGCGGCGGTCATACTTGTCGTAAAATTGCTCTACCAGAGTCATCTTGCGCTTTATGCCGGCTTTGTAGTTGTCTTGCACGCAGATTATGTCGTTTATGACCTCGTAGTCATGACCGTGCCATGTCTCCACTTTGTTTTTTACGTCAGAGAATGAGCGGTTTAGGAAGATTATTTTTCCCCGCACGTCGTGCAGGCGCATGTCGTGCAGGCTGCCGTGATAGGTCTTGTCGTGTATCTGCCATGTATTTATGATGTCCGATATTTTTATCAGGAAGTCGGTGTCGCCGGCAGACAGGTCTCTGTCTTCCTGTTTTATGAGGCAGATGACGAATTCTGTGGGGTGGCTGTCCAGAAAGTCGCAGACATCGTTCATGACATCTCCGAATGTCTCGTCGAATTCTGCCCGTCCGTGTGCCGTGTGCATGTTGCCGTTGAGCCTCACATCGAGGAAGCGCACACCTGCTTCCAGTTGTGTCTTTATGTCATATTCCTGTGTCTGCCATGCGAAAGCCAGTGCTTTGCGCTTTCCTCCAGTGCAGCTGTCGTGCGTGCCGGGAATGAAAAGGTCGGCGATGCGTGCCGTGTCGCAGACGTCTGCGAGCCAGCAGTCATGCCGGAAAGTCGTGGTGTCTTGGGCGGTTGCATGGCAGAGTGCTGTCATCAACATGAGCAATGCCATGCAGGTTAGGCGGTGTGGCAGTTTTGACATAGATTGTATGTTGAGGTTGTCGGATAAAACCAAAGACTGAGATACCGAAGCGTTTCAGCCGGATATCTCAGTCTTCTTAAGTCTTCGTTATATTGTCTTTCGTGGAAGCGGGATTATTTTTTGGATTCTTCCAAAGACAATTTTCTGAATTCTTTCATCATTTTCTCCAGATTCAAGGAATTTTTTCTGGCTCTCATTCCTGCAGCTTTGTTGTTTTTCTCAACCTGCAAGTCGGCGTTTTCTATAAAAGCATTGTATTCTGCTTTTATTTGTTCGAGTAAGTTTTTCATAATAATTATGTTTTTTATAGTGTTTATTCAGGTGGTAAAGATATATAATTAAAGAATAAAACCCGCAAGAAAAAGAAAGAAAATTTTGATTTTCAGTCAAAAAAAGTTCCTATTTGCATTTTTGTTACGGTTTCCCTGTCGAAAATGATAAGTCTATAGGAAAAAACGTGCTTTTTGCAACACTTGTGTTTTTCCTCATCTGTCATTTTCTGCAGTCGTTACACCTGCAATCCTCCTATTATATCCTGTACGGATTGGAACTTGTATTTTTCCAGATATTCGTCCAGTCCGTCTATGATTTTCTCGGTCACTGCCGGGTCTATGAAGTTGGCTGTACCTACCTGTATGGCTGTGGCTCCTGCCAGAAGGAACTCTACCGCATCGCGCCAGTTGGTGATGCCGCCCAGCCCTATGACCGGTATTTTCACTGCGCGGGCTGTCTGCCACACCATGCGGAGCGCTATGGGTTTCACTGCGGGGCCTGACATGCCTCCGGTCACGGTGGACAATATCGGTGTTCTCTTGTCGGCATCTATGGCCATGCCGAGCAGAGTGTTGATGAGCGACACGCTGTCGGCTCCTGCCGCCTCTGCCGCACGTGCTATCTCGGTTATGTCGGTGACGTTGGGCGAGAGTTTCACTATCAGGGTCTTGCCGTAGGCTTTCCTTACAGAGCTGACCACTGCTTCGGCTCCTTTGGCTGTCACTCCGAATGCCATGCCTCCCTGTTTCACGTTGGGACACGAGATGTTAAGCTCTATGGCCGGGATTTTGTCCAGTTCGTTTATCATGGCGGCCGTCTCGGTATAGTCTTCTACTGTGGAGCCTGATACGTTGACTATGATGTTGGTGTTGATTTTCTCCGATATTTCAGGATATATGTACTTTATGAAATATTCCACGCCTTTGTTTTGCAGCCCCACAGCATTAAGCATTCCCGATGGCGTTTCGGCCATTCTGGGATATGGGTTGCCTTCTCTGGCATGGCGGGTGGTGCCTTTCACTATTATTCCGCCCAGACGGTTGAGGTCGATGAAGTCGGAAAACTCAGTTCCGTATCCGAATGTGCCCGAAGCGGTCATCACCGGATTCTGCAATTGCAGGTTGCCTATGTTTACTTTCAGATTTGCCATAACAGTTTTTTTGAATTAAAGACCGGACCTTCTTTGCATACGCAGATGTGTCCTTCGGTTGTTTTTTCCACGCAGCAGAGGCAGGCGCCAATGCCGCACGCCATGCGGTTTTCAAGCGATACTTCACAGTCTGTATCTGTAGCCGATGCATATTTCACCACAGATTTCATCATGGGTTGCGGGCCGCAGGTGTATATCCTGTCAAAACGGGTGTTCTGTAGTATGGAGTGTCCGGTGACGAATCCTTTTTCTCCCATGCTGCCGTCTTCTGTGGTCACGTATGTGTCTCCCAGACTTTGAAAAAGGTCGAGTTCGGCTATCAGGCTCTCGGTTCTTGCGCCGAGCAGGAACACCGGTTTGCCCCCGTGTCTCTTTATCTCATGTCCCAGATAGAGGAGGGGGGCTACTCCCACGCCTCCGCCTATGAGTATGCATCTCTCCTCAGGGGCAGGCATGGTGAATCCGTTGCCGAGAGGCATTACGAGATTGAGGCAGTCTCCTGCTTTGAGCATGGACAGGCGTCGGGTGCCTCGTCCCGCTTTCTGGATGAGCAGCCACAGCTCGTTTTTATCGTAATCGACAAAGTTTATCGAAATGGGGCGCCGCAGGAGTATGTCAGCTTCGTTGTCCACTCTGACTTCTGCGAATTGTCCCGGCCGCATTTCCGGCAACGGCGTTTCCCCTTTCAGTCTTGTGAGGAACATCGTGTCGTTGAGAGGTCTGTTTTCTACGACAGTCAAGTTTGCTATATATTTTTTCATAAGGGTCGGTAGATGTTATGAATATTGCGTGCAAATGTACAAAAAACAGTGTTAGGAAAACAGTTTTACCCCGATAAGTTGTTTTGCCAAACGCCGCGATATGGCATTAAAGATGTACATTTGCAAAAAAATAAGTGTCGGCATATACTTATGAGACTATTTTGACGTTATAGACAATGATGATTTATTTTTTTGAACATAATATGAAAAGCCGCATACTGGTGTTTCTTATGTTTGCCTTGTCTTCTCTTTCGCAACTTTGCGGGCAGGACAGGTTCACACTGACGGGGCGCGTGACCGATGAAAACGGCGACCCGGTGGAACTTGCCACCGTGCATATAGAAAAGCAGCTGATAGGAGCCATGACAGACTTCAACGGGAAATACCGCATATCGGCAGTTTCGTCAGACAGTGTGGTGGTGGTCTTCTCCATGGTGGGATACAACACCCGCAAAAGGATATTGAGGTATCCTGTGGGCGATTTGACTCTCAATGTGGTATTGCCCAATACCGGTTATGAGCTGGGCGAGGTGACCATCACCGAAAGCCGCAGGCAGACCGGGCAGACGCAACAGCTCACGCTGGACAACAACCGCCTGGTGCCGGATGCTTCGGGAGGGAGCATAGAGTCGTTCATTGCCACGCAGGCCGGAGTAAGTTCAAACAACGAGCTGAGTTCGCAATACAATGTGCGCGGCGGTAGCTATGACGAAAACATAGTGTATGTGAACGGAGTGGAGGTATACCGTCCGCTGCTGGTGCGTGCCGGGCAGCAGGAGGGATTGAGTTTCATCAACCCCGACATGGTGGAGAGTGTAGGCTTTTCAGCCGGAGGGTTTGAGGCCAAATACGGAGACAAGATGGCTTCGGTGCTCGACATAACCTACAAGAAACCGGAGGCATTCGAGGGCAGCGCGTCACTGAGCCTGCTGGGTGGAAGCGTATATGCAGGCTATGGAAACGACAAGTTCTCTTTCTCCAACGGCGTGAGATACAAGACCAACCGCTATCTGCTGGGGAGTCTGGACGTGAAAGGCGAATATGACCCCAATTTCATAGACTACCAGGCATATATCACCTATTCTCCGACAAAGAACCTGGAATTCGGCTTCATCGGCAACTTTTCTCAGAACAGTTACAACTTCATCCCGGCCGACAGGACCACTAAGTTCGGCACGATGACCGACATGCGCGAGTTCAAAGTCTATTTCGACGGGCAGGAGAAAGACCTGTTCCGCACATTCTTCGGTTCGCTGAGCATGAAATACCGCATCAATGAGAAAAACGATGTATCGTTTCTTTTCTCCACATTCAAGACACGCGAGGACGAGACTTTCGACATAAGGGGCGAATACTGGCTCAACGCACTCGATGACGAGGAGGAGGGCGACATGCTGTCTTCCGAAGGGCAGACGCAGGGCATAGGCACATATATGGAACATGCACGTAATTACCTCAATGCAAACGTGCAGAGCTATACCCTCACAGGTACGCACCGGCTGAAACACAACAATACCCTCGTGTGGGGTCTGGAACTGAAGCATGAGGCGATAAGCGAACGGCTGCGCGAATGGGAACTGAGAGATTCGGCAGGATATTCGCTGCCTTTCGTGCCCGATGAGGTGAACCTCATATATAATATGAATTCCAACAACTCGATATCGAGCAACCGGTTGTCGTTTTATTTGCAAGACACCTACAAATTTCACACGCAGGCCGGGATGTTCACTCTCAATGCAGGCGTCAGAGGCAGTTACTGGAACTTCAACAGGGAGTTCATATTAAGCCCGCGCGTATCGCTCGGCATGATACCATCGTTCAATGAAGACTTCACTTTCAGGGCGGCTACAGGGCTGTACTATCAGGCTCCGTTTTACAAGGAATTCAGAGACACCACTACGGTGAACGGCAATGCCGAGATAACCCTGAACAGAAACATAAAGTCGCAGCGGTCGGTACACTTCGTACTTGCAGGCGATTACAAGTTCCGGGTACTCGGGCGTCCGTTCAAGTTCACCGCAGAGGTCTATTACAAACTCTTGTCAAACCTCATCCCCTACAACGTAGACAACGTGCGCATCAGCTATTACGGCAGAAACCTGTCGCACGGATATGCGGTGGGGCTCGACATGAAACTGTTCGGCGAATTCGTGCCCGGCACCGACTCATGGCTCACACTGTCTGTCATGAAGACACAGGAGAAGCTGAACGGCCGTTGGATTCCGCGCCCCACCGACCAGCGGTTCAACCTGTCGTTCTACTTCACCGACTATTTCACGCGCAACGACCGCTGGAAACTCAGTCTCAAAGCCTCTCTGGCAGGAGGCCTGCCTTTCGGCCCGCCGCATACGGGGCTGGAAGAAGCCGTATTCCGCGCTCCGGCCTACAAGAGGATAGACGTGGGCATGTCATACAGGATACTGAACAACGAAGACGGACACATGAGGGGACGTGCCGCCAGATGCTTCAGGAATATATGGCTGGGCATAGACCTTTTCAACCTGTTCAACATGTCGAATGTCAACTCGTATTACTGGGTCACCGATGTCTACGACCAGCAGTATGCCGTGCCCAATTACCTCACCTCGCGCCAGCTCAATGCACGGTTGCTGTTTGAATTCTGATTGGTTGATTATCAGTTTGTTCCGGAAGCCTAAAATAATGTCGGAAAAGATCGGCTCGGTCTCGCCCGATGATCGGCTCGGTATCGGGTGAAGATCGAGCCGATACCGGGCGAAGATGGCGTACACGCCGAAAAGACTTTTCCAACGTCATGAGTTATCTTGATTTTTATTATCACACTGGCATATAAATTGATATTTTATTTATATCTAAATTTGCACTTAATTGAATATGGTATATTTGCTTTAAATGTAAAAATACCGATGGACCACCTGACAAAAGAACAACGACACAAGAATATGGCTGCTAACAAAAGTAAATCTGAAACCGGGTTTAACAAATACTATAAACCTTGCCGGGTTTGCCGGATTATTCTTATTTTTGCAATCGGATGCAGAGAGGAAAGTATTATGCACAGTCAGCAGAAAACACATATAGTAAGGTTCAGGCGTTGGAGTAACAAAGGTTATGCCGCTTTCAGCAGCCTGAAGGTGTGCGTTAGTGTGGGCGTGGTGACTTTCGGCATATTGAGGCAGGCCATAAAGAAGTGCCGCAATATGATATTCGTCTGCATGGAGCTTTTCCGTTCCTACGGTGAGAGGCCTGACGATGACAGTCCGGGACTGATGGCGGACGATGTGTCGTTGCACCTGATGGAAAGCTGCGGAGTGCGTTGCAACCATGCAATGCAGGAAAGCGTGTATGCCTGCAATATAAAGTTTAACAATATTAATATGAGGATGTAGCATCCGGGCAGTCAGTGTATTGTCCGGATGCTGTTTTTTTGTGACATGGACAGATTAGCGGTTATAAGAAACAAGATTTTGGATGTGGGCAGTGTCGGGAGAGATGACATGGATGCCCTTTTGCGCGAGGGGTTTGACAAAGAGCGTCTGTTTGAAACTGCGGCGGAGATAACAAGGGAAATGGCTCCGCGACATTTCGACAGATGTTCCATAATCAATGCCAAGTCGGGCCTGTGCAGCGAGAACTGCAAATGGTGTGCCCAGTCGGCACGCTACAAGACGGGTGCGGAGATTTATCCTTTGCTCGACAAGGAAACGTGTCTGAAGCGTGCCAGATTCAATGAGGAGCAGCGCATAGAGAGGTTCTCCATAGTGACAAGCGGCAAGAAGCCCAATAGGGAGCAGATACGGCAGATAGCGGAAATAGCAGCATACATAAAGGAGCATTCTTCCATTCGTCTCTGCGCATCGCTGGGACTGTTGTCAGGAGAAGAACTGGCCATAATCCGCGAGAGTGGGGTGGAGCGTTATCACTGCAACCTTGAGGCTGCACCGTCTTTTTTCTCTGAGCTGTGCACCACACATACTGTGGAAGATAAAGTGAGGACGCTGAAGGCTGCGCGGGAGGCCGGCATGGACATTTGTTCCGGAGGCATCATAGGCATGGGCGAGAGCATGATGCAGAGAGTGGAACTTGCCTTTGCCGTGAGGGACTTGGGTGTCAAGTCCATTCCGCTGAACATCCTCCAGCCTATAAAAGGTACTCCGCTTCAGGATATGCCGCCTTTGGGCAGCGAGGAGATTTTTGTCACGATAGCACTGTTCCGCCTTGTCAATCCCGATGCATACCTGCGTTTTGCCGGAGGCAGGGCTTCATTGTCTGACGAGGATACTGAAAAGGCTTTCGGCATAGGTATCAATTCGGCCATAATGGGACACATGCTCACTACAGACGGTGCGGAGATAAGGCGCGACATGGAAATGATAGAAAAGAAAGGTTATGAATTATGATATTCGATGAATTTGACAGACGGCACTTGTGGCATCCTTACACTTCGGCTACTAATCCTTTGCCTACATATAAGGTGAAAAAGGCGGAAGGATGCATCATAACTCTGGATGACGGTACGGAACTCGTGGACGGCATGTCTTCATGGTGGTGTGCCATACATGGCTATAGCAACCCTGTTCTTAATGAAGCCATAGAAACGCAGCTGAAAAGCATGTCGCACATCATGTTCGGCGGGCTGACGCATGAGCCTGCCATAGAGCTTGGCAAAAAACTGTTGTCCATAGTTCCCGACAATATGGACAAGATATTTTATGCCGATTCCGGTTCGGTGGCGGTAGAGGTGGCCATGAAGATGGCTGTGCAATACTGGTATGCATCGGGCAGACCGAAGAAAAACAATTTTGTGACAATCCGTTCGGGCTATCATGGCGACACGTGGAATGCCATGTCGGTGTGCGACCCCGTCACGGGCATGCATTCCATATTCGGGCAGGCTTTGCCGGTCAGATATTTTGTGCCGGCACCTTCATCGAAGTTCGGACACGAATGGCACGGTAGCGACATGGAAAGCCTTGAAAGGGTATTGGAAAAGGAATCCGACAATATTGCCGCCCTTATACTGGAGCCGATAGTGCAGGGTGCGGGCGGTATGCGTTTTTATCATCCGCAATATTTGCGTGAGGCTGAGGTCTTGTGCAGGAAATACGGGGTGTTGCTCATATTCGATGAGATAGCCACAGGTTTCGGCCGAACCGGAAAACTGTTTGCATGGGAGCATGCATCGGTGAAACCTGACATAATGTGCATAGGCAAGTCTCTGACAGGAGGTTATATGACATTTTCCGCAGTCCTCACCACAAGGTGTGTTGCAGAGGTCATATCC
>DVIH01000046.1 GCA_018711405.1 Candidatus Avibacteroides excrementipullorum | reverse complement strand
ACCGATATTCGCAAGGTACGGGAGAATTTGAAACGAAAGAAAAAGGGTAGGAAATAAATCCTGACCCAATTAAGGCGTTTGTATATGTCCTATCGTGGCATGAAGCGTTCATCCCTTTCTCTTTCCTCACGGGAAGAATTATATGGTTTGTAATTCGTGTTAGATGATTGCAGCCTTGTCGATAGTCTCAATCTTTCTTCTTCAATTATTCGTTCTTTGCGATGTTTCTCCGTTTCACCAAGACATAAGAGTAGAATGGCAGGTGTTATTGGAGAAGTAAACAAAGCAAGCAGTACCCATGGAAAGGCGTGGCGTCCTCTTTTGCGAGCCATTCGTGCTACAAGCACTAAAAACCATACTGCCAAAGCAATAAGAAGAATAATTCCAGCAAGAGCCAGACATAAGAATAGAATTTCGCTATTGTCCATAACTTTACATTTTCGTTTCCTCCACAGGCAACCGATAGGAGAAGTTTAACAATGTTAGTTATAGAAAGTGGGCTGCCATCCGTGTACCTCGAAAGCATCGCCAAACGCTTGTACAAACACACAGATGAGCAGCCCACGGTATGAGCTGTTCTCTGTGCCTTGTTTGTACTTCTTAAATTGGCGATTTATCGAGTATAAGGCACTTCCTTTTATTTTCAAACTTTGTCCCGAAAGACGGTGCAAAGATAGGGATAAAATTCGTACTTTTGCGTTATTCTGAATCTAAGTAATAGAAGTTATGGAAATAAAGTGCGAAGATTGGGTCTGCTTAAAATCAGACCGAACTAAAGAGTATAATGTTCGTGGAATATCTGATTCTGGACAATTCCTTGATTGTTTAACTTTTGGTTGCAAAAGGGATACCATTAAGATAGAAACTGTTGAGTTGATAACGGACAAAAATAGAATTGAATATTTAGAAAGTCGTAAAAATGAACTATTTCGCTCTTAATCTGGGTGTTGGATAAATACCCTTAAACCCATATCTTGGAAAAAGAATATCTGCTATTTCATTTGTCAGACTACCGTATTCTTTACTGTATAAGTACAATACTTCTTCGTCATTCAAACTTATATTATGGCGTTCTGCTATTTCCCTTAACCTATTTTCCACAATTTCAAGTGTGAGTTTTGACTTATCAGTCGTTCTGTAATCAGAACCATTGATACTGTATTTACTTCTGTGCGTAATATCCCTCAAAAGTTTTTGAATGCACATAACTCCTAATATCTTCCCTTCAGCACGATAGCCTTCTTCAACATATTCTTCTTTTAGAAGATGCAAGCGTAAAGGATGCTTTTCTTCATCATGATATTTGAATAACTCCTCAAATAGGATTTGACCGTTGCGTTCTCCTCTGACGATAATGTTGGCTTCTTTACCACCTTCGTCTTGAACTTCGATTGAAATAATTGTTCGGTTCATAATTTTATTCATTTTTTATAGTAACGATGCTGAACTAAATATGTCATTTTGTCAGAAGTGTAGAGTGGTACAGCGATTGCTGATTCATAAATTTAGTGCCATCGGCATATCGTTGTGCTTAAAATCCTAACCGATACAACGACAGCTTAACCTATCTTTCTGCAACTAAGATGGCGGAGTTCCCCTTCGTGAACAAGGACTGTTAACATGTTTAACTATTAAAAACGGATGCTTATGGCTTATTATTCCGATGAAAGGCTTGACCAAATTTGGGATAAAGGCGGTATCATAAGAGGGAAAAATCCAGATTTGTACAGACAAGACAAATACGGTAACACTATGTACAAACCCTCGTATGGTAAATCAAGCGAAATGGGTTGGAATGTTGACCATTCCAAACCCAAAGCACTTGGTGGTACCGACCATTTGAACAATTTGCAGCCAATGAATAGTAGGGTAAATTCTTCCAAAGGAAAGCAGTACCCGAAATAAATGTTGTTTTTCTTCCTACTCCAACCTTGCTGCTACAAGGTCATGAGTGCTTTCAAAGTCACTGTCATTTTGGCACTATGACGGTGACTTTTTTTATAACGCTGCAAATATAACGGATAATAACTGAAAATGTTGTATTTCTATTCCAAAGTTAAGATTTTAGTCATTATAAATCAGACAAACTCATTTAGGGTATTGTCGTATATAGTCACCTAAATATTAGTATTAGACGTTGTTTAATCAAAGTCCGTGCCGGGATTTCGGTCCCGGCACTTCAAAAAGCAAAAGAATATGAAACGGAAAATATATGCATTGTTTTTGTCTGCTCTATGCTGCGGCATGGTGCAGGCTCAGGAGCCGGCTGTGATGGAACTGTCACATTGCGGCGGCGAAGTGGCTACGACAGGAAACATCGGGCAGGCCGGAGAACAGTATGTCTCGGCGGCAACTTATTTCACTGTCGATGAGGTGGGCAGGTTTGCCGGCAATGAGATTGTTGCGGTCAGGGCAGGCCTGGCATCCAAACTTAATGTCGATGAACTCACCGTATGGATCCGTGCATCGCTCGATGGCGAGAACCTTGCCGAATGTACCGTTACGGACGGGATAGTGAAAGGCTGGAACGAGTTGACGTTTGAAACTGCCTATGACATAACCGAAGAGGCCGGTCTCTATGTGGGCTACTCTTTCCATCAGAAAGGGGCGTGTTATGCCGTGTCTGCTGTAGGCGGGCAGATGGATGACGGCTGTTGGGTGAAGTTCGGCGATAATGACTGGGCTGACTACAGCGAAGAAGGCATGCTGAGCGTGGAGGCTTTGGTATCGGGAGAAAACCTGCCTGAATACGACCTCGCCTTGCTGTCGGTTTCGGCCAAAGAGAGCTATCCTCTCGATACGGAAATGCCCGTGCAGCTCATTGTGCGCAATCTGGCTTCGTGCGACATAACAGGCTTTGACGTGACTTGCGAGATAGACGGCGCAGAACCGTATACCACTCATATAGATACTCAGATGGCTTACAACGAGGCTGACACTGTAGACTTTTCTTTCGTGCCCGATTTGCATGAAACGGCTGAAGGCAAGGTCATGACGGTGACAATCGGCAAGCTGGATGACGGAGAAGATGAGAATATGGATGACAATGTGCTGTCGTTCACGTTCGATGTCATAGCGCATGAGTATGTGCGCAATGTCATAGTGGAGGAGTTCACCACCGAGCAGTGTCCCAACTGCCCGCTGTCGACAAAGAATTTTGCTGCCGCTCTTGAGAGCGATCCTATCTTTGCCGAGCGGGTGTTTGCCATTTGCCACCATTCGGGCTATTACACCGACTGGCTCACCACTCCTGCCGACAGAAGTTACGAATGGTTCTTCAATGATGGCGGCGCCACATACGCTCCGGCTTTCATGTTCGACCGCTATACTTATGCGGACAATACTCCTGTCATGTTGCCTCGTTCCATAGATGAGATGGTGGAGAAGATGAGAGGCCGTATGGCTACTCCGTCTTATGTGGGCCTTGCTGTGGAGGCCGGCTATGATTCGGCTGTCAAGGAACTGAAGATTAAGGTCACCGGAGACAGGAGCCGCGAGTTCTGCGACACTCCGGCGCGTATCACTGTAGTTGTGGTGGAAAACAGCATTGTGGCACATGGACAGGCAGGAGCAGGTAGTGAGGAATATATACACAATCATGTGCAGAGGGCTTGCAATGCCACTTGGGGAGAAGTGATAGAATGGGATGGCGATGCATTCGAATACGGTTGCAACATCACGGTGAAAGACAGTTGGGCTGAAGAGAATCTGGAGATAATAGCTTTCGTAAGCGGATATGACTCCACCGATGCCACCAACTGCGTGATAGAAAATGCGGCGCGCATCAAGTTTGCGGAAGTGAAAGGCGTGGACAGCGTTGCCGGTGATGGCGGAGCGGACTTTTATGTATGCGACGGGAAAGTATATGTATTGCAGGGCTATGAACCCGAAGTTTACAGTCTGAACGGATTCCGTGTGGAAAATGAAAGGTTAGATAAAGGGATATACATAGTGAAAGTGAAGACAGAAGAAGGAATACAGACAGGAAAAGTGGTAGTAAGATAAGTAGTATTTTTTCTCACTTTCGGCCGGTGCGGGTTTTCTGCACCGGCTTTTTTTGTTTAAAGCGCATTGTTGTCGTAAGCGTGTGCAGACAGCATGTCGCAGATGCGTTTCAAGTAGGTTGCGTCTGTCTCATCGAATGCGCAGGGTGTGTCGCTGTCTATGTCGAGCACGGCTTTCACCTCGTTGCCGTGCATGAGCGGGACTACGATTTCCGAACGTGATGCCGAGTTGCATGCTATGTGTCCCGGAAACAGGTCTACATCGGCCACCGTTATGGTGCGCTGTTCCCTCCATGCGGTGCCGCACACTCCGCGTCCGAATGCTATCCTCGTGCATGCCACCGGGCCTTGAAAAGGGCCGAGCACAAGTTCCTTCTCGTTTGCCGCATTGTAGAATCCCACCCAGAAAAATCCGAATGTCTGTTTCAGTGCAGCGGCAATGTTGGCCATGTTGGCTGTCATGTCGGTCTCGCCGGTTATCAGCGATTCTATCTGCGGCAGCAGGTTTTCGTATTTTTCCTGCTTGCTGCCCTCCGTAGTTTTTATTTCGTGTCCCATTTCTACACCTTATTATATATATTATAGGAATTGTACGGCTATCAGTCCCAGTCCCACCGATATGGCTGTAGCTATCAGTCCCGGCATCATGAATGAGTGGTTGAGTAGATATTTGCCTATGCGCGTGGTGCCGGTGCGGTCAAAGTTGATTGCTGCCACCACTGTGGGGTAGTTGGGCAGGAAGAAATATCCGTTGACAGCCGGGAACATGGCTATCAGCATGTAGGGCGATATGCCGAGCGCGATGCCTAGAGGCAGCAGCGCCCTGATGGTGGCGGCCTGGCTGAACAGGAGTATGGACATGACAAACAGCGATATGCCGAACAGCCAAGGCATGTCGGTCACTATGCTCTCTATGGCGCCTTTCAGCTCGGCCATGTTGCCGGCTATGAATGTGTCGCCCATCCAGGCTATGCCGAATATGGCTATGACTGCCTGCATTCCGGCAGGGAAGACCGAGCCTTGCGTGGCTTTTATCCCGTCGGTCTTGGTGGCAAGGAGTATGAGTGCGGCTGCCGACAACATGAATATCTCTATGATGTGCGACATCTCCATCTGCACCGTGCCGCCTGCTGTGGCGAAAGCGGGGCGCAGGCTTTCCACCGAGCCGAACAACACCACTCCTGCCGTTGCCGCCAGGAAGATGACAATCGAGATTACGGCTTTGCGGCTGTTGTCTGCTCCTTTTGCCTCGTAATGCAGACTCTTGTATTCTCCTGAGGCGAGTCTCCTGATATATTCGGGGTCTTTCTCCAGTTCCTTGCCGGTGTGCATGGAGTATATTGCGGCTATGACGACCCCTATCAGTGTGCATGGCACCGATATGGCCATGATGTCTATGAGCGTGATGCCGAACGGGGCGAGCAGGCTGAGCATCGCCACTGTCGCTGCCGATATGGGGCTGGCGGTGATGGCCTGTTGCGATGCTATGACGGCTATTGACAGCGGACGTTCGGGGCGCACTTTCGTCTCGGCCGCCACTTCGGCTATGACCGGCAGCACCGAGTAGGCCACGTGCCCTGTGCCTGCCACGAATGTGAACAGATATGTCACCAGCGGGCTGAGTATGGTGATGTATTTCGGGTTCTTGCGGAGCAACCTTTCAGCCCATTTCACCATCAGGTCCAGTCCTCCTGCCGCCTGCATGCAGCTTGCCGCTGCTATGACGGCCGCTATCATCAGCATGACATCCACCGGAGGGGATGTGGGTTGCAGTCCGAAACCGAAAGTAAGTATGGCGAGTCCCGCCCCGCCGAGCACTCCGAGACCTATCCCGCCGATGCGCGCACCTATTATGATGGCTATTATTACGAAAAGAAGTTGTAGCAGCATATTGCAATGTATGTGTGATGTTGAAAAAAGTATTGTTTTCAGTCGGTTGCAAAGTTACGAATTAAAAAGCACATGACATCGGCCTGCGCGTGCGGAATGCCGGCAGAACGGGTGCCGCGGGGATGTGCGCCATCTTCGCCCGGGATGTGCGCCATCCTTGCCGAAGATGGCGTACATCTTTGCCCGAGACCGAGCCGATACCGGAACGGGCATGTCCCGGTTGTTGAAAACAGAGCCGAAATGCATAATTTACAAGGAAATGCGTAAAATCTTTCGCTTTTTATTTGCAAGCGATTGCAACTTTCTGTAATTTTGCCCCACAATTTTTGTTACATGTATAATTAAATATTTATAACTAAAAAAACGTATGATTATTGTACCGGTAAAAGATGGCGAAAACATTGAAAAAGCCTTGAAAAAATTTAAAAGAAAATTTGAGAAAACAGGTGTAATGAAAGAGCTCAGAGCGAGACAGCAGTATGATAAACCGTCGGTTATCAAAAGATTGAAGATGGAACATGCTGTTTACGTGCAGCAGCTCC
>DVIH01000045.1 GCA_018711405.1 Candidatus Avibacteroides excrementipullorum | reverse complement strand
GATATTTGTAAAGACTTACATTTTTCAAGGCTTTCCATGCCATAGTATCCAACTTCAGGTCAAGACCATTTTCGTCATTATATCTGGCAGCCCATCCCGGAAATTCCCCATAATAAGTGGAACTGCTCCATTTTCCATTACTATCGTTTATCCAGAAAGAGCCATTCGCATTTCTTCCTCCGGCAAGTACGGCCATTTCTGCATCGGCAGCTATGGAATAGATTATTGATTTTCCTCCGGTGGCAATCTTCAACTCATCGGCCAAAGTCGTAGTCATCAGTTTTTCCGGAGAAGCCCCACGCATGGTATATATTCCGGCGTAATTGTCATCGTCTATGCATCCTGCCAATTTGTCCGAATCTCTGTCAAACCATTTCCTGCCCACAATGCCATTGACATATGGTGTTGCGCCTGTATATATGGCTGCCGTAGCTGATGCTTTGTCAGGATTGGAAAATCCATATTCACCGTTACGGCATACGATGCCCTCGCGAAACAGACGCGCAAACCCTTTTTCTCCGAAAAGCGGTTTGAACATCTCTATATAGTCGTATCTCAGTTGGTCTATGGTTATGCCTACGACAAGTTTCGGAACGGATTCCGGATTCTGAGCCGAAATCTCACCCGCCACAAACAATACCGACAAAAAGGATTTAAGAAAAATCTTCATCTGACATTCTTTCTAAAACAATAGATTGCGCTCACCGAGCGTAACAACAATAATAATGCCAAAGGGAACACTGCATTGTTGAATTCCTGAGGCAAAAATAGCCATAATATAAGAAACAGCCCAATCAATGACGCATTAAAATAATGGTAATAAGGTCTCGTCTTTTTCAGTCCGCAATAGACTGTCATAGGAACGCCTAAGAACAGATGCAGCGGATGAAAAACAAACAGCAGATAATTGGGACTGACTGCCGGATGCACGGAAAACAGCACCAGAAATGCCAGCACGCAGCCGCAAGCTCCGGCCATAAGAAACAAGATAGAATCAACAATCCAGCTTTTCCGTCTCAGGAAAAAGCCGGCAACCAATGCAATGGCAAACAGCCCCCATGCACAAAGCAGAGGATGCGGCCATGAGACGGCACCATTGTCGACATGTGCGGGAGAAACAATCATCTCCGTGCCCGATATGAGGCTTTCCTCCGAGCCATCGTCTCTTGTTATTCCGGCGGTCTTCAGCCCATCGAGCAAATAAAAAGGCGCGAACATCATGGCATCGGTATCTATAGGCTTGTCTGCCTGGCTGCCTATGCAAAGGTCTATGCCCAGTTCCGACCAAGGGTGACCGGCGGTATACTGATGCACGATGCTCCGGTAAGTCTTCCTGCCCTCTATTGGTTCAAACTCCACAGTGCCGGATATAGCCTTTTCTATCATATCTTTTGCCCTTGTAGTACAGTTGTCATAAAAGTAGTTGTAACGGTACACCCTGTTTTCCGGCTTGTAGTTTTCCAGCAGGCTATGCAGCAGCATTATCGTCTCATCGGGTGTCAGGTTGAGTTTCTGTTCGTATACGGCAGACCCCCTTCGCCTATAACTGTACTCAAAGCTCCGGTAGACATCTATGCCGAGTTCGTAATCGGTTTCCCCTTTCACGAAACGATATATAAAGTCCGGCGAATTGAAATTGAACATGCCATAATTGAACACCAGATCTATACTGTCTCCTTCCACATACCGTATGGCCGTGTGGCCGAACAGCTCATATATCTTTTCGCCCGGAGTACAGGTGAGCAATGAAAATTTTCCTTCAGCCCTCAGAGCGGATGACATTACAGCCAACAGCAGAAACAAAATTGTCTTTTTCATCGTTTTTCCATTTTTACATTCCACACGAACACGCACAGCAACAGGAAAGCATACAGACCATAGCTGAAAACATAATCGTGCATAAAGCCGAACCAATCCGAACCTGTCATGAATATAACTGCGAGCATGACTATCCTGACAAAATTGAATAGAAGAAACAGCCCCGACAAAATTACAAAAAAAGATGTCTTACGCCTTATCCCTCCGCCAACAAACAGCGAAACTATGAAAAGTACCACCACCTGTTTCAGTCCGGTACATTCATGCATTATCTCAAGCCGCCTGCCCGAACCGTCATCGGCCGATATCACCGTCCGATACTTTGCTCCATTGTGCAATGAATATTCCAATACAGGAGCTTTGTCGCAGAAAAGGCCGAGAAATCCCACACATGCCGATGCCAGAAATTCATTGACAGGCGCCACCACATGTGTCACATCCTTGCCGAGTATGGAAAGATATTGCAGATCGGTTGTACTGTTGTCATATTCCACCCCTAAAGAAGTCCACAGTGATTCTCCGACATTTTCCAAAACACCGACCCCGCATTCCGCCGTCTTGCGATTGTCAAGTCCGCTTATGGATATGATATCGAAAAGCCTGTTGAAGCACACCACAGTCAACACGAATATCATCACCACCCTGAACCGGTGCACCATTCTACAGATTTCATCTCCCATCCTGCCCATGCCACGACTTTTTTCACAATAAAGCCAACAACAGAACCTGCGATATTATCACTCTTGCAAACATAGACAGAGGATAGACTGTGGCATAGGCCACCGACGGTTTGTCATTGCCCGATAAATCGTTGGCATAATCCAATGCCATAGGATTGGCCATGCTTCCGCACAACATGCCGCACACAGTGCCGAAATCGAGTCGGGAAAACTTCAGGAACAGTACTGCCGCAATCATCACCGGCACAAAAGTTATCATAAATCCAAGCCCAATCCACAACAGGCCTTCTGGGCGTATCACCGTCTCAAAGAAATGCGCGCCGGAGTCCAGTCCCAGACAAGCCAGATAGAGCGACAGCCCCAACGCACGGAGCATGAGGTTCACACTCCTTGTAGTATAGGTTATGATATGCACTTTGGGGCCGAGTACACTCATCAGTATCCCCACGATGATAGGGCCTCCGGCAAGTCCCAGTTTTATGGGGGTCTCCATGCCGGGTACGGGCACGGGTAGCGAGCCGAGCATCAGTCCCAACATGATGCCTATGAATATTACTATCAGGTTCGGCTCTTCCAGGCGACTGACCGCGTTGCCCAAAAAGCGGCTGACACTCTCTACAGAGCTTTTCTCTCCCACCACCACTATTCTGTCGCCGAGTTGCAGCCGCAAATCCGGACGTGCCAGCAACTGCACTCCCGAACGGTATATGCGCGAGATGTTTATACCGAACATATTTCTGAGTTTCAGGTCTTCCAGTTTTTTGCCGTTGACACTGCTTTTTGTCACGAGTATTTTCTGCGACACGAGGTGATTGTCTATCCTGTTCCACTTTATGCCTTTTTTGTTCCAGTCCTTGTCCACTTTTTCTCCGAAGAAAGTCACCAGTGAACGCATCTCGTCTTCTTCGGTTATGACAAGTATATGGTCATCGAGTTGCAGGACCACATCCGATGTCGGTATGGTCACTTTGCCGTCGCGCCACAAACGGGTTATGACAAAATTCTTTTTGGCAATGTCCGAAATCTCCTGCACGCTCTTTCCGGCCACACCCGGATTGGATATGCGGAACTCCGCTATATAGGTATTGTTTTCATCCTCAACTTTGCCGGATGCGTTGTGCCGTGATGCTTTTCCGAAGATTTTGTTCACCGTCAATATGGCCAGTATCACGCCTACCACGCCGAGCGGATAGGTCACGGCGCATCCCAGCACCGCTCCGCTGTCGGGCAAGTCCATCTGGCTCAGCAACTGTTGGGCCGCAGCCAGAGCCGGAGTATTGGTAGTGGCTCCGCACATGATGCCTATGGCTTCAGGCGCACCCACCGGCGACATGAAATAAACAGCGGCCGTCAGCAAAGTGCCGAGCAGTATGACACCTATGGCCATGAGATTGAGCCTGATGCCGCCCTGCCTGAACGAACCCCAGAAGCCGGGCCCCACCTGAAGCCCCAGCGCATATACAAATATGACCAGCCCGAAACTTTCTGCAAAGCTGAGCATGTCGCGGTCTATCGACAGGCCTATGTGTCCGCCCAGTATGCCTATAAAGAAAACAAATGTCACGCCAAGCGAGATGCCGAAAAACTTCAGTTTGGAAAGGGCAAGCCCCAATCCTGTTATTATAGAAATAACGACTAAAGCCTGAACAGCCGAATGACTTACAAACAGGTCGTTTATCCACTCCATATATTGAGATACACTTTTTTGAGGGCGCAAAATTAGCGAAAATAACGGAGCGGACAAACACTCCGCCGCTCTCAAGCCTGCCAAAAACAAAGGAATCCGACCTTTATACGGCCGGATTCCACGTTAAATACCATAAAGAAAGTTTTAATATAATGCATCATTCTGCTGCCTGCACGCCCTCTACTCTATCGAAATAATTTCCAGCTTCCAGACCAATGGAGAACGTCCTTTCCGCCCCTGTATCGTTTGGAGAGACTTCGATCTGTAAGGTCGTACCGATTTTGCTTGCCGAAACCCAGTCTTTTACATGGGATGTTTCCCCGTAATCAACAGCATAAACCTCTCCATTCAGAGTTATGTCTGTCATCCACCAAAACTCTCCTTGCGTTGCAACTTCCACCGTGCCCCCATCTTTTCCAAAAGAGACTTCCCGTGTGGAAAGACCGATCACATCATCCCAATCGCCATCAAGCATTACATTTTGTTTGCCTGTTATGCTTTCCCGCTCTGCTTCTGATTGCAGGACTATTTCAAAAGTCCGTTCGTCTGTTGCGCTTGTATTCCTGTCCGTAATCTTTATCTCGATTTCCTTGTCTTTTCGTTTCACATTCAACCATTCCACTGTTTTCTCAAAATCAGTGCCTTGTTCCTCCTGAGTCAAAGTCTCGGTTTTGTCATCCACAGTTATTTCACTGAAATACCAATCCGAACCTTGTGTCTGCAATGTGTCACAACCTCCGCGCCATGTGTATTCCAACTCCGTCTGAGAAAGTCCTATTTTTTCCCCATTCGTCAAATCATCTTTTTCGTCATTGTCGCAACTCTGCAACATAAAAACCGGCAATGCGGCTAATAATAAAAATAACTTTTTCATAATCCTTAAAATTATAATGTTCCTGATTTATATTGAAATAGCTTACCTCAAAGTTCGATGCCGAGCGTGTCTGCC
>DVIH01000044.1 GCA_018711405.1 Candidatus Avibacteroides excrementipullorum | reverse complement strand
GCTCATGCCTATGGAGTGCAGCACGAAGTCTATCTTGCCTCCCAGTATCTCCATCGATTTCTCAAACACCTGTTTCAGGTCGTCCACGCTGGTGGCATCGGCCGGGATGATTTGCGCGTGCGTCTTTTCTGCCAGCGCGTCCAGTTCGCCCATGCGGAGCGCCACCGGAGTGTTGCTCAGCGTTATCGAGGCTCCTTCTTCAACGGCTCTCTCCGCTACTTTCCATGCTATGGACATCTCGTTGAGGGCACCGAAGATGATGCCCCTTTTCCCTTTCAGTAAATTGTGACTCATAATCTTTTCAACTAATGTTTCGGGCGCAAAATTACAAAAGAATCCACGCCCGGCAATGTCGTTATGCTTATTTTGCAAATGCCGTGCGGCGGTCTTGCAGGCCTGTATTCGGGGTCGTTTCGGGATGTGCGCCATCCCGGGCGAAGATGGCGTACATCCCGGCCCGGGATCGAGCCGATCATCGGGCAAGACCGAGCCGATCCTTTTCGGCGTCTCCGGGCGTGTTTCGTTGCGGCTTTTCGGCAGCTTGCCTGCATTGTCGGACGCCGTTTCCCGGTGCCGGCGTTACGGGCTTTGCGGATGGATGATGAAAAAAAACGCAAAAAAGAGTTTAATAATCACTATGAATGCGAATATTATTTACATTTGTAGGTGAAACGGCGTTGCCATCGGCCGTCCCGGAGGCAGCGGAGGGCTTGGCGGGCGTCCCGTTTTGTTGCATGAAGGTTGCAAAACTGTCAGGAAAAAACCGTGTGAGGCTTGACTTTTCAGCCAATGTAACAGATTTGCGTAAAATTATTTATGCTTGTGCCGATAAAAAAAAGCGCAAATTTTGCTATAATGAATAAAACATATATCTTTGCCTATCGGAATATAGCCTGAAAAGGCTTGTCCGGCAGGCGGGAGCATACAGGCCCGCAGGCAGGGCGGGAGAATTGAGAAAAGAGAGATTTTGAATTATTAATAATATAAACTTAAAATTAGACACACAATGAAAAAGTTATTTGCAATTCTTGCTGTGATGGGTGCTTTGGCGTTCGGAACAGTTCAATCTGTAAATGCACAAGACGAAGCTGCTGCTGCAGCTGCTCCTGCTGCGACAGAACAAGTAGATCAGACTCCCGCTCCTGCGGCTGAAGCTGCCACTGAGGCAGACGTGGTTACGGCTGAGGAAAATGTCGGTATCCACAAGGAACTCAAGACAAAATACATCGAGGGTTCTGCATTCTTTATGAGCTTTATCGCTGCTGCATTCGTGATCGGTTTGGCTTTCTGTATTGAGCGTATCATCTACCTGAGCCTTGCTGAAATCAACGCTGCGAAATTCAAAAAACAAATCGAGGCGCTTCTCAAAGCAGGCAAGCTGAACGAGGCTAAAGAACTTGCAAAGAACACAAGAGGCCCTATCGCTTCCATCTACTTCGAAGGTCTCGACCGTATAGACCAGAACCTCGATGAAATCGAAAAGGCTGTGGTTTCTTACGGCGGCGTTCAGGCAGGTTACCTCGAAAAGAACTGCTCTTGGATCACATTGTTCATCGCCATGTCTCCGTCACTCGGATTCTTGGGAACTGTGGTTGGTATGGTGCAGGCGTTCGATAAGATCCAGCGCGTGGGCGATATCTCTCCGACGGTCGTTGCAGGCGGTATGAAAGTGGCCTTGATTACTACCATCTTCGGTTTGATCGTTGCATTGGTTCTCCAGTTGTTCTACAACTACATCCTTTCCAAGATCGAAGCTTTGACAAGCGACATGGAAGACTCTTCCGTAGACTTGCTCGATATGGTCATTGAATACAAAAACAAATAATTATCCTGTAAATAATGAAGACTTATAAATTATCATATTATGTGCTGTACGCTCTGGAGGCCGTAATAGTCGTTGTCTTGCTCATGTACTTCCTCGGAGGTGAAGCGACAGGGGCTGCAAGGATGGCCAACATAGATCCGGAGTTGTCGCAGCCGGCAAACACGGATGCGCTCATCTACCTGACCTACGGGTTGGTCGGCCTCTGTGTCTTAGTGACAGTCGCAGCTTTTGTTGCGCAGTTTGCATCCGCCTTTAAGGATAGTCCGAAGAAAGCTTTGGGATCGCTCGTAGGCTTCATCCTCCTCGTGCTTCTTCTGGTTGTCACTTGGAGCATGGGTAGTACCGAACCTCTTGTAATGCCCGGATATGACGGCACCGAAAACGTACCGTTCTGGCTGAGGCTTACAGATATGTTTATATATTCCATCTACTTCCTCATGGGCATGACAGTATTGCTCATCATAGCCGGAAGCGTGAAGAAAGCATTGGGTAAATAAAATTTAAAATAAAGAGAAAATGGCAAAAGGGAAAAGAAGTGTTCCTGACATCAATTCGAGCTCAACGGCCGATATTGCATTCTTGTTGCTCATTTTCTTCTTGCTTACCACATCTATGGATACCGACCGAGGCTTGGCAAGACGTTTGCCGCCCCCGCCGGAAAAAGACGCGAAAGTAGATGATGAAGTAACAGTGAAGGAACGTAACGTATTGCAGATACTGCTCAACAAAAATGACCAGCTCATGTGTAATGGCGAGCAGATTACTGTGAAAGAGTTGCGCGAGAGGGCAAAAGAGTTCATTGCTAATCCGACCGATGATCCGAACATGCCGGAAAAACACCCGAAAAACATTCCGGGTCTGGGCGATGTCATGGTGACGGATAAGCATGTCATCTCTTTGCAGAATGACCGTGGTACCACATATTCTGAATATATAAAGGTTCAGAACGAATTGGTGGCAGCATATAATGAACTGAGAGACGAGTTGTCTCAGGAAAAATGGGGAAAGAACTACAGCGAACTTGATGAAAGCAGACAGGAAGCTGTGCGCGATTTCTACCCGCAGAGAATTTCTGAGGCTGAACCTAAAAATTATGGAGATAAGAAATAATGGGAAAATTTAATAAAACCGGTAAAAGGGGAATGCCGGCATTGAATACCTCTTCATTGCCCGACTTGATTTTCACGTTGTTGTTCTTCTTCATGATGGTGACTTCAATGCGTGAGGTAACGCTTAAAGTGGAATTCAGACCCCCTCAGGGAACAGAGTTGGAAAAACTTGAGAAAAAGAATCTTGTGACTTTCATCTATGTGGGCAAGCCTACAAAAGATCTTCGCAAGCAGTTCGGTTCGGACAGCCGTATACAGCTCAATGACCAGTTTGCTGAAGTAAGGGAGATACAGGATTACATCACTCAGGAACGTGCGAGCATGAGCGAAGCAGACCAGCCGCAGATGACTGTGTCTTTGAAGATAGACAAAGACACTAAGATGGGTATCGTGACCGATATCAAGCAGGCGCTCCGTCAGGCTTATGCTTTGAAGATCAATTATTCTGCTGCAAAAGAGGTTGATTGATTAGGTTAATGGAAAATATATGACGTTAAAACCGGTATGCCGCAAGGCGTGCCGGTTTTATTTTTTTGTATCTTTGCCGCGATTTCAAGCGAAGCTGTTTATTATATGGGAAATTATAACAAGGAGGCTTTTCCTCTCACTCTCATAGTGCTGTTGCTGCTGCTCGCGGCACATTTCCTGCCCGACATAAGCATAGCCGGGCATAAGTTGAGAAAGGTCGACATGCTGTCGGACCTTCGTGTCAAGCCCGCTGCGGAGACTGATGCGGAAATACCGGCTATTGACATGGAGGGGCTTGATGCCATGCTGGCAGACAGCCTGCCGTCCGATCCCTTGCCGTCGGCAGTCCCGGCGGAACCTGTCGTAGAGGAGCGCAGCCCTGAACAAATCATATCGAAACATTATCTGATTCCGGCCGACACATGTCCGCCCGGTGTGACCTGCATAGAAGATTATTCCGATTCGCTCGGCGGCATGTCGCATTTTTATGCCGCGCTCGATATGGTCGGCGAGCTTGACCGTCCGGTGCGCATAGCTGTTTTCGGTGACTCTTTCATAGAGGGCGACATCTTCACTTCCGACTTGCGCCAGCTGTTTCAGAAGAAATTCGGTGGCAGCGGAGTAGGCTATGTGGACATGACTTCCAATGTGGCCGGCTTCAGGCCTACGGTGCTGCATAAGTTCTCCGGGTGGAGTTCGCACAGCGCGGTCGATACGGCATATCATCGTCAAAGTCTGGGGCCTACGGGGCATTACTTTGTGTCCGAAGGCGGTAAGGCGTGGGTTCAGCTTGAGGGTTCCTCGCGTTATTCCTCGCTCTGTAAGCGCGGCGAACGTTCTTATATATATTATGAGGCATCCTCATCGGATATGACTTTGTCCTGTTCGCTCGACAATGCTCCGGCAGACACGCTTCGCGTGACCCGTGCCGGGCGGTTGTCGCAAAGTTCCGTGTCAGGCGACTTCTCCACAGTGCGCTGGGATGTGTGCGATGCCGATTCCGCATTGTTTTTCGGTGTGAGCATGGAGAGCAGGCAAGGGGTTCTGGTGGACAATTTCACTTTGCGCGGTTCTGCCGGGCATAACATCTATTCCGTTCCGCAGAAGAGGATGAAAGAGTTTGCTTCGTTGCGCCCTTATGATCTGATTATATTGGAATACGGCCTTAATGTGGCCTCCGATAAGGTCACTGATTATTCATATTACACCGTCTCTCTTGTCAAGATAGTCAAATACTTGAAAGCATGCTTTCCTGATGTCTCCATACTTATTATAGGTGTGGGTGACCGTTGCGCCAAAGATGAATACGGTGAATACGTCACCATGACAGGCGTGCGCGAACTTGCCGCCTATCAGCAGGCCGCAGCCCTTAAATCGGGAGTCTGTTTCTGGAATCTTTATGAGGCAATGTCGCAAGCCGGCGGTATGCCTGCCTTTGTCAATTCTGAGCCGGCCAAGGCCAACAAGGACTATACTCACATAAATTTTCTCGGGGGCAGGGAGATAGCCCGCATGTTGTTTGACGCCATGATGTTCGGAAAGGAGATGTATGACGCGCATTAGGCATCTTTCTTTTATGCTATTGTTGGCTGCGGTGTGGTTGATGCATTCCGGCGTGCTTTTTTCGCAAGACACCATGCCTGATGTGGCCTCGCCGCAGTTGCCGTTGTTTCCTGTGGCGGAATCTCCCGAATCGTTCATGCTGTCTGAGCCGATAAAGTTGGTGTCGGGGGTTCCCGAAGGCTTTTCCGGTTGCGGCTCCAATGTCATATACGATGATTCCTGTTCCCTGTTCCCTTTCATGGAAAAACTCAATTCGTTGCGCACGGGCATGCAGTCATCTCCTGTCAGGATTGTCCATATAGGCGATTCGCATGTACGCGGCTATATATTTCCCGGTGAGGTGAAAAGGCTGCTGGAGAGAGATTTCGGGTCAGCCGCAGCGCCTGCGAAGCTGGCATACAACTCCTCCGGCATAGCTCAGGAAACGGGCGGAGCAGGCATAGTCTATCATATTATGGCTGTGAACGGATCTACCGCGCAGAACTTTTGCGACCCTGTGAAGGTGGACAAAGTCGCTGCCTTGAAGCCCGATTTGATAGTGATATCTTTTGGTACCAACGAGAGCATGGGTAGGTATGATAAAGATGTCCATAAAAACCAGTTGGACATGCTGCTCAGGATGTTGAGGGAGAGATGTCCCTCTGCTTCCTTTCTGCTGACGACCCCTCCGGGATGCTTCTCCAAGAGCAGGAGGTCTGTCCCTAATGCCAAAGTCACTTCTGTGGCATCGTCCATAAAGGCTTATGCGGCAGAAAAGGGTGTTGCCTGTTGGGACCTTTATGCTGTCGCAGGCGGCAAGGACAAGGCTTGCACAAACTGGTATAGGAATAAACTGATGCAAAGAGACCGCATACATTTCACCGGCGAGGGGTATCTCGTCATGGGGAGGCTGATGCATGCGGCATTAATAGATTATTTTAACCGTTATGTTTCAAAGTGATATAGACTTTTCCAAAATAGCAGGCTTGCTGGAATACCAGCCCGATGCGCCGATGATATTCAACAGCGGCATTTTCCTCTATCTGTTTCTCGGCTTTTCTCTGGTATATATGCTGCTGTCGCGCAAAGACACGTTGCGCATACTGTTTGTCACATTGTTTTCCTATTATTTCTATTACAAGAGCAGCGGCACATACTTTTTCCTGTTGTTCATTGTCACGTTCACTGATTTCTGTCTTGCCAGAGGCATGGGGCAGTTCCGGGCAAAGTGGATACGCAAGATGCTTGTGGCCGTCAGCCTTGCTGTCAATCTCGGATTGCTGGTCTATTTCAAATACACCAACTTCTTCGGCGAGATAATAGCTTCTGTCAGGGGAGGCACGTTCGAGCCGCTCGACATATTCCTGCCTGTGGGGATTTCGTTTTTCACATTCCAGTCATTGAGTTATACCATAGATGTGTACAGGGGCAATATAAAACCTCTCGACCGCCTGCTCGATTATGCTTTCTATGTGTCATTTTTCCCGCAACTTGTGGCCGGCCCTATCGTGAGGGCAAGAGATTTTATCCCACAGATACGCAAGCCGCTTGCCGTGACGAGGGAAATGTTCGGCACGGGGATATTCTACATCATCTGCGGGCTGGTAAAGAAGGCTGTCATAAGCGATTATATAAGCGTGAATTTCGTGGAGCGCATATTCGACAACCCCTCGCTCTATTCAGGAGTGGAAAACCTGGCGGGTGTCTACGGCTATGCCTTGCAGATATATTGCGACTTCTCCGGTTATAGCGACATGGCCATCGGCATAGCCTTGCTGCTCGGCTTCCGTTTCCCGGAGAATTTCAATTCGCCCTACATATCCGCATCGGTCACAGAGTTCTGGCACCGTTGGCATATTTCCCTGTCCACATGGCTGCGCGACTATCTTTACATCTCTCTCGGAGGAAACCGCAAAGGCAAGGTGAGGACCTATGTGAATCTGTTCATCACCATGTTGCTGGGCGGACTTTGGCACGGCGCATCGTGGAATTTCGTGGTGTGGGGTGCGTTGCACGGCGTCGCCCTTGCCGTACACAAGTGGTTCCGTGCCTTTATGGGCAGGCCCAAGACTTATGAGAGCCGTGGGATAAAGAAGGTTTTGGCCGTGTTGCTTACGTTCCATTTCGTGTGCTTCTGCTGGATTTTCTTCCGCAACACCACGTTCGACAATTCTGTGGCCATGCTCACGCAGATATTCACCTCTTTCCATCCCGAAGTGTTCAGCCAGATGGTGTCGGGCTATTGGCAGGTTTTTGTCCTCATCGGTCTGGGATTCCTGTTCCATTATGTGCCGATGGGCTTGAGAAATGCCATGAAGAAAGCTGTCATAGCGTTGCCTGTGGCGCTTCAGGCGGTTCTTATAGTCATTGCCATATATGTCGTGATACAGGTGAAGAGCAGCGACATACAGCCTTTCATCTATTTCCAGTTCTAAGGCTGTGCGAAAGCTTGCGAAATGGTTTTGCAACATCTTCCTTTGATAAAGACTTACGGAAATGGAGCATCCGAGCGGCGGTAATAAAGGTAAAGCGGGTCACCGTATAACCCGTGGGATACTGACTGCGGCAGGAAGTCTGTCGCTCTTGCTTGGTGTGTTGGGATTGTTTTTGCCGTTGTTGCCCACGACACCTTTTCTTCTGCTTGCCGCCGCGTTGTATTATAGGGGTTCTTCCCGATTTTACGACAGGCTTATGGCGCACAGGACTTTGGGTACTTACATTGTAAATTTTCGCGAAAAGAAGGCCATACCGCTTAGGGGCAAAGTGGCATGCATGGTTCTTTTATGGTTGTCTATGTCTTATTGCATCTTTTTTGTTGTTCCCTACCTGTGGCTGAAACTTTTGCTCGCGGGGATTGCTGCCGGTGTCAGTGTGCATGTGCTTTCATATAAGACCTTGAAGTGAGCAGTCGGTTTGTCGTTTGGCCGTGATGGGGATGTTTTGTATCTTTGCATCCGGAAAGGCAGTAAATGTTTTTTGTATATGTTTTTTTGCGAGAAAAAGATATTTCATGTTCATTGGTTCAGCGGTTTTGTCTGAATTCCGGTAGTCTCGTTTCCGGGAGCGGTTTGCGCCTTCTCGTGATTTTGTCATTTTCTATTTTATTTTAATATTAATCACGGCATAGGGCATTGCGATGCGGTGTGCTGCACATTTTCTTGCGCATGAAGTTGCGGCATGCGGTGCGGCTTTGCGCTTGGCCGTAAAGAAATGTATTTGTGTATGTTTAAAGTTATAGGCATAATGTTTGCGGGGATATTGGTCGGTTTTGTCCTGCGCAAATTGCCACATATAGGAAAAGTGAACAAGACTGTATCGATGACAGTGTTTTGCATGTTGTTCCTCATGGGAGCCTCCATAGGCTCCAACAGAGATATCATATCCCATCTTGCTTCGTTCGGGTGGCAGGCTCTTGTCCTGGCTCTGTGGGGGCTGGCAGGCAGTGTCATTGTCGGGTGGGCGGTCTACAGGTTTGTTTTCAGGAAAGGAGGGGATAAGCTATGAAAGGCAGTATTTTGGTCATAGGGGTGTTTGGTATAGGATGTCTTTGCGGCTATGCCGGGCTTGTGCCTTCTGCGGTGACCGATAGCGACATTGCGACATGGTTTTTATATCTGCTGATGTTTCAGGTGGGCATAAGCATAGGGTCGGATGTCAGCAAGATGAGGCTCATAGCATCTTCTTTCAGCATGAAGATGTTTTTGCTGCCTTTGGGGACTATGGTCGGTACGCTTGTCTTTTCAGCTTTGGCGTCTTTCTTTCTGGGCAGATGGAGCGTGCCCGATTGCTTGGCTGTGGGCAGCGGCTTTGCATACTACTCCATGTCGTCCATATTGATTACCGATTTGAAGGAGGCGGCCTACGGTGTTCAGGCGGCTGCGGAGCTTGGAGCCATAGCCTTGCTTACCAATATCCTGCGTGAACTTATCGGGCTGGCCTGTCTGCCTTTGCTTGCGAAAAAGGCAGGGCCTGTGGCGGCTATGGCTGCGGTGGGAGTTAGTTCTATGGATGTGGCTTTGCCTGCCATGACGCGCGTCTGCGGGCAGTCGGTGATTCCGGCTTCGGTATTGCACGGCCTGGCTCTCGATTTGAGCGTGCCTTTGTTCGTCTCTTTCTTTTGCTCGCTGTGATACAGCATTTTATAAAGACTGGAAAATGTTTGCCGATGATGGCGGAGGGGATCGGCTCGGTCTTGCCCGATGATCGGCTCGGTATCGGCCCGGGATGTACGCCATCCCGGGCGAAGATGGCGTACATCCCGGGCGGGGTCAGTTTATGGCTATGGCGTGCTTCTCGTGCACTATGTCGCCGGCCGGGCTGTCGGCCGTTATCACTATGACGTAGATACCCCGCGATGCCTTCCTGCCGTTGTCATCTTGTCCGTTCCAGATGAAAGAGCCTGTGCCGGCGAGATGTTCGCGTTCCGCAATGCGCCTTATCATGCGTCCGTTGCTGTCAAACACTTCGATGTCGGCCGTGTAGCCTCCTTCAGGCAGTTCATAGTCTATTGTGGCGAAGTCGTTGTGCCCGTCATTATCGGGTGTTATCACGTCTGTGGACAAAGAGAACCGGTCTCCTTTGGAGGTCGACGGGGCTGATGCCGACTGCGAATTTTCCGCAGCCGGTGTCCCGTATTTCTTTTCGCGGGTTGCCGGCAGCCATGAATCCGTGTCGAGAGGGTCGAGGCGCGGCGACAGCCTCTCGAGCGATATGCCTTTCCGGTCTTTCAGTTCGGCAGTGTACGAATCGTCGGAGAATATGGCAGTCTCGATGACCTGTGCGGAGCTGTCGGTTATCCTTGCGTATCCGCCGTTGTTGTTCAGCGCCGGCAGGGAGGTCTCTATTACGCGCCATGCGGGGACATCCCATTTCCTCATTATCATGTCCGGCTCTCCGCTGAGGCACAGGTAAGAGCCGGGATCTATCAGCAGGCGGTTTTCAGTGACGCGCGATGCGTTTTTGAACTCCCCGTCTGCGGCGGCCGCCTCCACCCACAGGTCATCGAGCAGCAGCCGGTCTTCGGTATCGTTGAATATCTCGATGTATTCGGGCGTGTCGTCATCGGCCTTGAACATTATCTCGGTCATCTTTATTTCTCCGGCTTGCGCTTTGCGGGGCAGTGTCATCTCTATGGTTTCGGGCATGTCTATGCTGATGCCGCCCGGAGTGGTAAGGTTGACTGTCCTGACGGTTGTGACCGTTTCAGGCGAGAGCGTTATGCCTGAGATTAGCACTGTGTTGCACAGGGCGTTGCCTGCGGTTATTTCAAAATCGGGTCGGCCGCTTATGTCGTAGTTTGATTTGTCGGTTGCAGCTGTGCGGTCTGCCGGATGCGAGAACGTGAGTACTATGTTGCCGTCTTCATCGGCGTATGCTGCCGTCAGCGCGGGTCTGATCTGTTCGTCCGAAACCTCTTGCACCGAATTTGCTTCTCCCGGAGTTCCGCCCCTTTTGTCGCATGATGCCGCATGGCTCTCTTTGCCGCTTTCGATCATGTCGGTGTCGGTCAGTTCTATGGAGAATCCTCCTTTGCGTTTGAAGTCTTCGTCTATGTAGTCGGCGGAGTAGAGGTCGTATGCCAGCAGCCTGCCGTCTTTATCGGTTATCCGGAAATATCTTTCCTCGTTGTTGGCTATCGCGGGAAATTCCGGCATGTCTATCCTGTCGGTCACTCCTGCGGCATCCCATTCGGCTGCATGTCTTTCGTGCGTCAGTATGACGTATGCTCCGCTTTTCATTACAGTGTCGGGGATGGCATAGGTCTTTTCTCCGTATCCCATGCTCCAGCCTTCTGCCGTGATGTCCTCCCCGCTTCTGTTGTATATTTCCACATATTCTGCATCGGGCAGTCCTGCGGCGTTTTTCGGGTTGGCCATTATTTCGGTTATCACTACTTGGCCGAATGCCTTGCTTTCCCCGTCCGCCTGCCTGTTGTCTGCCGGTTGTCCGCCGCTTTGCAGGATGCAATGTAAAACTGAAATAAGTGTTAAAAGATTGAACATTGTAAGTCCTTTTGAAACGAAATGATATAATTTTACACGATAATATGTTTGCCGGCAACCGTGATGTGCGTCCGGTGCTGTAAATATATTGTTTTTTCCCGGAATAGCGGGCTGAAGCATAATATTAGTTTTTTTAATTCGCATATTGGTAGAGTAATGAAAATAGCTGTAGTAGGAGCAAGCGGAGCTGTGGGGCAGGAGTTTCTTCGTGTTTTCGGCGAAAGAAATTTCAAGTTTGATGACATGGTACTGTTCGGTTCGGCGCGGAGCGCGGGACGGACTTACAGTTTCGGCGGAAAAGATTATGTGGTGAAGGAACTGAAGCATAACGATGATTTTGCCGGAGTGGACATCGCTTTCGTCTCGGCAGGCGGAGGCGTGTCGAAAGAATTTGCCGAAACCATAACCAAACACGGGGCTGTGATGATAGACAATTCGAGTGCGTTCCGCATGGACAGCGATGTGCCTTTGGTGGTGCCGGAGGTGAATGCGGCCGATGCATTGGTGCGTCCCAGAGGCATAATAGCCAATCCCAACTGTACCACGATACTGCTCGTGGTGGTGCTGAACCCCATAGAGAGACTGTCGCACATCCGCAGGGTCAGGGTGTCTACCTATCAGGCGGCAAGCGGTGCAGGCAGCGCGGCTATGGACGAACTGGTGAACCAGTGCCGTCAGTCGGTGTCGAGAGAGGAGACGACGGTGAGCAAATTCCCGTATCAGCTTGCTTTCAATCTTATACCGCAGGTGGATGTGTTCAAGGACAACGATTACACCAAAGAGGAGATGAAGATGTTTGACGAGACAAGGAAGATAATGCATTCCGATGTGAGGGTCAGTGCCACATGCGTGCGTGTGCCTGTCATGAGGGCGCATAGCGAAAGCGTGTGGATAGAGACGGAAGCCCCGTTGGACGTGGAGGCGGTGAGGCAGGCGTTGGCCGCTGCTCCGGGAGTGGTGCTGTGCGATGTCCCGGCCGAGAAGAAATATCCCATGCCGCTGTTCATGTCGGGTGCAGATCCTGTCTCGGTGGGGCGTATCCGCAGGGACATAGCGGACGATTGCGGACTGACACTCTGGCTGTGCGGCGACCAGATAAAGAAAGGTGCGGCTCTAAATGCCGTGCAGATAGCGGAATGGCTCATTGAAAACGACCCCGCGCTGAAAAACAGATGAAATGGCGGAATCTAATCTAATTATAAAAATAACAAACTATGAAATCTAAGAAATTACTTTTTTTACTTATGTCGGTTTCCGCAGCCCTGACGGTTTCGGCGCAGACAGGGTATCCGCGCGGAATCCTGTTTGAGACTTTTACGGGGCAGGAATGTGCCAGTTGCTCGGTGGGTACGCAGTCTTTGAAAGACTTGTATTCGGAGTACGAGGATAACGAACGTTTCGTGTGGCTTTCACATCATGCTGGATATTACAGCGACTCTCTCACCATAAAGCCGAGTTTTGATATCAGTAGTTTCTGTGGCGTAAGTGCCGCTCCGTCTCTGGTATATAACCGGACTCTGCTGGCCCTTACCGGACGGAAAGGAAGGCTTATCAACAGTTGCAACGATTTTGCTGAGTATAATGAAAAGTATGAAGAATATTATGGTGAGACATTCATAGACAACGAGCTGGCTACTTTGGCTGACGTGTCTCTGAACATCAAGACTACCTATGACAAGGACACGAGAGATCTGGAGGTCACAGTCTTTGGCGAGAAAAACGGTAATTTCGATGCATCGGCTCCTGCATTGAGCATATTCCTTGTGTCGGACTATTGGGTGGGTTGGCAGACCAAAGGCTCTGAAGGACAGGATTTTGCCTACAAACACATGAATCCGGTCAGAATCATGCTTTCAGACCATTATCTGGGCGATATGTTGGAATTTGACGAAAATGGAGAGTATTCGGTCACGATAAATTGTAAAGTGCCGACTTCGGTGAATAGCTTCGACGCATGGACGAATCGCATAGGTTCGGTGCCGACTGAAGTTGACGATGAGACTCTGTATGTGGCCGCTTTCATAGCCAACAGAGATGAGACACCTGTGGACAACATCAATTATGACCGTGACAATATAGTAGTCTACAATGCGGCGAGATGTAGTCTGGGCGAGTCTACCCGACTTTCGGTGAGAGACTGCGGCGTGACTGAAGGCGACAATGTGCGTGTCTATGCGGATAACGGCAATGTGTGTGTAGACGGCGATTTCGAGTCGTTCCAAGTCTATTCGCTTGCCGGTTCTGCTCTTGAGCCTACCGCCCTTGACAAAGGTATTTACCTTGTGAAAGTGAATCTCGGCAACGGTACGGTGACAAAGAAACTTGTGGTGAGATAATTGTTTTAGATTATATAACTTGATTTGATGCGGACGGCGGCTTCCCTGTAATATACGGGACGCTGCCGTCTGTGTTTTTATGAATTATGTAAAAAATGTTATTATAGCACGCTTTTTCTGTTACGTTTTCAAAAAAAAACGTACATTTG
>DVIH01000043.1 GCA_018711405.1 Candidatus Avibacteroides excrementipullorum | reverse complement strand
CTTTATTCATATGCCATTCTACGATAGTCTGGCAAAGATAAATTCAAATCGGCGCGCTCATTTTATCCTTGTAATTGCCTAACTTACAATATTTTCAAAGAACTTTTATGATTTTTTAGTGGACACTAATGATTTAAAACACAAAATTATGGATGATTTTACATTTCTTAATTTGATCTTAGGCCCTCTTGGCGAATCATTTAAAATTATCAAGCAAAGAGGCAAATTGTATTCTGAGGAAGATTTTGTAGAATTGACAGAGACTCAATACGCATTATATACAGCAAAAGTCGGAAAGTCGAAGAGTGCGTTGTATAGTATCGGATATGATGCGGAAAGCAATCTGTTGGAAATTGTGGATGAACTGGAGAAGTATTCATTGATGCAAGCGTCGACGTTCATGCGGAACAGTGTCGGAGAGATCTCCGAGCAGCCTCTTACTGATGCGGAAATCATCGAAAAATTCGCCTCAGTATTCCCATTCCTGACGAAATAGAGGTAGCTTTGGTCCCGCTCATTACTCCTATCCCCACGGCTGAGAGATCCCCGGTCGTGGGGTTTGTAAACTTGAAAAATTCAATATCACATCGATGCCGATAGATATTCATAGACGGTTTCAGGACTTCATCTAAATGACTCACAAGATGTCTACAGCCCGAATGACATATAGCGCAATTGCTTGGACCTGTTAGATCCATAAACTCTGTGATTTCCATTATATTTAGTGACAAGTCGTTGGAAAATCTACCTCGGAACAAGACTCATGTCCCGGTTAAAAATATATTTACCTTCGTTCTGGAAAAAGATGCAGACAACAGCCACTTGCACAGGTGCGAGGAAATAGAGCGTTGGACGAAAGATGTCAATGACTGGTGCGCTCGCAGATACGGGCAGGAAAACATCATCGGTTTCCAAGTACACCTTGATGAGAGCAGTCCGCATATTCATGCCTTGATTGTCCCGGTTGGTATTCGTCCTAAAAGCGGTCGTGAATGTGTGATGTGGTCGGCGAAATTCGGGAAAGACCGTTATGAGTATGGACGGATTCTTAGGGAAATGCACACCTCTCTTTATGAAGAGGTCGGCAGCAAATACGGACTTGAACGAGGTGACAGTATTGACGGTCGCAATGTGCAGCACTTGCACAAGCGCGAGTATATCCGAAAATTAACCAAAGAGGCAAAGCAGGCAGAGAAAGCGGTCAAAGGACTCCAGACTATGATACGGAAGCTTGAACGGGAAATGCTTGCCGGAAGGAACCGACTTAAAGAAATCGATGAAGCTCTCGCGTCCGGCAAGATAACTCTTGACAAATATGAGGTTCGGAAAGCAGATATACAGAAACTCATTGCCGAGTATCAGTCTAAGTTGGATGACAAAACAGGCAAACTCCATGCAAAGGAGCAGGAATTGGAACAACTGACAAAGGATGCATCAAAAGTCCGTTCGGTTATCCAGCCGTTTCGTAACCATAAGATTGATTTCACTCCACCGCAAATTACAGAGAAAGTGCCCTTGTTCGGTACAGATAAATGGGTAGAGCGTCAGAACAAGTCTATCGCCAAACAGTTTACAGATATTATTCGCAAGATAGAATCCCTATACAGAAATGATGCAGCCCGGCAGGTCGAAGCCGCACAGAATAATGTTCTGGCGGATTACGGAGAATTATACCAGTTACGGAAAGATGTCAAGACACTTATTGAAAATAATGATGGCTTGAAATCCACATTGGAAACAATGCTTGACCAGTTTGCAAACCCCTCGCTCCGCTCAAAGATATTTGCCATAGCCGATGCCCTTGCAGGAGGAACACCTGCTGCAATCTCTCCCGGTGGTGGAGGTGGCGGCAATCCCGACTCCGATCTTCTTTGGATCGGTTGCAGACGGATGAAGAGGAAGATGAGTATCAGAAAAGATGTTTACTGCATGCCTCGTATATTATTCGAACGGCCAAAAGAAGATGCAGGAAATTATATTAAATCTGTTCTATAATTCATTTATCCCAATTGAGTCGCAACTCAATTGGGATTTTTCTATATCTAATTTAGACCCAATTTATAAACAATATAAATATAAGATTATGGTTTACGGATACATTCGTGTCAGTAGTGACAAACAAACAGTAGAAAATCAGCGTTTCGAAATCAACAAATTCTGTGACAGAGAGAATATTGTTATTAATGACTGGATAGAAGAAACTATTAGCGGTACAAAGAATTATAGCAAACGACAACTTGGGCAATTACTACGGAAAGTCAGTAAAGATGATATTATAATTTGCAGTGAATTGTCTCGTCTTGGAAGAAATCTGTTCATGATTATGGAAATCTTAAATATTTGCATGACTAAAGAATGTCGAGTATGGACAATTAAAGACAATTATCGCCTCGGCGAAGACATTCAGAGCAAAGTTCTTGCGTTTGCTTTTGGTTTATCTGCAGAAATAGAGAGAAATCTCATTAGTCAACGGACAAAAGAAGCACTTGCACGGAAAAAAGCCGAAGGAGTAATTTTAGGGCGGCCTGTCGGCAGAAAATCAGATGAATCCAAATACAAATTATACCCTAAAAGGAATCTAATAGCAGAACTTTTGAAAGAGGGTATATCAAGACGAAAAATAGCTAAGATCTGCAAAGTTGACAGGAATACATTATGTCGCTTTATCAATACCTTTTTGTTGGAAAAATAGGAGCGATTACATAGAGACACATGCAACAA
>DVIH01000042.1 GCA_018711405.1 Candidatus Avibacteroides excrementipullorum | reverse complement strand
CTCAGGGTTTTTCTCCATGAAATAGTCTAGTTCCTCGTAGATGGAATTATTCTGTATTGTGGAGTTTTTCTTTGATCTGTTCAGACTTTCATCCACTAAAGAAAAACCGTTGAGGACGTCGGATGATACGTTCAGTGCCAACATTGCCAGCAAGACAATGTACATCAGGTTTATCATCTTTTGTCTCGGACTCTCGTAACCTCCTCCTGCCATTTGTCTGAAGTTTTAGTTAAGTTAAAAATACTCTCTCTGTCGGTTATTTCATGTTTACGGTCATGGCATTCAGCATTCTGGCGTATACAGCGTTCAGCTCTTCTATTTGTTTTGCCATCCTTTCTGTTTCCTGATGGAATTTTTCGCTGTCTTCTGTGGAGTTCTCAAACATTTCCCTGATCTTGGCCAGTCCGTCATTCATTTGTTTTATGGTGTCAAGCTGCGAACTGATGCTTCTGAGTTGCAGGTCGTAGATGGTGTTGAGTCCGGTGAGGTTGCGGTTGAGGTTCTCCATCTGGTAGACATATCCTTGCGTGTTGGCTGTTATGTTGCCGGAATTGTCTGATATGATTTTGTATGAAGATGCCAGCGATTCCGATATGTCGGCAAGCGTGGTAGTGGTCGATTTGAATCTCTCCAATGCTTCCGACATGTCTTTCAGGTTGTTCAGATATGTTTCCGAAGCCTCTTTCATGTGGTCTATCTGTTCTTGTGACTGTGACATTTCCGGCATTGTGCCGCCTGTAGGCATTCCTCCCACTATGATGGTGCCGCCGCCCATGCCGGCTGTTTGTCCCTGCGGGATGGTGCCAGTCTCTCCCTGAGCCATTGCGGCCTGTTCTCCTTGCGGTGTTGCTGCCGTGCCTTGTGCTATGATGGTCTGCCCTTGCGGGAAGCCTGCTGCACCGCCTATGAATGTGGTCTGTCCTTGCGGGATGAATGGTTGTCCTGTCTCGCCTTCGGCCGGTTGCGGGGCGTTTCCTTCCGCAATGTTGATTTGCGGCATGCCGCCTGTCACGATGGTGCCTCCGCCTATTACTGGTTGTCCGGTCATGCCCGGTGCATTGTCGGGAATTTCTTTTTCTTTAGCTCCCGATATTTTCAGTTGCGGGAAAATGCTTTCCCATTTGTAGTTTTTGAACGGCTTGTCGAATGCCGAGACGAAGAACACTATCACTTCAGTGCCCATACCTATGAAAAGCATCACGTTGCCTCCTGGCAGGTGGGTCAGTTTGAACAGTGCTCCCAGTATTACTACCGATGCGCCCCAGCTGTATATGAAGTTCATGATGACTTTGCCCTGATAGCTCTCCATGAAGTTTTGCAGGCGCCGAAACATATTATCTTTCTTATTTGTAGCCATATGTCGATATGATTAATTGTTCTTGTTATTTTTTAGTGTTTCCCACGTATGTTCTTACGCATCTGAATCCGATGTACGAGCGGCTTTCATTCTGGTATTCATAGGAGCGTGCGTCACTCCTGATTTGCGATGCCACGTCTTTCCAGGAACCTCCGCGCACCACTTTCTTTTTCATCATGTAGGGGTCTTCCTTTGCCGCGTTGTATGATATTTCCGGATTTATGTCGCTCATGGCTTCCACTCCGGCTTCGGTGTATACGGTCGATGTCCATTCGGCCACGTTTCCTGCCATGTCATACAGTCCGTTGGAGTTGGGAGAGAACGAGCCGACTTTGCTTGTTATGAGGCTTCCGTCTTTGGTGTAGTTTCCTCTCTCCGGTTTGTAGTTGGCATAGTAGCAGCCTTTGTCCGATTTTACATCGTTGCCTTCCCAAGGATATACGTTGCCTTCTTTGCCTCTTGCGGCAAATTCCCATTCCACTTCTGTCGGCAGGCGGTAACGCTGTATTTGTCTTGCGTTCGGTCCGAGTCCGGCGAGCAGGTAATTGGTTCTCCAGACGCAGAATGCGGTGGCCTGTTCCCAGCTTACGCCTACCACCGGATAGTCGTTGTATGCGGGATGCGAGAAGTAGAGTTCCATGTACGGTTCGTTGAACGCATTCTGGAAATCGTTTACCCAGCATGTCGTGTCGGGGTATATATTCAGTATGTAGCTGTTCTGGAAGTCAAACAGTGATGACAGTTGCCTGTTGACAGTCATGTTCACTATCCTTCCTTCATCGTCTATGTATGCCGTGTCTTTGGAGATCATGACTACTTCATCGGGGTTAAGTTCTATATCCGTGTTTCTTTCCCTTTCGCTCGGGTTCAGTCTGTTTCTCCTCATTGCGGCTTGTGTCTGGTCGAAATACTCGTAGTAGTAGTTCATTTGCGAGGCGTCGAGCATGGTCATGCCTTCCACCGGGTGGTTCATGTATACGCTGTTGATGGCCACAAGTTCGTCTTCGGTGGCTTTTTTCCAGGGGATGGGCCTGTTCCAGTTCAGTCTGGGGGTGATGGGGTTTCCTTCCTCGTCTTCTTCTATCTTGAATATTTCGTTGCCTCCGTATGCAGGGTCGGCCAGTCTTTCCCTGATTATGGAGTCTCTCACCCAGAACACGAATTGCCTGTATTTGGAATTGGTGATTTCTGTCTCATCCATCCAAAATGCTTCCACTGATATTTCTTTCGATGGGGTTGTCGTGCCCCACAGCGAGTCTTGTTTTTCCGGACCTATTTTTAGCGAGCCTCTGTTGATTAGCACCATTCCGTAGGGTGCCGGTTCATTCCATGAAGTCATGCCTATTCCGGTCAGTTCACCGCCGTTGCCTATGGAACCGGCTCCGGTTCCCATGCATGATGCCAGCAGCAGTGCGGACAAAATGATTATGACTGAAACTTTATTCATCTTTCTGTTTTATAATATACGAATACTTTTATGTTTGTTCTTTCCTTTTTTTGAGAAATTCAGCTTGGTGGAATATCCCAAAACTATGTCATGGCTTCCGCTGCCCGGACCGATTTTGGTGGTGTACATGTCGTATGCGTAGCCTATGGTTATGCCTTTTATGGTGCCTCCCACCATGAGTGTCACCGATGTCATGGGGCTGTAGGATATGCCTCCGTAGAACATCTTCTCACGGTATGTGTATTCCATTCTTGCACTGAGATCGCAACGGTATGCCACAAAATCGGTTTGCAGAAAGACCGATGGCTTTATTGTGATTAACGGGCTTTTCGTTTTTATATTGCATCCGGTAGAAAAATAAAATGCGGGCGACACTTTTATTTCGCTGTTGGAGCCGCTTTCGCCGAGTGTCATCTTGGGGGAGGTGAGGTGTTTTCCTGACACGCCTACATGGAACAGCGGGTGGTCGTAGAACAGGCCTGCCCCAAGGTCGAAGCCTGTCCCTTCGGCTTCTCCGGTGGGGAAAGCCGGGTCGTTCTGGCTGTCTTCGCCGAGTTCGAGGTCTTCCGAGCGGAATGACATGGTGATTATGCCTATCTGCAGGCCTATGCCCAATGTGCCTCCGAAGAGTTTCTGCTTGTATGCGTATTGGGCGGCAAACAACTGGTTTTTGAACAATCCTATGGATTCGTTGAAAAATGACGCTCCCACTCCGTGATCTTTGTTGAACAGCTTGAACGGCATGTCGGCGCCGAAGCACATCGACTTGGGGGCGTTTTCAAAACCTACGAGCTGCATGCTGTACGTTCCGACTATGTTCAGTTTCCCGTTGTGTCCGGCATATCCGGGATTGTTTATGCCGTTCAGCATCCAATAGTTGCTGAAGTGTGCGTCAAACTGGGCTTTGGCAGCCGTCATGCAGCACAGCAGGAAAATTATGGCCAGAATCTTTTTAGTCATTTTTGTCGAAAGTCTACATTATATATTAACACGTTTTTCCGAAAAAAATTGTGTGTCCCGCAGATTCATTGTCCCGCATTTCCTTCGTTTCTCATGCTTTCTTCTGCCTTGCGTCTGAAAAATTCTATTTTGTTGGATGCTTCTTTTCTTTGTCTGTTTATTTGTGTGCGCAGGTCGAGCAGCTTGTGCAGCCGGTATATGTCGCTGACGGCCTGCTTGTCGCGTCTGCTCATGTAGTAGACGGTGTTGCCCTTGCCTATGTATTCGGCTTTCAGGTTCTTGTCTTTGTTCAGGTCGATGAATGCAGCCACATCGTTGTCTGCTCCTACGGTATAGTCTGTGCGTTCGGTCACTGTGCCGGCGTTTTCATCTCTGAATGTGTCGGTGCTTTGCGGTGTCTCGGCAAAGCTGCCGTCGGGGGCGGTGATTCTCACGGCATAATGCTCTATGGGCCGTTTTCCGGCGTAGGCTGAGGTGAGTTTCATTACGCCGTTCTCATCCACGCGGGCATAGATGTAGCTGTTGTACATGTTGTTTTCTATGGACTGCGACTTGATGGAGTATGTGCCTATGTCTTCGTATGCCGTGTCTTTGCTGAATTTGTAGTCGGGCAGTATCTCAGCTATGGCCTTGTCGTTTATGTCGGCAATGCTGTCGAGGAATGCTATGGTCTTTTCCTGTTCGCCTATCTCGACGAGGCGCATCAGTTTCAGCCCTTCCTCTCTCGCTTTGAATGCTTTGGGATACATGGTCTTCATGCTGTCTATCCTGTTTTTTGCCAGGCTGAAAGAGCCGTCTTCGTATGCTTCCTTTGCTTTGTCCAGCATTACGGCTGCTTCTTTTTCGGCTTTGCCTCCGCACGAGGCGAGTACCGTCAAGGCCGAAACGATGATTGTTATCGCTGATTTTTTCATTGTCTTTCGGTTGTTTTTTGTCATTGCAAAAGTAATCGAATTATCCAATATATGAAAGTGTACGGCTCGCGTTTTGACACCCGCCGCGGGGATCGGCTCGGTATCGGGCGGGGATGGCGTACATCCCGGGCAATGATCGGCTCGGTCTCGGACGAAGATGGCGCACATCCCGGGCGGGCATGAAAAAAGCCTTTGCAGGGCATTGCAGACGGGTGCGGGAAAATATTTGTGCTGTTGTTGGTGTTCCGTTATGGAATAATTATTTATATTTGCGGGCGAAATGGTTTTGCTTCCGGCCGTTCGCCGGATGCAATTAAAAGGGAACCGGGTGAGAATCCCGGACAGACCCGCTGCTGTAAGCTCCGTTAAGGTTGCTCTGACAATACCATTGCCACTGTATTTAGATATATGGGAAGGCCGTCAGAGCAGGGAGCAAGTCAGAAGACCTGCCATTTTGATTCTAATTCACAAGGCTTTCGGGGAATAAGGCCTGCGGACAAACTTTTTATCCTTTTGCGTAAAGGTTATGTCATTTTGCCGTTGCAGTTTTTTCCTTCGGTGCCTGTAAGTTTTTTTATTGGCTTGATTATGATGAGATTTTTAGGCATTTTGTTGTTATCGGTCTTGTGTCCGGTCTGTATGGCGCAGGGCGTTGCCGGAGGCGGAACTTTCCTTTTGGGTGGACGTGTGACCGGTTCTGACGGCCTCCCCCTTGTCTCGGTTACGGTGGCTGTGGACGGCAGCCGGGCGGGGACATATACGGATGCCGACGGATGTTATTCTTTCAGATTGCCTGAGGGGAGATATGAACTGGTGGTGTCATACGTGGGTTATGAGACGGAAAAAGCCGTTGTCGACTTGTATTCCGATGCCCGCAAAGATTTTGTGATGCATACCGACAACGTGATGCTGCGGTCGGTGGAGGTCTATGGCAAGAGCAAGTCGCAGAAACTTCGTGAAGGGGCTTTTGCCGTGAATGCGCTCGATGTGAAAGACGTGGCGGCTTCCGTCCGCGACCTTGCTTCCGTAGTCAGCAAGACCACAGGCATAAGGATAAGGGAAGAAGGAGGAGTGGGCTCTGACTTTGAGTTGTCCATAAACGGCATGTCGGGCAATTCGGTCAGATATTTCATCGACGGCGTCCCTATGGACAGCAAAGGCAGTGGCGTGAATCTGGCGAACCTCCCGGTCAATCTGATAGACCGTGTGGAGATTTATAAAGGAGTGGTTCCTGTGTCGCTCGGTGCGGATGCTTTGGGCGGTGCCATAAACATCATTACAAATAAGAAAAGGAAAGATTATCTCGACTTGTCATACGGCATAGGTTCGTTTCACACGCACAAGGTCGATTTGAATGCGCAGTATGTGGAGAAGCGCAGCGGGTTGGTGTTCCGCCCGGTGTTCAGCCTCAATTATTCCAGAAACGACTATATGATGAAAGGCGTGGAGGTGTGGAATCCCGAAGCCGGAAGATACGGGAATGTGGACAGGAGAAGGTTTCATGACGGATATTTTGCCTTGCTCGGACAGTTCGAAGTGGGCGTGTCGGGTAAGAGTTGGGCCGATGCCTTTTTCGTCTCCGGTTCTTATTCCAAAGTCGATAAGGAACTTCAGACAGGTTCCACGCAGAGCAAGGTCTATGGCATGGCGGAAAGGCTGACCGATTCGTGGAATGTCTCTGCGGAGTACAGGAAAGATGACTTCCTGGCAGACGGGCTTAATCTGGACTTGTCGCTGTCGCACACTTGGGACTATTCGCTCACAGTCGATACCGCTTTCCGGAAATATGACTGGAACGGCGATTACATAGAGAGCTCGCGCAACGAGATAACCGGCCGAGACCGTTCGCTGAGGCATTATGACCGGCCGCTGACCATAGCGAGGACCAATGTCAACTATCGGTTTAACGACAGGCATGAACTGAATTTCAATTACATGCTCAACCGCACAGGCAACAATCGTTATGATGAGACTGACACTGAGTTCGTTGCATCAAAAGACGTCTTGTCCAAGCAGATTTTAGGCTTGTCCTATTCGCAGTCGTTTTTAGACGGGAGGATGAGCAATGTGTTTTTCGTGAAAGACTATGTGAATCATCTAAAGATAGGGCAGCAGGACTTGTCGTGGATAACAGGTTCCGATGAAGTGCCTTCCTCTTCTGTCAAGAACAACATCGGCTACGGGGCAGGCATGAGACATCTGTTCGTGGAGTCTTTTGCCCTGAAAGCCTCATACGAGCATAGCGTGCGTCTGCCATTGGCAAGGGAGCTGCTCGGCAACGGCACTACTGTCTATCCCAATATGAAGTTGCATCCCGAAAGCAGCGACAACTGGAACATCGGGGGGTATGGCACTGCCCGTTTCGGCAAAGGACACATGTTGTTCTATGAAGCCGGTTTCTTCTATCGCAATGTGAAAGACTATATACATGCCGTAGTGTCGGAAGCTGAGGGCATGATGCAGTATGACAATGTGTCGGATGTCAGCATAAAAGGCGTGGAAGGCGAGTTGAAATACAGTTGGAACAACGTCTTGCATGTGCTTGTCAATTGCAGTTATCAGGATGCCCGCGACAGGCAGCGGTACAAGTCGGACGGCAAGCCGTCGGTGACTTATGACAACAGGGTGCCGAACCGTCCCTGGCTTTTCGGTAATGCGGAAGCGGGATTGAAGTTCGATGATGTGTTCGTGGAGGGCAGCAGGCTGCGGTTGGACTATGCTTACAGATATGTGCACTGGTTTTTCCTGACGTGGGAGGGCTATGGCGTGCTGGAAAGCAAATCGAAGATACCGACCCAGAACATGCACGATGTCACACTGTCATATTCGTGGGACGAGGAGCGTTACAATATCTCTTTGGAGTGCCGTAACATAATGGATGCGGTGTCGTATGACAACTATATGCTCCAGAAGCCGGGACGTTCGTTTTTCTGCAAGTTCAGATTGTTTATTAATTAAAATACATTCAATGAAGATGAAAAAGATTTCTTTTTTTGCATGTGCTTTGTCGGCCATGCTGATTGGTTTCTCCGCATGTTCGGAAGATGAAAGGAAATTAGATGACGGAGGCCGGGAGCAAGGTGACGGCAACGGTTCATCAGTAGAGGAAAAAGGCACTCATTTCGATATTTGGGTATCGTTGGGCGAACGTACCGGGATGGGGTCGGACGGCACCACGAGCCTTGTCAAGAGTGTGGATTCGCTGACCGTGCAGGAGCCTATCAATTTCAAGAACGATGGAGTGGACGTGACGGCCGATATATGCCGCGAGTCTATCATCAAAGGGGGATATTATTATCAGGTGCCGAAGTCGGCAGACCGTTTCGGCAAATACAAGATTGCGGACAACAGGCTCGAAATCGTAGCGCAGCATCCTTTTGAGCAGAACACATACAAGGACAGGCGTTACACACATGCATGGACAGACGACAATACTCTCGTGATAATGGCAGCCAACGGCTCGGCAGACAAAGTGATATGGACCAAACTCAATGCAGCCGACATGAGCATCATGGCCGAAGGCGAACTCTCGCTCGAGGTGCCCGAAGGCGACAAATTCAGCACATCGGGGCTTGCCAAGTACAGGGAGTCGGACAATATGATAATATATGCTTTCCAGCACAAGAACGAGACGGAGCATTTCTATGTGGCATTCATAGACGCGGACGACATGAGTGTGGTGAACGAGGTTATGGAAGACAGGGCCGACCAGATGGCCGGAACGGCATACGGGGAACTGCTGCAAGACAAGATGTTTTTCGATGAGGATGACAATCTCTACATAGCATGCAACAGTAAGTTGCCGGGTGCGGAGAAGTCCACACAGCAGTACGGACGCCTTTTGCGCATAAACAACGGCGAAACCGCTTTCGACAAGACTTATGAGGGATACAATTATGACAAAGGCAAGATAGTGACAGCCAGCTACCTGACCGAAGGCAAGGCTCTCATCTACATCCAGGACCCCGACTATACAGGGGCGGGAGCATGGGGCGATGCTTACAACTGCTATTATGCCGTCCTCGACCTCAAGACCGATGCCAAGACGGAAATACAGTATCAGGGACAGAATCTGCCTTATTGCAGCGGCACATTCTCGCAGCGTTCTTTGGTGGACGGCGATGTGGCCTACATAGGTGTCAACCCCGAAGATTCCGAACCCTGCATATACATATATAATATGACGGACGGGACAGTGGAAAAAGGACTCAGCATAACCGAAGGTTACGAGTTTGACAGGATTGTGCTGATGGAAGACTGATTGCACTTGTGTCATGCCGGGACTACAGCTCCGCAGGGTGATGCGCTGCCGTGCATGGTCTGTCTGCGGAGCTGTTTGTGCGTCAGTATGTTACGCGCAGGGCTATTTACATCTGTCATCATCGGCTTGATCTTTGCCGGAGACCGAGCCGATCATTGCCCGACATCGGCTCGGTATCGGGCGGAGATGGCGCACATCCCGGGTGAAGATGGCGTACATCCCGGGCGGGGTGAAATTTTTTCCCGTTCGTAACTGATTATTGCAAATAAAAACATTATTTTTACATCGTATTAGAATTGCCGTCACGATGAGAAGTTTTGTTTTTATTCTGCTTTCGTGTTTTTTATGCGTCATGTCGAGCGGGCAGGAAAGCGCCCGTATCTCTCCATCGCCGTCAGGCGACATTCTTTCTGACGATGCGCCCGACTACATCAGGTATATAAGTGATAATGATTTGATAGGCCTCCTGCTGCATGAAGACGAGATACTGGCTTCGTCCGATGAGTTTGGCCGGTGGATAGTGAAAGCCTATCTCGGTTTTTTGAGAAACGATGCCGAAAGTTCGCTACACTATGCCGAACTGTTGCTCTCGAAGTATCAGGACAGGTTGGGCGGCGCGTTGCCTTTTGCTTTGCGGCTCAAGGCTGAAGCCGAGATGAGGCTTTGCCGGTTTGCTTCGGCCGCAGGTCTGTTCAGGCTGTGTGCCAATTATTCTCCTGATGTCTGCTATATGTATGAAGAGGCTTTGGCTTTGTCCGATTATGGGGAAAGCGCGGTCAGCATCAGAAAAGGGAAGACCAGAATCAAGTCCAAGCCTGTAGAAGCCGGCGTCTATCCCGTGCAGTTGCAGACAGACGGCATAGAGACTATGGCTTTTCTGCGTTTCGATCTGCCTTATTCATCGGTGTCGCGCACTGAGGCTGAGGCTTTGGGCATGCATATCATGACGGTGGAGGGTGAGATAGGCAATGTAAAGGTCCTGGCTGTGGCAGACAAGCTGTCCATAGGCAAGATGACTGTGACCGATGTGCTGTTTGAGGTGCACGAGACGCAACAGCCCCTCATGATAGGTGTCTCCATGCTGTCGAAGATTCCTTATGTGATGCTTACCGGTTCTTCTGTGACTTTTTCCATAACCCCGTTGGATTTGAAAAAATACTCGGAGGCCGGCTCCCTGTTGTTTTATGACAATGTGCTGTGTGTGGCGAGACCCGCAGACGTAGGCATTGGCGAGGTCTGCTCTTTGGGTGAGGCCGTGAAACATGCAAGGCTCGTTTCGCCTGAACAACTGTTCGGCGGCAGAGATGTGGTGGTCGACACAGTCAATATGATATTGCATGTGCGTGACGACTGAAAACGCCGCATTCCGCTGCCGCAGCTATGTTAATTGTGGCGGCAGGTTAGTGCGTGTTTTGTAAAATAACGTATTTTTGCACAAAAATTAAAGGAAATAAAAAGAAGATGGAGACTATATATCTTGGTTTGGTCATATTCCTGTTGATTCTGGCAGTGATAGATTTGAGTGTAGGCGTAAGCAATGACGCGGTAAATTTTCTTAATTCGGCTATAGGTTCTAAGGCAGCAAGTTTCAGGACTGTGCTTATTGTGGCCGGTATAGGTGTGTTTTGCGGTGCCACTATGAGCAACGGCATGATGGACGTGGCTCGTCACGGGATATTCCTGCCCGAATATTTTTATTTCGATGAACTGATGTGCGTGTTTCTGGCTGTGATAGTGACCGACGTGGTCTTGCTCGACATTTTCAACTCGCTGGGCATGCCCACATCCACCACAGTGTCTTTGGTTTTTGAGTTGCTGGGCGGCAGCACTATGATGGCCATGATAAAATTGTCCAGCCACAATTCGGGCGCAACGGATATGTATCAGTTGATTAACACCGAAAAGGCGTTGTCGGTGATTATTGCCATATTCGTGTCTGTGGCCATAGCCTTTGTCGTGGGCACTGTCGTGCAGTTCATTTCCAGGATAGTCTTCACATTCAATTACAAGTCGAACCTGAAGTGGAAGATCGGCCTGTTCGGTGGCATATCCACCACTGCCATAATATATTTCCTTTTGATAAACGGGCTGAAGGGCATGTCTTTCATGACTGCCGATAAGGTGGAGTGGATCAACCAGCACACCGGTATGATAGTGGGCATCTGTTTTGTGGCTATGACATTGCTGATGCAGTTGTTGCATCTGCTTAAGGTGAATGTGTTCAAAGTCATCGTGCTGCTCGGCACGTTTTCTCTGGCAATGGCGTTTGCCGGCAATGATTTGGTCAATTTCATAGGTGTGCCGCTGACCGGACTTGACTCTTATATTCATTTTATAAATGCAGGCGGCGGAGATCCCTCCGTGTTCGGCATGGGATTTCTGAATGAGTCGGCCACCACACCTATTTATATATTGGCGATAGCCGGAGCTGTCATGGTATATTCGCTGGCCACATCCAAGAAAGCGCACAATGTGATAAAAACTTCGGTAGACCTGGCGCGTCAGAATGTGGGCGATGAGATGTTCGGCTCTTCGAGAGTGGCCAGAAGTCTGGTGAGGAAAACCACCGCTTTGTCTAATAATATTTCGGAGATTATCCCGCCCAGAGTCAGGGCATGGATAGACAGCAGGTTCAATCAGACCGATATAGAGATGGAAAGCGGCGCGGCTTTCGACCTTGTTCGCGCTTCCGTCAATTTGGTGCTTGCCGGTTTGCTTGTGGCACTTGGCACTTCATTGAAGTTGCCGTTGTCCACCACTTATGTCACATTCATGGTCGCAATGGGTTCTTCGTTGGCCGACAGAGCTTGGGGACGCGAGAGTGCAGTGTTCAGGATTACTGGAGTGATTTCCGTCATAGGAGGCTGGTTCCTGACAGCCGGCGCGGCTTTCATATCATGCGCCATAGTTCTTCTCTTGATGTATTATGGAGGCATAGTGTTGCAGGTGGGGCTGGTGGCTGTGGCCATAACCATTCTTGTGAGAAGCAATATACGTTACAGGAAAAAAGTCCAGAAGGAAAATGAGGATGTGCTCTTTTCCCGCATGGTGGTGAGCAAGGACAAGTCGGAAATATGGGATTTGCTGTGCAAGCATGTTGCCGGCAGCCTTGTTGAATTTGTGGATTATACCAAAGAGGAATATTCCAATATAACCAACGCTTTCATCAATGAAGACCTGAAGAGCCTGAGACGCTCGGACATGTCGCTCAGGACGAGGAAATCTTTGATAAAAAAAGTCCGGAGAAAAGAGATGATAGGCCTTCAGCGGGTGGACAAGGGCATAGCTATAGAGAAAAACACATGGTTTCATCTTGGCATAAACAGCTGTCTGGAGATATATTATTGCTTGAGGCGTATATGCGAGCCGTGCGAGGAGCATGTGGATAACAATTTCGAACCGTTGCCGAAAGAATGCATAAAAGAATTCATCCCTTTGAGAGATACGCTTGTATATCTGCTCGAACAGACCAGCGATGCGATAAAAAGCGGTAATTACGAATATGCGCAGGATATACGTATGGAGGGAGACAAACTGAAGGAATCTTTTTCGGTGATAAGGAAAATACAGATGAACAGAATGCAGGATGAAGATACCAATCTGGCCGTGTCGTATGTGTATCTTAACATGTTGCAGGAGTCGCAGGAGATAGTAGCTTCTTTGAGACATCTGCTCAGGGCTGCCAATAGATTTAAAGATTAATTTCTAAATAGTTAAAAAGATATTTTATGGCATTTAAGAAGATTTTGGTTGTTGATGACGAGCAGGATTTGTGCGAGATAATGAAATATAATCTCGAAAACGAGAACTTTATAATCGATACGGCAAATTCGGCGGAAGAGGCCTTGACGCTCGACCTGACTCAGTATTGTCTGATACTGCTCGATGTGATGATGGGCGAGATATCGGGATTTAAAATGGCCAGTATGCTGAAGAAAGACCCTAAGACTGCCGGTATTCCGATAATATTCATGACAGCCAAAGATACTGAAAACGATATCTGCACCGGCCTTAATATCGGAGCCGATGACTATATATCCAAACCTTTTTCCATAAGGGAAACAGTATTGAGAATCAAGGCCGTGTTGAGACGGGCCGAAAATGCTCCGGCTAAAGAAGCGGAGCAGGATGTGATAAGATATAAAGGGCTTGTGATAGACATAGTGAAGAAACAGGTCTTCATAGACAATGAACTTGTGCAGTTGACCAAAAAAGAATTTGAATTGCTGGCCCTGTTTGTCAGCAATCAGGGGAAAGTGTTTTCGCGGGATGAAATCCTGGAGAAAATATGGAAAAACGAATCTTATGTCCTCGACAGGACTGTGGATGTGAATATTACACGCCTCAGGAAGAAAATAGGCGAATATGGCAAATATATAATAACAAGAATGGGATACGGCTATTACTTTGATGCCAATTGATGTCGCATTTCTTTTCTCGCATTGCATATGGGTAAGATAAAGATAAGATTCAGCCAGAAATTGTTCATAACGGAAGTTTCTTTGCTTCTGGTCTTTGTTGTATTCAATATAGTATTGCAATATTACAGGGAAAACGATTATAAAACCGAGTTTCTGGATAGCAAGTTGCAGGAATACAATCTTCAGGTGGAAGATAAAATAGCAGCCGGCGGCATCGTGTCCGATTCCGTGATGGCCGATTTTCTGGCAATGCATGAGAAAGAAGGACTGAGGCTGACTGTCATCGATGCCGGCGGGACAGTGCTGTATGATAATGCGGCCGATGCGGACGAGATGGAGTCGCATGCCGACAGAAAGGAAATAGTCGAAGCGCGGATTTCAGGCAAAGGACATGACATAAGAGTGTCGGAAACAACCGGCAGGAAATATTTTTATTCTACCACATATTTCGGCGACAAAGGATATTTCATAAGAACCTCCGTGCCATATTCCATCGAACTGTTTCATGATGCACACGATAATTCCGAATACCTGTTTGTGGTACTGATTGTCATGCTCATATTGGCCTCCGTCTATTATTATTTCGTGAGGAAAATACAGATTAATATAGATAAGCTGAAAGCTTTTGCAAAGAAAATAGAGAATGATGAGAATATAGAGAACTTGTCGTTTACTTTCCCTAATAACGAATTGGGAGAAATATCGGAACATATAGTGTACCTTTATTCGCAGTTGAGAAGAAGCGAGGCTGATAAGGCAAGGCTCAAGCGTCAGCTGACGCAGAATATAGCTCACGAACTCAAGACGCCGGTCAACAGCATACAGGGATTTCTGGAAACGATTGTCCATAATCCCGAAATGCCGGAAGATACCAAGAAACAGTTTATCGAAAGATGTTATGCACAAAGCAAGAGGCTGTCTACTTTGTTGCTCGACATCTCCTCGCTCATCAAGATTGACGAGGCTCCGGGCAGTTTTGACATAGAGAGAATCAATCTTTATGGGATAATATCGGAAGTGGTGCAGGATGTCTACCAGCAGCTTGACAAGAAAAATGTGAAGATGCTTGTACTCGTGAGAAAAGACATAGAGATAAGAGGTAATTATTCATTGGTTTATTCCATATTCAGAAACCTGTCAGACAATGCCATTGTATATGCGGGTGAGAATGTGACGATAACCATAAAGCTGCTGGGCGAAAAAGACGGTTTTTACCAGATAAGTTTTGCAGACAATGGCGTGGGGGTGCCAAAGGAGCATCTGGAGCATTTGTTCGAGCGTTTCTACCGTGTAGACAAAGGTCGCTCCCGCAAGTTGGGCGGAACAGGTCTCGGATTGGCCATAGTGAAGAATGCGGTCATCATGCATGGCGGGACTATTTCAGCGCGCATAGCCAATACCGGCGGACTGGAATTTCTGTTTGCCTTGCCCAAGTGGGACGGTGCTGAGGCCGATAGCTGACGGGCTATTTCAGCCAGATCCTATCGCCTACGGCAGGTATGTATTCTGATTCTTTCTCGTTCAGTTTGTACAGGTCCTTAAGCCTTATGCCGTAAATCTGCGATATGCTGTGCATGGAGTCGCCGTCTTTTATGGTGTGATATATCTTATCTCCTTCGTATCTCTTGTTTTTGCGTTTCAAGTAGATGGCTTCTCCCGGCATGAGCGGATAGTCTTTGCTGACATCGTTGTATGATACCAGTTTTCTTGCCTTGAGTCCGAATTCTTTTGCGATAGACAGAAAAGTGTCGCCCGGTTTTACTATCACATACGGCAATCCGCCCGACAGGTATATCTGGTGTACTGTCTTGTTCTCTTCTTTTTTCCTTTTTCTTCTTTCTTTCCTGTCCGAATCGTATTGATACAATTCATAGTCTTCTATGATTTGTATCAGCAGGGTGGCATATGACGGGTTTGTGGCATACCCGGCCTTTTTCAATCCTCTGGC
>DVIH01000041.1 GCA_018711405.1 Candidatus Avibacteroides excrementipullorum | reverse complement strand
CAACGGGTCGGAACCATATTTCTCTATCGTATTAAACGGATCGACAGCATTGCCCAAACGCTTGGACATCTTATTTCCATTTTTATCCAATACAAGTCCATTGGATATTACAGCTTTATAAGACACATTGTCAAAAACCATAGTCGATATGGCATGAAGCGTAAAGAACCATCCGCGTGTCTGATCCACTCCTTCCGCTATAAAATCTGCCGGATATACCAGATGCTTGTCTACCAATTCCTTATTTTCAAACGGATAATGCATCTGTGCAAAAGGCATAGCGCCTGAATCAAACCATACGTCTATCAGGTCTTTTTCACGATACATAGGTTTGCCCGCAGAAGACACAAGCACTATATCGTCCACATAAGGTCTGTGCAAATCTATCTTATCATAATTTTCCTTTGAGTAATCGCCCGGTATAAAGTCTTTGAACGGATTTTCTTTCATCACGCCCGCTTTTACCGATTTTTCTATTTCATTATACAATTCCTCTACAGATTCTATGCAAATTTCCTCACTATTGTCTTCAGTCCTCCATATAGGAAGCGGAGTGCCCCAATATCTGGAACGGCTGAGATTCCAGTCATTCAAGTTCTCAAGCCATTTGCCAAAACGTCCCGTTCCCGTCGATACCGGCTTCCAGTTGATAGTTTTGTTCAACTCTATCATCCTGTCTTTTGCAGCCGTAGAACGGATGAACCAACTGTCCAACGGATAGTAAAGCACCGGCTTGTCCGTGCGCCAGCAATGAGGATAGTTGTGCACATGTTTCTCTATTTTGAATGCTTTATTAGCCTGCTTCAACATCATGCATATCACTATGTCAAGAGATTCGGCTGTCTGAGCCGCTTTCTCGTCATATTTTCCATCCACGTTGAAACGGGGGTCATAAGCATTTTTCACCCACGCTCCCTGATAATCCTTATAAAGGTCCACATCGACACATTCCTTTATAAATGCATCGTCCAGTTCTTCCAATCTATAGAACTTACCCGTAAGGTCCACCATCGGGCGAAGCTCTCCTTTTCTGTTTACCATAAACAGAGACGGAATGCCGGCGGCACGAGCTACATTGGCATCATCCGCGCCAAAAGTAGGAGCTATATGAACTATACCGGTAGTACCCTCATCTATAGTCACGTAATCTCCCGGTATGACACGAAATGCTTTTTCACTTGCCTCGTGCCATTCGCCTTTTTCATTTACTTCTATAGGCTTCACCCACGGAATAAGTTGTTCATACTTCATACCCACAAGGTCTGTTCCCTTATATTCACCTACTATTCTGTAAGGGATTATCTTGTCGCCGTGCTTGTACTCATCCAACGGCATATCCTCGCCCTTTGCATTAAAATGCGAAGACACGAGTGCTTTGGCCAATACGACAGTCATTTTTTCGCCGGTATACGAGTTATATGTCCGGACAGCCACATAATCAATCTTCGGGCCTACGCACAATGCAGTATTAGATGGCAATGTCCATGGAGTGGTCGTCCATGCAATGAAATAAGGAGTACCCCACTCTGCCATTTCCGGCTTAGGCTCTTTAATCCTGAACTGGGCAGTGACAGTGGTATCCTTCACATCCCTATAACAACCGGGCATATTCAATTCGTGCGAACTCAATCCCGTTCCGGCAGCAGGCGAATAAGGCTGTATGGTATACCCTTTATATAACAGGTTCTTTTTATACAATTGCTTCAGCAACCACCAAAGCGTTTCTATATATCGGTTGTCATAGGTTATATAAGGATCGTTCATATCCACCCAATAACCCATTTTACGGGTAAGGTCTTCCCACTCCTTAGTATATTTCATCACCTCCTTACGGCAGGTCGCGTTATAATCCGCCACAGAAATAGTCTTTCCTATATCTTCTTTAGTAATGCCCAAAGATTTTTCCACTCCAAGTTCCACAGGAAGTCCATGCGTATCCCAACCGGCCTTCCTTTTCACCTGAAAGCCTTTCATCGTTTTGTAACGGCAAAATATATCTTTTATAGAACGTGCCAATACGTGATGTATTCCCGGCATGCCATTGGCTGAAGGAGGCCCCTCGAAAAATACAAATGAAGGAGCGCCCTCGCGACCCACAAGACTTTTATGAAATACATCTTTTTCATCCCATGACTGCAATACTTCCTTATTTATCTGAGACAGATCGAAAGAAGAATATTCATGAAACTTTTTATCACCTTTACTCATAAGATTTATATAAATTTACAAGACTATTATTCTTAATAAAAACAGACAATACCTGCATAAAAAATTCCGCGCAAATATACAAATAAAAATCGAAAGCCGCATACGGCTGAAAAGCAGAAGAAATAAATTCACACAGGAAAACAATCAGAAAATAAAAAGGCCGGACAGATTTACACCGTGCCACATGCCCCGACAAGCTATCGGGTTGCCCTGCCGACAAGTGCGGCCACCCTTTCCGATGCCTCCAGGATACGGTCGTAACGCACCTTGCCATCCAAGACAAGTTGAACTATCGTATCGACAACCAACTTTGCACAACCGTCCTTATACCCGGACGGAGAATTATTGCCAAGCATAAACATGTCGATACCTGCGTTCAGAGCCAATTCAAAAGCCTGCTCCACTGAATAGTTTTTCATTATGGCATCCATAAATATGTCATCGGTCAACACCACCCCTCGCCAGCCCAATTGCTGACGCAGCAAACCGTCTATAGTCTGGGCTGACAGCGTAGCAGGATAAGCATCGTCTATTTCCGCATTGAACACATGCGCCGTCATTACGACATCGGCCGCACCGGAAGACAGCAACTTCTTAAACGGGACAAGTTCTTTTGCACTCCACGTACCGGTGACATCAGTAAACCCCACATGAGAGTCTCCGGCGGAACTACCATGTCCCGGAAAATGTTTTATAGCCGTGATAATGCCCTTGTCATGATGAGCCTTTATGTATGCCCCTGCATGTTCCGCCACTTTATCCGGCTCAGCCGAAAAGCTTCTTTCCTTAAGAGCTATGACCGGACAACTGTCATTGACATTTACGTCCACACAAGGAGCCAGATTAAAATTTATGCCACAATCTTTAAGCACAGAAGCCAAGTCGTAAGCATAACGATATGTAGAATCGACATCATCAAGCAGTCCAAGCCTCATCGCGCTTACAGTCGGCGGGAAACCATATTCAGGTTTCAATCTGTTCACTTTGCCGCCCTCCTGATCCACACACACTAGTATATTCCTGTCGCCTGCACAATGTTTCAAGTCGGCAACAAGTTTTTTCAACTGCTCCGGCGACTCCACATTTCTTTTTCCTTTACCGCCGGCAGTCAAATCTTCATCAAACAGGATGACACCGCCTACTCCGAGCCGTGCAAGATTGTATGCCACCTCGCTGTCTGCATCTATTTCCGTTCCCTTGAAACCGACAATCAACAGTCCCGCGACCCTACGTCTCAGGTCATCCAGACTGACACTGTCCGGCAAATTATATCCGTATGCGGAAAGTCTCAGACAAAACAATAACGCCAGAAGAATTACAACGGCCCTGAATCTCATAAACACTTCATACATGCCATAAGCGCATCATCAATCCTCTTTCAACGGATTCCAGCCCTGCGCTTTCAGTTCAAACTCATTCCCGTCGCGTGAGATAAGGACACACCCCAATCCAGCATCTGTCACATGGCCGATAATGCTCACCCCCTCCATTTCCGCCACTTTGTCATAATCGGAAAGCGGCACTGTGAAAAGCAGTTCATAATCCTCACCGCCATTCATGGCACATGTCGTAAGATTCATATTAAATTCTTCCGCCATCACAGCCGTCTGATAATCTATGGGAATCTTGTCTTCATAGATCCTGCATCCTTTCTTGCTTTGGTTGCATATATGAATAAGTTCCGATGACAATCCATCGGATATATCCATCATAGCGGTAGGCTGCACATTCATCTCGCGCAATCTTTCCACTATGTCGCGTCTTGCCTCCGGCCTCAACTGTCGTTCGAGCAAATATTCTTTTCCGGCAAAATCGGGCTGCGCCCCTTCCCCGTTATTAAATACGAGCTTTTCCCTCTCCAGAAGCTGCAATCCCATATAGGCAGCTCCGAGATCTCCGCTCACACAAATCAGATCAGTCTCACAAGCTCCGTTTCTATACACTATCCTGTCAGCCTCAGCCTCGCCTATGCATGTGATGCTTATCGTCAGTCCGGTCAGCGATGAGGTTGTGTCTCCGCCTACGATATCCACATGATGGTCTTCACATGCTATCCTGATGCCGGCATACAATTCCTCCATGTCTTCAACGGAAAACCTTTTCGATACCCCTAAAGACACCGTTATCTGTTTCGGGAAACCGTTCATGGCATATATATCCGAGAAATTGACCACTGCTGCTTTATATCCCAAATGCTTCAGCGGCGTATAAACCAGATCGAAATGCACACCTTCAAGCAGCAAATCGGTGGTTACCAAAGTTTTCACTCCTCCATCATAGCACAATACCGCCGCATCGTCTCCCACTCCATAGCATGTCGACCGGTTTTCCGGCTGCAGTCCTTCGGTCAGATGGTCTATCAGGCCGAATTCTCCCAAAGATGATATTTCTGTCCTTTTGCTCATGGTCTTTTAATAAAATCAACTGATACGAACCAATTCCTTAACTATCTCCGACATGGTTTCCTGTGAAGCGTTAGCTACTTTCTGCACCTCCTCATGGCTTACCTCTGATGTTTTGCCTTCCGCCCATAAATCGGTAATGACTGAAATGCCAAACACCTCCATGCCGCAATGACGCGCCACAATCACTTCCGGCACTGTAGACATGCCCACGACATCGCCTCCCATCAGCCTGTACATCTTGTACTCAGCCGGTGTCTCGAAAGTGGGTCCCTGCACACCCACATATACGCCTTTGCGCAGGTTTATTCCCTTTGCGCGTCCCACAGAAAAAGCCAAATCGGCAAGTCTTCGGGAATAAGCCTCGCTCATATCAGGGAAACGGTCTCCGTAAGGGATGTTCCTGCCGCGCAAAGGATGATCGGGAAACAAATTCAAATGATCGGTTATCACCATCAGGTCTCCCAAACGGAAACCAGGATTGACTCCTCCGCTCGCATTAGAGACAAAAAGTGTCTTGATGCCGAGTTCCCTCATGACCCTGACAGGGAAAGTCACCTGCTGCATGGAGTACCCCTCGTAATAATGAAATCGTCCCTGCATGGCCATGACATCCTTGCCCCCCAGTTTCCCGAACATCAGTTTGCCCGAATGCCCTTCTACCGTAGACACCGGAAAATTGGGAATATCCTTGTAATCAAGTTCTGTCTTGTCTGATATATGCTCAACCAATGCACCCAAACCTGTACCTAATATTATGGCATGTTCCGGATGCGTATGCATTCTGCCTCTGATGTAATCAGCCGTTTCTTTTATTTTCTCCAACATAATCCAATATATACTTGTCAAACTTTTCCTTATTATTCAATAAAAACTCCACCTGCACGGGGAGTACATAGACATTGCCGCCGAACCGCGAAACCCAATCTTTGAACATGACCAACTTGGAGGTGTCTTTTTCCGTCGTCACCACATATCTGTTGCCGGACGGCAACTGGTTGAACTCTTTCTCTATGCGCGACAAATCCTCTCTGGCGTAACCATGATGATCGGGATAGAACAGAGTCTTCACATTCGCTTTAGTTTTGCCGAACACTTTCGCCAATTGGCTGTTATCGGCCACACCGCTCAGCAGCAAGACTGAATCTCCGGCTTTAATACCATAAATAGACATCTTTTTATCCTTATCGGACAAGCAATACATGTCCTTATACCTGAATGTAGAGAAAAACAACTGCTGATAGGGGAACAGGTTCATCTGACGGCTTCTTATCCTATAGTCAATGGGAGACATATCTGCCGGACACTTCGTCAACACGACCACATGGGCACGCAACCTGCCGGCAACAGGCTCTCTCAACAGACCCGCCGGCAACAAAGCGTCTTCGGTTATTATGCGGTTGTTGTTGACAAGCAGTATATTCAGCCCGGCTTTCACATACAGATGCTGATATGCGTCATCCAGCAGGATGACATCCGGTCTATTATGCCCCATAGCCAACAGCCGCTCGATGCCTTCGCAACGGTTTTCATCTACAGCCACCGTCACATCCGGGTACTTGTTTTTTATCTGAAACGGTTCATCTCCAATGTCGGCGGCGGAAACCCTGTCATCGGCCAATACAAAACCTTTGGTCTTGCGCTTGTATCCGCGGCTCAGCACAGCAATACTGTAGCGGTCTTTCAACAGTTCCACAAGATATTCTATGTGAGGCGTTTTTCCGGTTCCGCCGGCAGTAATGTTGCCCACGCAGATGACAGGCACAGGATATGATTTGGACTTCAGCACTCCTATATGGAAAAGCCAGTTGCGCAAATCCACCCCCAGACCATATATCCACGACAGCGGATACAGCCATTTTCTTATTTTAACCGGATAATCTTCCATCTGCTGGTCCGTATTTCTCTTTATATCATGTCACACATCCCGGTTTCCCGAATATGTCTTTTCTCCTTATTTCAATTCCAGGTAGAAAGGAAGCCTTGCCTGAAGCGACACCTTTCCTTCATACGCATCCTTGAAAGACTCCACCACGCCTTCAAGCGAAAGCGATGGTGATGCCTTGACGTAAGAGAATGCAGAATAGAAGTCATCGAGCACGCTTTTCCTGCCCGGATATGACAGCAAAGTATAGCTTTCTATGCCTGCCAGCTCCACAGCCTTGTCCACTGCATCGTCCAAACCGCCTATCTCATCCACCAGGCCTATCTCTTTCGCCATAGTTCCGGTCCACACGCGCCCTTGGGCTATCTTGTCTATATCTGCCACCGACATCATCCTGCCGGCAGCGCACCTTTTCAGAAACAGGTCATACCCATCGGCTACGGAACTCTGCGTGAGAGCCGCCTCGCCATCGTTCATGGGACGGTACACGGAACCGTAGTCTGAATATCTGTTGGTATTCACAGTCTCAATCGCCACGCCGAGCCGGTCTGCCAAAGCTTTTCCGTCGGGCATCATGCCGAATATGCCGATAGAGCCGGTCAAAGTCATGGATTGGGCAAATATGTAGTTGGCATTGCAGGAGATGTAATATCCTCCCGAAGCCGCATAATCGCCCATCGAAACCACCACAGGCTTTTCGGCTTTCAGGTCGGCTATTTCTTTCCATATCTGTTCCGAGCCGAATGCGCTTCCGCCCGGAGAGTTTACTCTGAGAACCACCGCCTTGACATCATCATCTTTCCTGAGTTTCTTTATGTCGTCTATCATTTTCACAGAGACTATTCCCGTTTCCCCATCGTCCACTATGTCGCCTCCGGCATAATACACCGCCACGATATTGCCGCTTTTGTCCTTAGGCACGGCACGTTTCACGTTTTTCATATCAGACAGAGCCAGCATCTCCGGCTCTTCGTCTTCATCGAGTCCGAGCATAGCGGCCAGGACCTCCGTCATGTCGTTCTTGTATGAGAGGCTGTCTACCATGCCCGCTGCCACGCAATAGTCCGCATCGACCATCAGCCTGCCGCCGTCTGCCAAAGCATCAAGACTGTCGACCGGAATGTTTCTCGCCTCCGACACTTCCCCAAGCATGGAGGCCCACACCGAGCCTACGTATTCCCTCACCTGCTCGCGGTTGGCATCCGACATCTCCATCGCCATAAAAGGCTCTACCGCCGACTTATAGGTACCTACCTTGAATATCTGCATCTTCACACCCACCTTGTCGAGCAAGTCCTTGAAAAACACGGTCTGGGCTGAAATGCCTTTCCAGTCTAGCGAGCCTGACGGATTCATATAGACCTTGTCGGCCACGCTTGCCAGATAATACAGTCCCTGACTGTAAATATCGGAATATGCCACGACGAACTTGCCGCTGTCCTTGAAATCGGATATCGCGTTTCTTATTTCTTCCAGCGAAGCATAAGAAGCCGTCAGCTGTCCGGCCTCGATATATATGCCGGCTATGTTCTCATCGTCCTTTGCTTTCTTTATGGAACTCAGCACATCGTCCAACCCCATGGTGCTGCCGCCCAAATCGGACGAGAACATGCTGAACGGGTTGTCGGGAGCTCTCTCCGCCAATTCGCCATCGAGCACAAGGTGGAACACGGAATCGGGCTTGACTTTCACCTCCGTATCGCTCGAAGTCACCATGCCCACAAATATGAACACACTCAGAAGAAACGCCACTACGGAGAAGATAATCAGCCCCAGAACTGTGGCAAAAGTGGTTTTTATAAAATCTTTCATTTTCTTTTATAGAATATCACATTACTACCAATAAACGATTTCGACAGAAATTGCATCAAAGATAATCAATAAAACCAAAACAGCAACCCAACAGCCACATAATATATGTATTTTTAAGGCTAAAACGATGCCCGTGCGGGATCGGCTCGGTATCGGGCAATGATCGGCTCGGTACCGGACGAAGATGGCGCACATACCGACCGAAGATGGCGTACATCCCCGGCGGGCATCGGATTGACTCTCAAAAAAGCTGAAAAATGCACTCAAACATGATGCCGACAGGTTAGGACGAACCATAATCTTTACTACCTTTGCACAAGCTAAAAAAACGACAACTATATGGAAACAGGACTTACATACACATCGGAGACCATAGTGGACAACAGCAACACGGCAGCGACAATGGGAAGCGGAGATCTGGCAGTGTTTGCCACACCCGCCATGACAGCACTCATGGAAAACGCCGCCATGAACGCTGTGGCCGGACAACTGGACGCAGGCTCCACCACCGTAGGCTCGATGATAGAGACCACGCACCTGCACCCGTCTGCACCGGGCGAAAAGATAAAGGCTACTGCAACACTCACCGCCATAGAAGGCCGGAAACTGACTTTCAGCATAAAGGCAGAAGACTCAAAAGGCATCATAGGCGAAGGCACGCACGTGAGATACATAGTAGACAGAGAAAAATTCATGGCGAAGCTGAAATAGCCGGAACAGCCTATCGCCATAAAAGCTAAAGCATCATGGCCGATATGCATGCCGGAAAATATGACCTGACGCGGGGAAACGTGACAAAGACCATGCTCTCGTTTGCATGGCCTTTCATATTGGGCAATCTGTTCCAACAACTGTACAACATCACCGACACGATGATAGTGGGCCGGTTTCTCGGCACAGGCAGCCTGGCGGCAGTGGGAGCGGCATACACGCTCATGACATTCATCACATCGGTCATCATAGGCCTGTGCTTAGGCTGCGGCACCATATTTTCACACCTGTCGGGTGCAGGCGACTACAGCAAGCTGAAGAGATGCATATACATATCGTTCGCAAGCATCGGCCTGTTCTCCATACTGCTCAATGCGGCATCAAGCGCATTCATCACTCCCATCCTGCACTTCATAAACATCCCCGATGACATTCTCGGCATCACGGAAGACTACACCCTGATAGTGACATTCGGCATCGTGTTCATCTTTATCTACAATTTCTACACATCGCTGCTGAGAAGCATAGGCAACTCCGCCGTGCCGCTCATATTCCTCATAATATCCGTTGCACTCAACATAGGACTCGACCTGCTGTTCATCGTCTCATTCAACTGGGGCATCAAGGGAGCTGCTTTGGCAACAGTCATCTCGCAAGCGGTGGCGGCAGCCGGACTGGCCTTGTGGACATGGCGGAAAGCATCGCACCTGCTGCCCGCACGCAAAGACATGAAGTTTGACATGGGCATGATGAAAGAGATACTGTCGTACTCTTTTCTGACATGCACGCAACAGTCGGTCATGAATTTCGGCATCCTCATGGTGCAAGGGCTTGTCAACAGTTTCGGCACAGCAGTCATGGCAGCATTCTCCGCCGCCGTGAAAATAGATTCGTTCGCCTACATGCCGGTACAGGATTTCGGCAACGCCTTTTCCACATTCATCGCACAGAATTTCGGAGCAGGACGCAACGACCGCATCAGGCAGGGCATAAAAAGGGCAATCACCATAACCATACTGTTCTCGCTGTCCATATCCGCGCTCGTGGTGATTTTCGCAAGGCCGCTCATGCTCATGTTCGTAAGCCCGGCCGAAACTGAGATACTCAGCATAGGCATGAACTACCTCTACATAGAAGGCTCGTTTTACATAGGCATCGGGGTGTTGTTCCTGCTCTACGGGCTGTTCCGCGCCATTGGCAAACCCGAAGTATCGCTCTATCTCACCATAATATCATTGGGGCTGAGGGTGGCATTGGCCTACCTGCTGTCGGCAACCGCACTGGGAGAAAACGGTATCTGGTGGTCCATTCCCATAGGATGGTTCGTAGCCGACCTGACAGGAATCATATGGTACAAGGCGACAAAAAGGAAATCGGGAATAAACTTTAACCAAAACAAATCAAGACAAGACGGGGAACTTTAAGTATATTTGCAACACAAAAAAATAAACATACTGACATGAAGATATTCTATTACATATACATGTTCTGCATAGCCGTTCCGCTCGGCATAACGGCCACCATCATAGCGGCTTTGACCACAATTGCAGGCTGCGCGGTAGGAAACGGACATTTCTGGGGCTATTATCCCGGCAAATACTGGTCGAAAGCTATATGCACGCTGTTTCTCATCCCCGTAAAGGTATACGGCAGAGAAAACATAGACAAGCACAGCTCCTATGTATTTGTGGCAAACCATCAAGGCGCATTCGACATCTTCCTCATATACGGATACCTGAACAGAAATTTCAAGTGGATGATGAAACAAAGCCTGCGCAAGATACCGTTTGTAGGCAAGGCTTGCGAATCGGCCGGACACATATTCGTGGACAGGAGAAACGGGCAGAAGATCCTATCGACCATACACAAGGCTCACGACACCCTTGTGGAGGGAACATCCATTGTGGTATTCCCCGAAGGGGCAAGGACATTCACAGGCCACATGGGATATTTCAAGAAAGGAGCATTCCAGCTGGCCGATGAATTACAGTTGCCTGTCGTGCCGATGACCATAAACGGTTCATTTGACATACTGCCGAGATTCAAGAAACTGCCCAAGCCCCACAAGCTTTCGCTGACAATCCACGCGCCCATCCTGCCCAAAGGGCAAGGAGGCATATTCATCAAGGAAATGATGAACGAGGCTTACGCCGAAATAGAAAAAGGGCTGGATGACAAATACAAAGGAATGGTGAAAAACGAAGATCAGGATGTGATAGGCTGAAAAAGGTCATACGTAAAAAAAGCGGGGATGGTCTGTCATTCTTCACGCAGACCGTCCCCGCTTCCTATTATTTATGGTTCTTACAAAGCGACTTTCATCACTTGCTCTCCGATATCCCCTGCCACTTTCACTATAGCGATGTCGGTGACATCGGCA
>DVIH01000040.1 GCA_018711405.1 Candidatus Avibacteroides excrementipullorum | reverse complement strand
TTTATACTTCTCAAGACTTACGCGGTGTTCTACCCAACCTTCAGTATCACTGCACGCCATAATAGGTTCACACAGGCTTGTGAAAGTCTCGCCGCCATCTTCAGAGATCTCTACGGTCAAATACGTATTCTGCCCCGAAACATCTATGTCGGCCACGTTCCAATGATACATGAAGAAACTTACCACCGGCTTTTCCGCATTGCTCAAATCCACCATAGGCGAAATAAGACGGCTGTCCACTTCGCTATCGCCCCATTGACTGTAGAACTTATTGAAACCGTTCACTCCATTGTAAGGATAGATCCCCGCATCACTGTCATTATGCATATTCTCAAAGCCGAAATAACCGGTAATGCTGTTCGACTGCCAAGGGTTAAGGTCAAACGGGCTACTGAATGTCTCCGTCACCGGCAGTTTGTAAGGTTCTCCCACCACAACGAATTCAGGTTCTGCACCTCCGTTTCCGGCCTTATTCACGGCAGCTACGGCATAATAGAAAGATTCTTGCTGGTAACCGTTGCCAAGTTCCTCTATGTTTCTTTCTATATCTGTATCTTTATAACTGAACTCTGTCAGGTTGTCTTTCACTACATAAAACTCGTCCCCGTCATTACTTATCAGCACGGCATACGTCACATCGTCAGGATTAAAATATCCGCCGCTTGCACCAGCCTCAGGAGCTTTCCAAGACAAATCCACAGCCATGCCGTTGTCTGTGACCACAGCTTTAAAATCCCTGACCACGCCGGGCAAATCCTGACCCACATAAACCGTTCTTGATGTCGAGTACCCTTCACCGGCCTCATTCTCACATGTCACGGCATATGTATGGGTACCGGTAGTCACCTCACTGTCTTTCCACTCAAACTGTTGTCCCGGCTGTACATCTGCATTGTGTATAAGTTCATCATCCCTGTAAATGTTTGCTTTCAATGTTGTTTCCAAAACCTTTCCATTGATGCTACAGTCAGGAGCAGTAAATGATATCACTGCTTCTTCCGCTCCAAAAGCGCCCGGTATCACCGTCAGGCCTTTTACCGAATCAGGAGTAGCCGAAGATACTCCGGTGGATGTCACCGTCACATCAAACAAATTGAGATAAAAGCCGTCCAGCCCGTTGTAAGCATAGAAACCTATGTAATAATCACCGGAGTTGTCTACCTTGAAGTCAACATCGCACGGCGTTGTCCATGACCAAGATTCACCCTCAAACTTATACAGCTCCACCGTATGGTCTTCAGGATTCGCAGATGTCCCGAGAGTTACCCTCATATTGGACGGCGCACCCATGTTCACATTGAAATTGAGATGATAGGTGGTTGTACCATCAATCTTTATGGCAGGCGTTATGAGCCAGTCATTTCCAATGTTTATATTGTCGGAACAAAACTGCATGAGCAATTCATCTTCTTTCCAGAACCAACGGTTTTTATCCAGGCCGTCATCTCCCACATATCCGTCATTATCCACATCTATATATGTATAATTTTCAAGGCAATAATCTTTGTCATCAAAATTATCGTAAAAAAGCGTATCGGGCGCTGCACTGTCTGCATACTTTTTTTGTTTTTTGATTACGTTTCTGTTTCGCGGCACAGCCTCGACCACATCTCCTCTTTTCAAATCCGCCCTGTTGCCGGCCTGTATTTCTACCTGCAAAGAGCCTTTAAACACATTTTCACATGGGGTGGTAATTGTTAAAGATTGTCCACTCTCTCGATTAGGTACTCTCACTTTACCTGTTGCTTGCGCTTCGGCATTTATACCGAACGAAAAGGCTGCCATCACAGCTGCCACGCAAAAAATAGAGCGTTTAATCATAACAAAAAAAGTATTAAGTTAATATTTGAAGCAAGAATAGAATCTTGCTTGGTTAACAATGGCAAACATAAGAAAAAAACAACACAATATCAATCCCATTAACCAATTAACATAGTTAATATTTGATAAATAACCCAGAAGTAAAACAAGTATGCACCGGCACGACTTTGCCGAGACGCGGCTACGCTCCTACAACCCACTAAAGCACAACCGCTTACAAACGCCGAAGACAAGACAGGAAAGCACATATTTCATCGCAGCCGGAGATGGCGCACATCCCCGGCGATGATCGAGCCGATCCCGGGTGAAGATGGCGCACATGCCGGGCAAAGATGGCGTACATCCCGAAAAGGGGTATTCGGGCATAGAAAAACAGGCTTTCCACAACCGAAATACCGGCCGGGACAACCGCATCAAAGACCGTCAAAAGAAAAATGACAAGAAAATGCAAAAAAAATCGCGTTTTATTTGTTTTTCTAAACTGAAAGAATTACTTTTGTCATAAAGAAATAGGAAATAGCCACATCGGTAGACTGGGAAACTCATCAATTATAAAAAAAATCCCGAGACAACCTTCTTATTTCAATGGCGGGCCACACTTCTTCGGAAGACACAAACAGTGGATTACAAAGATTTAAGAGAACTCAAAACTTGTCATACGGAGTTTCATCGCATCACCGATGTGGTTTTTTTGTGTACCTGCCGCACACATGCACCACACGCCAATCTCCCCTCCACAGGAACGACATATTTTCACTTTATGCCGCGATGGTTAAGCTCCCTGCGATACTTGCGCGCATTTGCCAGATGCCTGGAGTATGTGGACGCGAAGTTATGATAGCCGGAAAAATCCTCTTTGGCACACATATATATATAATCATGCACGGCATAGTTCAACACGCTCTCCACCCCGCTGCGTGAAGGCAATCTTATGGGACCGGGAGGAAGTCCGGGATATATATAAGTGTTGTATGGCGAGTCTATGCTCAAATGGCTGTTGTATATGCGCCGTGCAGAAAAATTGCCTGAGGCGAACTTGGCGGTAGGGTCGGCCTGAAGCAACATGCCCCGCTTCAGACGGTTCAGATACAAGCCTGCCACCATCGGTTTCTCGTCTGTCTTGGCCGTCTCCTCATCCACGATAGATGCCAGCGTCATCACCTCTATGGGGGTAAGCCCCATAGCCGAAGCCTTCTTGCGGCGAGCGTCATCCCAATAGGCATCATACTCGCGCTTCATGCGGTCGAACAGCCCGCGCACCGACATGTTCCAATACACTTCATAGGAGTTTTCGAGAAACATGGCTATGACCGTGTGCGGCTCAAAACCGTAGGAAGCGCACACCGCACTGTCGGAAAGACACCGCATGATTTCGGTGGAATCGGCCATCAGCTGTCCTGCCAGCCTCCCCGCAAGCAGTTCGGGAGTCCTGACACTCCTCACCACCAGCTTTACCGGTGTCTGGTGACCACGCGACAGCATCTTGTAGACATCTATCACATTGTCACCTTCGCGCAGCACATAATGCCCGGTCTTGGGGGAAAACGAACGGCCGGTGAACGCACCCAAGCATTTCCAGCCCGCCTTGCCCAAAGCCGTAAGATGCTCTGCCACCATGACACGCACGGAGTCGGCCGTATCGTCGCGGTCCACATACAGTTCCGCCCCGTCGCTGTCGGGCTTCACCTTGCCGCCATAAGTCACAGACACAAGCGCGGCAACAGCACAACACATTGCCGCCATTATCGTTATGATTATTATTTTCTTCTTCGTCATGTTCATTTCAGATTCCAATATTTCAAATCATACGCCCGCTCCACTTCATCTTCCACGCTATCGGGCAACGCATAGAAGAAGTCCACGCCTGCAATGCTTTCTATCTCATCGACTGTCATGGCATAATCGCGCAAAGGCCGGTCGAGCTGCCTGTTTTCCATGAGAAAGCCTATGGCCTCCGCCTTCTTTGCAAACGGAGACAATATGACTTTGAAAAAAGCATCGGGCACAGCCACTTTGTTTTCGCCTATCGTTTTCGCTTTCCGCCCCATCACCGGCCCGGTTATGACAAATATGGCGCTGTCTCTCTTGGCCCAGCCCCTTACCTTGTTTTCCAGTTCATTCCAGTCGCCGGAGTTAAGTTCCTGCACCTGCGGGCATATATTGCTGAGGTAGAACGACTCTGTCATAACCTCCTTGCTCCACTTCATGTCGGCAGCCGGCGCCATGTGCCCCCGACTGTAACCGGAATATTTGTAATCGGCAAGTTCGGCTCCCTCGCCTTCCAGCATCGGGTCGGGAGCAAAGTCATCAGAGCGGGGCACATTGCCATACAGCTCGGTCCGCGTCAGCTCATAACCCACCCAATTGGGAATCTTATAATCCCTGTTGAAAGATACCACGTAGCCTTTATGCCTTACAATCTTCTCATCGGTTCTCCGTCTGAGACATTTGGCATACGCCAACTCCTCGTAATCGCAGCCAAGCTCCCTCAACGAAACTCCGCCATCCGCATTGCTTTCGTCAATATGCCCGGAAGCCAACAACGTTTGCAACCGGAACAGAAACCAGGCATTGTCATTGATAAACACATAGCATGAGATGATCGAAACCGCAAACAGAAGCGCAATGACAACTTTCCCGCCATATTTCTTTTTCTTTCTCCGAACCATAAAAATCTTAACGGCAAATAAACGAAATGCAAATTTAGGCATTAATCGCGATTAATGCCTAAATTTGTGGAAGAATCGCATAATGCAAAAAAACATGAGAAAAGGATTTCTGGCACACGCGCCCGTCTCGACAAAAGCATACTTTTTCATATTGTCATTCATAGCAGGCTATATGGCTTCATCGCTCATCTGTCCTGCTATTGCGGCAGCCGCCTCAGGCTATGCCGCGACAAAAGCAGTGCAATCCATACACACCGCACTGCTGTTTGCCATGCCTGCATGGGCCACACATTACGCCATATATGATTCACCCATGAAAAAGACTATGCGGATGAGAAAGCCTTCCGGCACGGACATTATAATATGTATGGCTGTAACCGTAAGCATAATACCTTTCACGTCCATGCTTACAGACATCAGCCAGGCAATAACCTTTCCGGAATTCATGTCGGGCGTGGCCGAAAGAATCAAGGAAGCCGATGCGCAACAGGCAAGCAACCTTACGCTATCGCTCGGCAACAATGATGCCATGCACATGGCATGCAACATCCTGCTCATGGGCGTATTCACAGCCATCTGCGAAGAGATATTTTTCAGGGGCACCATGCAAGAGCTGCTGTGCCAAAGCACTGGTGCAATATGGGCTGTGACAATCACCGCATTCGTCTTCAGCGGCATACACATGGAGTACAGCGGCTTCCTCTCGCGCATGGCACTGGGGTGGATTATAGGATACGCATTCATCATAAGCAGAAACATCTGCATCCCCATCACCATGCACGCGCTCAATAACATCCTGGCCATAATACTCATGCAAAACGGCATGAACAGCACGGAAAGCATGGGAAAAGGCACGGCATTACTGTCAGGCGCGGCCGGCCTCGCCGTTACGGCCTACCTGATGCACGCATGGAGAAAAAGAAAAGGCAAAGATTAAATACCCTAACAAATATTTGCGTACTTTTGCCTAAAAATCAAACAACTGCAAATATAAAACAAAACGACATGAAACCAACTTTATTCGTATTAGCTGCCGGAATGGGAAGCAGATATGGCGGCCTGAAACAATTGGACGCACTCGGCCCGAGCGGAGAGACCATAATGGACTACTCCATATACGATGCCATACATGCAGGCTTCGGAAAAGTAGTATTCGTCATCAGGAAAGACTTCGAGAAAGACTTCCGGGAAAAAGTGTTGAGCAAATATGAGAACAACATCGCCACAGAGATAGTGTTCCAGTCTCTGGACGCACTGCCCGAAGGATTCAAATGCCCGGAAGACAGAACCAAGCCATGGGGGACAAACCACGCTGTACTTATGGGAAAGGATGCGATAAAAGAACCTTTCGCCGTAATCAACGCCGACGACTTTTATGGCAGAAACAGTTTTGAAGTATTGTGCCAGGCATTGTCGGAAGCAGCCGGCACGACAGACAATTACTGCATGGTAGGCTTCAAGGTGGGCAACACCCTGTCGGAAAGCGGTTCCGTAGCAAGAGGCGTATGCAGCACAGACTGTGACGGGCATCTCACAAACGTAGTGGAACGCACACAGATAGAACGCATAGACGGCAAAGTATGCTACAAGGACGAACAAGACAAATGGATAGAAATAGCTGACAATACACTCGTATCGATGAACATGTGGGGATTCACACCCGACTATTTCGACTATTCCGAAAAACTGTTCAAGAGTTTCCTGAAAGACAACATAGACAAGCCGAAAGCCGAATTCTTCATCCCGCTCGTGGTAAATGAACTGATAGTTTCCGGCAAAGCTAAAGTAAAAGTGCTTGAAACCAATTCAAAGTGGTTCGGAGTGACATACGCTGCCGACAGACAGGGCGTAGTAGACAAAATAAACGACCTCGTAAAGAAAGGCGAATACCCGGAGAAACTGTTCTGAAAAAAACACTTATGCCATGCGGACAATGATGTGACCGCATGGCATAAATGTATATTATTTTCAAAGATGAAAAGACAGGTCAATCGGGAATAACATTGAGAAGCGATGCGACCGCCTCTTTCATCTCGTCATAAGAAGCCAAAGGCGAATCGGTATAAACATATCTTATAACCAGATTCCCATCTGATATATATATGAGCGGCACCGTACTTTCGGCAAAAAGACCATAGACTTTCCTACCCTCATCGGCATGGTACGGCATGGACAATCCATGCTCTTCCCTATAGGCGCAAATGCTCTCGTCTGTCTCATCCCTGCCCAGACACGCAAACGACACTCGCTCATCATCACCATAGTCCTGATAAAGCCTGTTCACCTCCGGCAACTCCTGCCGACAATCTGGGCATAACGTATTGAAAAACACGATGACAGACACCTTGCCTGCCTGCTTCGAGGAGTCGAAAACCTCTCCGCCATCCAACCTTACGGAGAAAGCCGGCAACATGTCTCCGGCTTTCAACTTGGAACCATATCCGCTCTCCTCCTCAGATATGCACGACGTCAACGCAAGAGCCTGCAACAAAAAGGCAAGCCTTATGAAATGCGCTACCGAGACTTTCATATCCGGCACATGTCTATCTTCTCGCGCTGGGCATCGGACACGGCAAAAGTGGCTATCTGCACTATCTCGCTCACCGAACATCCCATGCGGACTATATGCACCGGCTTGGCCATGCCCAGCAGTATGGGTCCTATCACTTCGTTGGCTCCCAACTTCTGCAACATGCCCAGCCCCACGTTGCCGGAACTCAGGTTGGGGAATATTATGGTATTGACATCCCTGTCGCCCAATACCGAGAAAGGAAATTCTTTCTTGCGCAACTCCTTGTCGAGAGCCACGCTCACATGCATTTCGCCGTCTACTATCATTTCCGGATAACGGTCATGCAGCCTGCACACGCATTCGCGCACCTGAGCAGGACTGCCCTGACTGTATTCGCCAAAATTGGAATAGGAAGTCATTGCCATCACCGGAGTTATGTCAAAATATCTCACGGCTTCATCGGCAAGAACCGCTATGCACTCAAGCGTCTCTGCCGAAGGATGGCTGTTGACATCGGTATCGGCCAGGAAATATGTGCCGTTTTTGGTCATGGCTATGTGCATGGATGCCGCATATTTGCAGCACGGACGGAAACCGATAATCTGCTTCGCCTTGCCGAACACCTCCTTGTACGAATTTTCCGTGCCCGAAAGATATGCATCCGCATCGCCGGTGTGCAACATCATGAGAGCCACATAGTCATTGTCGTGCAACATTTCCCGCGCCTTGCTTCTCAGCACTCCTTCGCGTTGCAGTTTCGCATACAGCAGATCGGCATACCGTTCCAGCCTATCCGTCTCTTTCTCCGGGTCGAATATCTCCATGCTTTCGGGTTTCACGCCATTGCGCTGCAAGGATTTAAGTATCACATCCGTCCTCCCCACAAGCACGGGTCTGGCAATGTTGCGGCGCACAAGGTCATCGGCGGCCAGAAGCACTTTCTCGTTCTCGCCTTCCGCAAAGACCACACGTTTGGGATTCATCTGCGCCTTATGTGTCATGAGACGCATTATGGCATTGTCGCGTCCTATCCGCTTTTCCAACGAACGGGCATATTCGTCCCAGTCGTCAATGCCACCCCGTGCAACCCCCGAATCGATGGCAGCTTTGGCCACAGCCGGAGCCACACGGGTAATCAGCCTGTAATCCAACGGTTTCGGTATGATATAATCGCGTCCGAAAGCTATCGCGGGGTCATGATAAGCCTGCTTCACATATTCAGGCACCATCTCTTTGGTCAAATCGGCTATGGCGCGGGCGGCAGCCATCTTCATCTCCTCGTTAATGGTAGAGGCCTGCACATCAAGCGCCCCTCTGAATATATAAGGGAAACCAAGCACATTGTTTATCTGGTTGGGCAAATCGGAGCGTCCGGTGGCAAATATTATGTCAGGACGCGATGCCATAGCTTTCTCATATGATATTTCGGGATTCGGATTGGCCAGCGCAAACACCACAGGGTCTTTGGCCATGCTCTTTATCATGTCTTCGCTGAGGATATCAGCCACCGAAAGCCCCAAAAACACATCCGCACCAGCAAGTGCTTCCTGCAAAGTACGTGCAGGGGTATCGACTGCAAACTCGGCCTTTTCGGCATTGAGCCCGCCGCGCCCCTTATATATCACCCCTTTGCTGTCGCACATCAATATGTTTTCCGCCTTGACTCCCAGACTGCGGTAAAAGCGTGCGCACGATATGGCAGCAGCTCCGGCCCCGTTGACCACAACCCTGATTTCAGAGATTTTCTTGCCGTTCAGCTCAAGGGCATTGAGCAGTCCCGCTCCCGATATGATGGCCGTGCCGTGCTGGTCGTCGTGCATCACAGGGATGTCAAGCTCCTCTTTCAAGCGTTTTTCTATCTCGAAACACTCCGGAGCCTTTATGTCTTCCAGGTTTATTCCGCCGAAAGTCGGTGAAATCATCTTCACTGTCTCCACGAATTTATCCACATCGGCTGTGTCTACTTCTATGTCGAACACGTCGATATCGGCAAAAATCTTGAACAACAATCCTTTGCCTTCCATGACAGGTTTTCCCGCCATCGCACCTATATTGCCCAGCCCGAGCACTGCCGTGCCGTTGGATATTACAGCCACAAGATTGCCTTTTGCTGTGTAGCGGTACGCAGCATCGCTGTTATCCTTTATGGCAAGGCAAGGCTGCGCCACTCCGGGCGAGTAGGCAAGCGACAGATCGTACTGCGTGGCGTGAGGTTTGGTAGGCACCACTTCTATTTTTCCGGGACGGCCCGACTCATGATATTTCAAAGCTTCATTTTCTTTCATGACATTACTTCCTTTTTTATTTTCAGACAAACAAAAGTAATATAAAAAACACAAAGCCTGCGGCAGGCGCGCTTAATTTCATGTTAAAAAAGACATACGGAAAAGATCGGCTCGGTAACGACCGGTGACCGAGCCGATCCCGGGCGAAGATGGCGTACATCCCGGGCAAAGATGGCGCACATCCCCGGCGATGCCCTATCCGGCCTTTTTCTGACAAAATGTAAACACGGCACAAGCATTATCGGGCAGGGGCGCGGGGGCAGACTGTCATGAATTTGAAAAAACAGCCCTTATCCGAACACAATAAAAATTTATTACGCAAAATAGATAAGAAAACATTTTGCCGTTTCACTTATCTTTTTTTACTTTGCGACAGTATATGAACTATGCTGTCGCGGAAATCGCAGATGCTATGAAAACACACGGATTCCCCGCAGTATAAAAATAAAAAAGAAACAGTTTTATAAATTTTATTAACTATGGCAGACGAAAAGTTGGTCAAAGAACTGGAGGATGTAGTAATACGCTTCTCCGGTGACTCTGGAGACGGCATGCAACTTGCGGGAAACATATTCTCTACCGTATCGGCCGTTCTCGGAAATGACATTTCCACTTTCCCGGATTACCCGGCAGAAATCCGCGCACCGCAAGGTACCATAAGCGGAGTGTCAGGCTATCAAGTACACATCGGAGCGCACAAGGTCTTCACATCGGGAGACAAGTGCCATGTCCTCGTAGCAATGAACCCCGCAGCGTTGAAGGTCAACACCAAACACCTCACGCCAAGATCGATAATCATAACCGATTCAGACTCTTTCACAAAGAAAGACCTGGAAAAAGCTCTTTATACCACAGACGATGCAATCAAAGAGCTTGGCATCAACAATCCCGTTTTGGCAGTGCCCATATCATCAATGTGCAAAGAGAGCCTGAAAGACTCCGGCCTGGACAACAAATCGATGCTGAGATGCAAGAACATGTTCGCGCTCGGCCTTGTATGCTGGCTGTTCAACAGACCGCTGGAACATGCCGAACACATGTTGCGCGAGAAATTCGCAAAGAAACCGGAAATAGCCGAAGCAAACATCAAAGTGCTCAACGACGGTTACAACTACGGACACAATACCCACGCAAGCGTGCCCAACACCTACAGAGTGGAAGCACACGACCATGACCAGAACCTGAAAGGTGTCTACAGAGACGTGAGCGGAAACATGGCCACCGCATACGGACTCGTAGCAGCAGCCGAAAAAGCAGGCTTGCAACTCTACTTGGGCTCATACCCCATCACCCCTGCCACCGACATACTCCACGAACTCTCCAAGCTGAAAAATCTGGGAGTAGTGACAGTGCAATGCGAAGACGAGATATCGGGATGCTGCAACGCCATAGGAGCTTCTTTCGCAGGTTCACTCGGAGTGACATCCACATCAGGACCAGGCATCTGCCTGAAGAGCGAAGCCATCAACCTGGCAGTCATAGCGGAATTGCCTCTCGTGGTAGTAGACGTGCAGCGCGGAGGCCCGTCCACCGGTATGCCTACAAAGAGCGAGCAGACAGACCTGCTGCAAGCCGTATTCGGACGCAACGGCGAAAGCCCGCTGGTAGTAATCGCAGCCACATCGCCCACCAACTGCTTCGACTCCGCATATATGGCATGCAAGATTGCATTGGAACACATGACACCGGTAATCCTTCTCACCGACGGATACATTGCCAACGGCTCGGCTTCATGGAAAATACCATCGCTCGCCGACTATCCGGAAATAAAGCCTAACTACGTAACCAAAGACCTGCTCGAAAAAGGCTGGAAACCATATTTCAGAAACGAAGAGACAATGGTGCGCTACTGGGCAGTGCCGGGCACGGAAGGATTCATGCACCGTCTGGGAGGACTGGAAAAAGACTACAACACGAGTGTAATCTCCACCGACTCCACCAACCACCAGAAGATGACAGTCACAAGACAAGAAAAAATCAACAGGATAGCAGCATCGCTGCCGCCGCTCGAAGTACTCGGCGACAAAGACGATGCAGACCTGCTCATCGTAGGCTGGGGAGGCACTTTCGGACACCTGTATGACACCATGCAGCAAATGAGACAAAACGGCAAGAAAGTCGCTTTGGCGCATTTCCAATACATCAACCCATTTCCGGCAAACACAGCCGAAGTATTAAGAAGATACAAGAAGATTGTAGTGGCGGAACAGAACATGGGACAGTTTGCCGGACTGCTGAGAATGAGAATACCCGGCATAGAACTGCAACAGTTCAACCGCGTCAAAGGACAACCGTTCAACGTATTAAGACTCATAGAGATATTTACAAAAATGATGGAGGAGTAAGGCTATGTGCGAAAAACAATATACAGCAAAAGATTTCAAAAGCGACCAGTACGTTCGCTGGTGTCCCGGATGCGGTGACCATGCATTGATAACCTCATTGCAAAAAGCCATGGCGGAACTCGGAGTTGCGCCTCACGACACAGTAGTAATCTCCGGCATAGGATGCTCGTCAAGATTGCCCTACTACATAAATTCCTACGGCTTCCACACCATACACGGACGTGCGGCAGCCATAGCCACAGGCGTAAAGGTAGCCAACCCCAAACTCACAGTATGGCAGATATCTGGAGACGGCGACGGACTCGCCATCGGAGGAAACCACTTCATCCATGCCCTGAGAAGAAACGTGAACATCAACATAGTGCTGCTCAACAACCACATATACGGTCTGACCAAAGGACAGTACTCGCCCACCTCGCCCAGAGGATTCGTATCGAAATCATCACCCTACGGCACAGTGGAAGACCCGTTCCGCCCGGCAGAACTCGCATTCGGAGCAAGAGGACGCTTCTTCGCAAGATGTGTGGATGTCGATTTGGCCAACAGCGCGGAAGTGCTCAAAGCATCGGCACAACATAAAGGCGCATCGGTAGTGGAAGTGCTGCAAAACTGCGTCATCTTCAACAACGGTTCGCAAAGCAACCTTGCCACAAAAGAACTGAGAGACGATAACGCAATCTATCTGGAACACGGCAAACCGATGATTTTCGGAAAGAACAGAGACAAAGGCCTGATGCAGGAAGGATTCGGACTGAAAGTCGTAAAGATAGGAGAAAACGGAATAACAGAAAAAGACATCCTCGTGCATGATGCCCATTGCGAAGACAATACCCTGCACATGAAGCTCGCGCTTATGGAAGGCCCCGATTTCCCCGTTGCACTCGGCGTAATAAGAGATGTGGAAGCACCATGCTACGATGAATGCGTGCACCAGCAGATAGAAGAAGTGAAAGCCAAGAAGAAAATCCATACTCTGGAAGAATTCCTCCACACCGGAGACACTTGGGAAATAAAATAAGCCGCGACTGCACGGCCATCTGAAACACACGCGGAGTATCTTCGATTCGCCATGCGAAAAACGAGATACTCCGCTTTTTTATCTGAAAAAAATCACACCACGCTGTAACTTTTCCGTCACACAACCGTCTTACACATAGAGAATGGAAAAACCGGACTTCATAAAAGATGTATTGCCGCTGAAAGACAAACTCTACAGGCTGGCACTGCGCATAACGGAAAACGAAGAAGATGCCCAAGACATAGTACAGGAAACCATGATAAAAGCATGGAAACTGACTGAAGAAAACCGGCAAATACAATCGATGGAAGCCTGGTGCATGACTGTCGCACGCAACATGTCGCTGGACAAGACTGAAAAAATGAAAACTACCCATTCCGAGAAAACTGAAAACTACGATCCGGCAGATGAGGAAACTCCGCACACCCGCTTGGAAAACCGGGAAAGCGGAAACATCCTCTCCGCACTGATGCGGAAATTGCCGGAAAAACAAAAAACCGCCATGCAGCTGAGAGATATAGAAGGCATGTCCTACAAAGAAATAGCGGAAATCATGCAAATCGGCGAAAGCGATGTGAAAGTCAGCATCTTCAGAGCACGGCAAAAGATTAAAGAAGAATATTTGAAACTGATTGATTATGGATTATAAATACATAGAACAACTGCTTGACAAATACTGGAAAGGACTTACCTCTGTGGAAGAAGAAAAGATACTGCAAGTATTCTTCAAACAAGATGACGTGCCTGACGGCATGAATATATTCAAACCGCTATTCCATGAAATGAATCAGGCAAAAAACATAAAAACTCCAAAACAGGCAGAAAGAAAAATCAGAGAATCCATAAACAGAAGAAATACAGTAAAAGCCATCCCCAACAATTGGAAAGCAAGACTGATCCCGGCATTCAAGGCTGTTGCTGTCGCAATCTTGGCAATACTGATAGGGAAATATCTGCAAAACGGCATAATAGAAGAGAACAACATTGCAGACAGCAACAACATGACGACTGAAGAAATCATCAGCACAAGCAGGAAAAATGAGATAGCAGAAACATTCATAAACATGAAAAAATCGCCTAAGGACAAAGACGATGCAGTCCGGACCGATTCATCAGATGCAAAGATAGACACAGCCAAAACTTCAAACGAAATAATAAGCAGACAGTTATGACAACACAACAATGAAGCATATTTTTTTCAATTCTCTCTAATATTATCTTTTGACAATTCAGGCGGCGGAAATTATTCCCCGCCTGTTTTTTACATGACACACAGGTCATATAAACTGTAAGACTGTAAGGTTAAGCATATTTAAGAAATTAAAGCGAACCAAAGCGGTTCATTTATATCCGAAAAAAAGTATATTTGCAAGATTCTTAAGAGAATATGAAGCTATAACAAATTTTAATTACATAACTTACCTATGAGAACATTTCTACTTTTAGCAACCGTAGCATTTTGCGGAGCAATGACAACACACACGGCCTATGCCCAAAAACTGTCGATGCAAGACAATGACGGAAGAATTATCCGTAATGAAATTCCGGCAAGTACTGCCGACAACAAAAACATCAAGTACTGCAGCGATGAGCTTAACAACGGTATCAACATCAATAAGGATGACAAGATAAAAGTACTCATCGAAGTAAACGAAACCCTCGCCAAACAATTGGAAGGCAATAAAATCACAAAAATCTGCTACGGCCTTAAAAGCAATTACGACTTTACGGGAATAAGCGACATACAGATTCTTGTCACAGAAGACCTCAAAAGAAACAAAGTAAGACAGGCAGTAACAGGTACCACACCCGGATGGCATGAAGTGGAACTTAACGAACCTTACACCATAACAGGCAAAAAATTCTACATAGGCTATCAAGGAAACATGCGCGCTAACATATCCGCAGTGGGAACAACCTTGAACGGAAATCCCGACATCTGCAAAGTATTCATAGGAGACTCCGATGAAGCAGAAACATGGACATTCCCGGAAGAGACTCTGGCCATATACGCAGTGACAGAAGGAGATAGAGAAATAACATTGCCTGACGTAAGAGTAGACAAGGTAAACATCACTCCATGCGCCAACAACGGTGAAAACATATTAGTGCAGGCATATGTAAAAAATGCAGGAACAATACCTTTTTCCAACACCGAGATAAAATGCGGATTCACCGATGAAAACAATACTGAGACACAAACAATTGAAGCAGAAATACCTGTCGGAGGAGAACCACAGTTGATAGAATTCATGTTGCCCGTGAATACAGATCACGCATCGCTCAGGGAAGTAACAATCAGCGGCAATGCTGCAACAGGGGATCTGAATGAGAATGACAACAAGGCAAGCTACTACACGCTTACATACAATAAGGACGAGAAGTACAACGTATTGGACTATGCAGAAAAAAAAGTATTGGTAGAAGAATTCACCACGCAAAAATGTGTAAACTGCCCGTTGGGACACTCCAACATGGAAGTAGCCCTTGACGGAGAAGAAAGCGTAGTAAGAATAGCGCACCACACCGGATACTTCACCGATAAATTTACAGTTGAAGAAAGTACCGAACTCAACGAATTCTTTTTCAACGGCACGTCCTCTTTCGCTCCGGGATATGTCGCAGACAGGACAAAAATAAACACATATCAGGAATATCCGGGCATGGTGATAGTACCCAACAATCCTGTAGACATCCTTGGAAACATTGAATCAGTAAAAACTCCGGCATTCGCAAGCGTAAACATCAGAAAGAACTACAACCCCGAAACCAGAGAACTGAGAGTATTCGTAAGCGGCGATTTCATCGTGCGCGATGTAACCCCGAGACTTACTGTAGTACTCACTGAAGACGGCATAGTAAGCGATGGACAATCGGGAGCAACAGGCGACTTCACATACGACCACACGATAAGGGCATTCCTCACTCCGGCAACAGGTGCGGAACTTGAGGTCAAAGACAACCACTATCAGTGGGCGGCTACTTATGTAATCCCGGAAAAAATCACATCGGCATACGATGCTTCATATGACATGACCTACGAAGTTCCGACAAATCCGGAGAACATGAACATAGTAGCATTCATCTCAAATCACGATGAAGTGAACCGCGAGAAATCCAGAGTATTCAACGTTAACAGCTACGCCGTAAACGGCGAGAACCTTGCCATTACGGAAAGCCGGGCTGAAAATGTGGAAATATACGGACTGCAAGGCGAAATAGCCGTCATAGGAGAAGACGTGGCAAACGTACAGATATTCACCACAGACGGAAGACTGGCAGGAAGCATGGCAAATGCAGGAAGCATGGCACTGCCCAAAGGACTTTACATCGTGAAAGTATATGCAGACAACGGCATACAGACACAGAAAGTTTCAGTAAGATAATACAAACATAAGAACCATTGACACACAGGCGCAGGCTCGTTGAAAGTCTGCGCCTGTATCATTTCAAAACATAACGTCTCACGGTTCGCCCAACTCATCCATTATCACAGCCACCTGCTTAGGTGTCAGCAACCGGCAAGTATCGGAATAGCCGGTATCGGCCAACAGGCTGCTGAGCCTGCCGTTGAGCCTTATCCACCGCCGCAAAGTGCGGGAGGCATAGCGTGCAGTGAGATAAGGGCAATAGGCACGGGCCAAATCAGTGAAGAAACAACTCTTTGCATCGCCTGACACATCAATCATTGCTACCTCCTTTCCTGCCTGCATTCCACAAAGCAAAGCTGCCGTATTCGGCTGCCGCATCAAAACACGGACACTGTTTCACCCATTCATGACGCTCCACGATGCCGTCGCCATCAGCATCGCACGACAAGTCTCTATGCCCCACAATCTTCGTTATGCCGGGATAACGGCGGACAAGTCTTTTCACAAGCACATCCATAGCATCTTTCTGGGCAGGAGTGCGCGTATCGGCACACCTGCCGGCGGCATCAAGCCCGCCTTCATAGCAAACGCCGATGCTGAAAGCATTGAAACCGGCGGCATGAGCACCCGGCACCTCAAGCCTGCGCCCTTCATGCAATGCACCATCGCGCGTGATGTAATAATGATAACCGATGTCGGAAAAGCCTCTCTGCAAATGCCACATACGGAGAGTTTCCAACGGACAGCTCGCGTCTTCGCGCGTAGCCGAGCAATGAATCACAATCATCTCAATTTTTCTCATAGGTCATTAACTTTATTGTTATACAAAAAAACCGAAAGAGGCATGAAAAGCGGCGCGCATCACTTTATGCCTGCTTTCAGCATACAAACATAAAGTGACGGCAAATACTTTCAATGACTTTTTCGGAAACCTATGAAAAAAAGTGATTTTCTCTTACAGGAAACAAGGCAAAAGCCACGTACACGGGTGGAAATCAGTCTTCAGCCTTATCTTTATCTTCGCCCTCATCGATGAGCTTCACAAGCACCTTGTCTATGCGCGCCCCGTCCATATCGGCTATTTCAAGCGAAAATCCGTTCCACTCTATCACCTCACCGCTCACCGGTATGTGCTGGAGTTCCTGCAAAATCAATCCCCCCACCGTGTGATAACCGGAATTTTCAAAATACTCGCTCTTGTCGAAATAGCAGAGGAAGTCATATAGCGAACATTGTCCGTCCACGAACCATCCATCGCCGTTAGTCCTCTTTATTATGTCAGGCTCATCGCCCGCATCGTGCATATTGCCCACAAGGCCTTCCATTATGTCGCGCAGGGTTATGATGCCCACGCACATGCCAAACTCATCGCACACCAGAGCACGGCTCACTTTCTTGTCGCGCATGTGTTCGAGCACCTTATACACGCTCATGCTCTCATAAAAATACACCGGCTTGCGTATGAGCGACCCAAGATTGAAATCGGGTTCATACAGGTGCAGCACCAGGTCTTTCAGCATCACCACTCCCTTTATGTGGTCCACATCTTTTTCAGTGATGGGGTAGAACTCATAAAGTTTGCTGCCGAGCAACTCTTTCACGTCTTCGGCGTTCATACCCGTATCGAGGAAGACAATGTCATTTTTGTGCGTCATGATGGAACCGACTTTCAGGTCGCCCATCATAAACACGCGCTCCACTATGTCCTGCTCCATAGGCTGCACTTCTCCGTCTTCCGTACCCTCCTGTATTATCGACTTTATCTCGTCTTCCGTCACCTTGCTGTCGGCATTCTTGATGCCCAACATGCCAAACACGCATTCCGTACTTTTGGACAACAGCCACACAAACGGGGAAGCTATGACAGAAAGCACGTACATGGGGCGGGATACCGTCTCGGAAACTTTCTCCGAGATGCCCAGACCTATCCTCTTAGGCACCAGCTCGCCAAACAGTATGGTGAGATATGTCACGATTATCACTATCACGCCTTGCGCTATGCCGGCAGCATAGCCCGCAGGCACTCCCCATAAAATCATGTAATGAGTCAGTTCCTCGCTTATCTTGTTGCCGGAATAGATACCGGTGAGTATTCCTATCAATGTGATTCCTATCTGTACTGTGGAAAGAAAACGGTCAGGCTCGTTTGCCAGTTTCAAGGCCGTACCGGCCGATTTGTTGCCTTTTTTGGCGTCTGCGGAAAGTTTCGATTTGCGGGCTGATATAAGAGCGACTTCCGACATGGAAAAAACACCGTTCAATATTATCAACCCGATAATAATTATTATTTCATCCATATAAAATGTAAAACGGTTATCAAATACAAAATTATACTATAAAGATGTCTCCGTAAAAAGTTGAACGGACAATTACAAAGATTTAACTAAAACGACAGCCGCAGACACGCCGCCCGGGATCGGCTCGGTATCGGGCAAAGATGGCGTACATCCCGGGCGAAGATGGCGCACATACCCGGCGGGTATCGGCTCGATCCCGGGCGGGCCTTTACGGGGCGCACGTCACAGGCATCATAGCAGACTGATTTTCAGAAACATAAAAAAACTATAAGTCTTTTTTGGGAAAAGCAGGGGGAACAAAAAAAGGAACTGCGCCAAAATTTACCATTTTGAAACAGTTCCTTCAGGTATGTCAGAGACCCCCTAAAACAGGGCGACCTCTATCTCACTGCAACTTTGCATGGATGCGGCACACCGTCGAGAGAGACGCATACCACCACATATATTCCTTCGGGCAGGGCTGCATCATGCTGCAACAGACACCCGTCAAGAGAATAAACGCGCAAGGACTTGACAGGCTCTGATGTCCTCAATCTGCGATTGCCATCGACATATACCGATATATCATCCGCAGCATCAGCACGCGGCATCCTGACAGATTTAGCTACTTCGTTCAGACGGTTATCGCCAGCATTCAACACATAGTTGTCCGCCAAGTCTTCCTTGTTTACCTTATGTGCCACCGCCACCACGTGACAGTTATCCCAATTCCACACAGCCTCCTTTTCAAAAGCCGGATAATCAATGCGGAAGACGTTTTCACCGTCAAACGTCATGACATCTCCCAACGGATCGGCCGAAAGGCATCTCCTTATCACCCCGTTATGCCTGAAGCGTTCGAGCAAATCATCGGGAGCGCCCTCCACATCAAGCCCTGACTGGTGATATTGTTCCACCGTGATGCTGTCTTCTATCAGAAAAGCCGACAGGCGGAAATCCCCACCCTTTTCTATCGCTATATCTGTCACGGTCACTTCGGCCGAACATTCTATCACCCCGTTTTCCTCCGACATGTCCACCAGCACCATTGCTTCTGCCGGATATCCTTTCGCTTCTGTGACGGCCTGATAATAAGGTTCAGGACTTGCAAGCCTGGCACCGTGAATTATATCGCCTTCACCCGACTCCAATGCACGCCTGTCATACATCACAGCCGGATTGAACGTAGCCTCCGACTCCGGAAACAGGTAAAGCAGAGCCTTATCCGCCTCTGTGGTAAGTTCGTCATCCCTGTAACCGGCGTGATGTGCTATGTAAACATAAGGTGCAGCATACTCCTCAAGGGCTATGTCTATGTAATACGACATAAACGGGCAGTTCACACATTCTAAACCGGTAAACTCCTCTATGACAGGAATCCGGGTAAAAATGTTCCTGCACACATAAAACAGTGAGGTGAAAGAATAAAGGCCTGATACCGGCTGTCCGTTAACTTCCGATACTGTCAGACTCATAGGCATTTCCTCTCCCTGCTCATCGCCAGCCCTGAACACAGCCTCCACCGTCCTGCCGTCATAAGGAGCAATAGGTTGGGAAAGGTCAAACGCACGCTCCTCCTCTGAAGTGGAGACGGATTTGACTTTCAGCGATTCCAAAGGCTCGGAAGACCAGTTGTGAACATATATCCTGCACGCAAATTCCTCTCCCGGAACCACCACATTGGGATATGACGAGAATGAAGCCGAAGCCGAACCTGCCAGCACATCCTTATCGCCCTTTATGATGACCTGGAGAGCCAACGGAGACACATTTTCCACATGCGTCCATCCGCTCTTGCCCTCATTCTTGAAATAAGCACCGACCGTGCCGGCTTCATCATAAACTGCAAACGGATAGGGCGAACCGAGCAATTCAAACACGCGCATACCCACATACGTCTTTCCTGCATTTATCGGTATGGGTTGGTCTAAATACACTTCATTCCATCCCTCCTCGAAGTTGACGAATTTCAAAGACGGTTCGCTTTCCAAATCACCCTCGTAAACGGTTATGGCCGAAAACTCTTTCGACTTCTGCCTGTATTCGTAATTCAAAAAGCACCTCACGCCGACAATTTCGCAGCCTTCCAACTTTCCGACAAGGACATCCGATGAAGTATCGAGACACACCACCGTCTCAAAAAACTTATTTTCTCCCGTGCCCAAAGGGGAAAGCCTCCCTGCATCCGCTTCCAATGGGACAATGCCGAAATACAACTCATCTTGCGCTTCAGCCCGCACGGACGGCAAAGCGAGAAAAGCAGTCAGGAGAAAAAACAATATAATCCTGCCATTCATAATCCATACAGTTTTACATTATTCTACCATGACTTTGAAAACGACTGCACCGTTTGCCACAACCACTCTGGCTATGTAGCAGCCGCGCAATCCGGAGTTTTCGACAAGACGTCCGGTCATGTCATAGACTGACAGAGAGCTGTATTCGCCATCTACCACTATGCTGCCGTCAAGAGCATAAACCAACAAGCCGTCAGCCTTACTTTCCTCGATGAATTTGCCTTCCGGGAAAGGTATCTCTGCGGCATTAATGATCTCCTTGTCATAATAGCCGTTTTCCTCCCCTCTGTTAACGCAAGCCACTATCCTCATGTTTTCAGTATTCCAATCGGGTTCAACCTCTATATCGAAAGTCTTCGAAAACGCGCCGCTGTTTGAGTCAAGCTGTTCCCCATACATCGGAGTGGGTTGCAGACGTATAACATTATTATGTATGTAAGGATCTTCAGAAGGCAACTTCGTGTCGGGGTCATCATTACCCAACTGGCTCATGCTTTCTACTCCGTCTTCCACCACGAACAAGGATACGAACAAAGGCTCATCATCCAAAATGACACCATCGGCTATATCGCCTTCCACACGGATTTCGGCTGTCATGTCAGCAAGGTTGTATTTGGCCTGCATGTCTATCGCCACGAATGTCGGCCTTGCCAGTGCTTCCTCATACACAGGAGCCACATAGTCGGGAAAGATCAAATCGAGCACAGGCCCCAGTCCCCTTCCTATAGGATCGTTCAACATGTCAGTTCTGCTTATGGAGATATTCGGAATATATACGTTCATGGAATCATTGTCCACAAGGTCCAGCAACAGATTAAGGTCTTCATTATCTCTTGTCATGAACTGATCATCGCAATGCCTGCCCAGCACGATTATGTCGTCTTTGTATGCGTCAAATCCCGGCAGGAATATTTCATTGTAATAATGCGGGATGAGCGACACTGCCTCTGATTCAAAAAATTCCAACAAAGGCTTGTATTCATACTGTCCGGCTACTTCGGCATCGACAGCCCAAATATTCATTTCGAAATCAGATTTCAATTGGTTTTCCTTTCCATTGACTTTTGTCAACGAAACAGTGGCCTTGCCAGAACTATTGGCGGTAAACGGTATAGCCAATTCATCACTCTGGTTGGAACTTATGGGATTTACAAGTTCAAAGGTATTGACCTGAGTATCTTCACCCAACACGAAAGTCAGTTCCACTGTTTCAATATCGTTAGCACCTTTGTTTGTCACCGAGAAGAGCGCAAAATCCTCCTCACCTTTTATCTGTACATCATGATGCCTCACATTGTTCAATGCCAGTTTATTATTGAGTATGTCTCCGGAAGTCTCTATGGTGACTTTCAGCAATACCATACCCGATAGTTCCAAAGCGCGGTCCGTCCATACTTCCTCATCGCCGCTCATCTCATCGTCTTTCCAGAGGAAACAACTGTTTGGCACAATGGCATACCGCTGTATAGGTATGGCATAGGTGCCTTTGGGAATGGTCAGATAATATCCGCAATAGATATCGCCCATGTCTTCGGTTATCTCCAACGGCGTATCCAAATCCACGCTGTTCCAACCGAGCTGGAGTTCTCCGCTTCCCGAAGCCAGGTCTTCACCTGAAAATTCGTTCCTTATGAAAAGGTCTGCTGTCGCCGAAACACTACCGCACGAATAACCGATCTGAAACTGGACTATCTTGGCGCCAACATAGCTGGAAAGCATGTCTTCAGGCAACAATATGGCTGCTCCGGCCCGCACGTCCTCATCAAAACCGCCTATGCCGTCATAGTCATAAATATAAGCGTCGTCATCCACATAGCCAAGATTCATCCTGCTCACATCATCCTGCACGGAAAGAACAGCCGATTGACCCCGACCTGCATTGGAAGAATGCCATGGCTGCTGCGCCTGCACTAAAGAAGCCGATAAGGCAGCTACACATAAAAACGATTTAAACAAAGTAAACTTGTACATAACTATCCTCCTAAATTTAATGGTTAACAATAAAATTTCATTTGCAAATATATGAAAATAAAAATACGAAATGCAAAATAAGATGTTAAAAAAACGATGTGCTGCTTCAGGAAACAGTGTTTTCATAAATACGAAGAAAAGGCAAGGCGCAAACGAGCCTCCATCTGAGACATATCAAGCCGCTCATTCCCGTCCCTCTATCCTATGCCGGAAGACCACAGGAAAAGATGTGCGCCATCTTCGCCCGGGATGGCGTATATCTTCACCCGGGATCGAGCCGATCATCGGCGGGTATCGGCTCGATCCCCAAAGCACATGTAAAAACAAAGTCCGAAGACCGCAACAGGGCCTCCGGACTTATGATATATGATGTCACTCAGACAATCGTCATTCCCACTCTATCGTGCTGGGCGGTTTCGAGGAGATGTCATAGCATACTCTGTTCACTCCCTTTACCTTATTGATTATCTCATTGGATATCTTGCCCAAGAACTCATAAGGCAGATGCGCCCAGTCGGCTGTCATGGCATCGGTGGAAGTCACCGCACGCAATGCCACCGCACGCTCGTATGTGCGCTCATCGCCCATGACACCCACGCTCTGGATAGGCAGCAATATGACACCTGCCTGCCATACTTTGTCGTAAAGGTCCCAGTCTCTCAATCCCTGTATGAATATGTCGTCCGCCTCCTGAAGCATTCTTACCTTCTCCGGAGTGATGTCGCCGAGTATTCTCACCGCCAGTCCCGGTCCGGGGAACGGATGACGCTTGATGAGATGTTCGGGCATGCCCAGTTCGCGTCCCACACGGCGCACCTCGTCTTTGAACAGCAGGCGCAACGGTTCGCACAGCTTCAAGTTCATCTTCTCCGGCAGTCCGCCCACATTGTGATGGCTCTTTATCACCGTCCCGGTAATGGAAAGGCTCTCTATGCAGTCGGGATATATGGTGCCCTGCGCCAACCACTTCACATCTTTTATCTTGTGCGCCTCCTCATCGAACACGTCAATGAATCCCTTGCCTATTATCTTGCGCTTGCGTTCCGGTTCTGTCACGCCTTTGAGTTCGGAGAAGAACTTGCTGCTCGCGTCCACTCCTATCACATTCAGTCCCAGACATTCGTAATCGTGCAGGACATTCTTGAACTCGTTCTTGCGCAACATGCCGTGATCCACAAAGATACAGGTCAGGTTCTTGCCTATGGCACGGTTGAGCAACACTGCCGCAACCGAAGAGTCCACTCCTCCCGACAGTCCGAGCACCACCTTGTCATCGCCCAGCATGTCTTTCAGTTCTGCCACCGTGCTTTCTATGAAAGAAGCCGGAGACCAGTCCTGTCTGCATCCGCAGATGCCTGCCACGAAGTTTTTCAACAGTTGTGTACCGTCTTCCGTATGGAAGACTTCGGGGTGGAACTGTACCCCCCACACGTTCTTTCCGCTGATTTCATAGGCAGCAACTTTCACCTCATCGGTCGAAGCTATAATCTTGAAATCATCCGGTATGGACGTTATCGTATCGCCATGACTCATCCACACCTGAGTGCCCTGCCCTATGCCTTTGAAGAGCGGGTTCGAGGAGTCAATCTTGGTGAGATGCGCACGTCCGTACTCACGGGTATTGGCCGGTTCCACCTTGCCGCCGTTCATATAGGCCATAAACTGCGCTCCGTAACAGATTCCCAGCACCGGATAACGGCCTATGACCTTGCTGAGGTCTATTCTGAAAGCCTTATCGTCATACACCGAGAAAGGACTGCCCGAGAGGATTACGCCTTTGACCGACGGGTCGTTTTCCGGAAATTTGTTATAAGGAAGAATCTCACAGTAGGTATCAAGCTCGCGGACACGGCGACCGATAAGCTGCGTGGTCTGGGAGCCGAAATCAAGAATGATAATCTTTTCCTGCATATCTGTAATTACATTATATAAAGATGGTGCAAAGATACGAATTTTACGGCTAACTATTTCTATCGGCGGAACAATTCTTCCAGTTTACCGGCAATATCGTCCATGTCTGAAGACACCATCACTATAGTCCCGTCCGGGTCGAGCAGATAGCTTGTGGGAATCCAGCGTATGGCATAAAGAGCCGCCACCTCCGAATGCCAGCCTTTCACATCCGATACGTTTGTCCACGTCAGCCCGTCTTTCTTTATGGCTCCGAGCCATTGTTCCCTGCTACGGTCGAGCGATACCCCCAGTATGGTAAAGTTGTCATCCTTATATTTGTCATGCAACTTTACGAGAGACGGATTCGCTTTCCGGCAATCAGGACACCAGCCTGCCCAAAAGTCCACAAGCACATATTTGCCTCTGAAAGAACTCAACGAGACCTCACGGCCTTCCGCATCGGGCAAGGTGAAGTCGGGAGCCGTTGCACCGACCTGCAAGGCGGCAAGACGTGCAAGATAGGCATCTATCTGCTTCACATAGAAAGAGCCGTCCAGACTCTTGTCCAACTTGCCACGAATGCTTTTCAGCTGAGCATAATCGCAACGCCACGAGTAATCTTTCATGATGAAATACGCACATACCGCCGACGACGGGTTGGCTGCCACAAGACTGTCCATATCGAAACCGTCATCCCCCACCTTGCCGGAGTTGGCAAAGTAAAAGTCATTCACTTCCGAACCTGTCACGCTAATGCTTCCTGAAGTTTCATCCAGCGTCACTTCCATACGCTCATTGGCAAGGAAAAACACCGCAGGCCTGCGGTCGTCTTTCTTCGTTGTCAGCCCATAGGCCATAGGCTCGCGGCACACTCCCCTGAAGATGAAATGTCCGTCTACGACTTCCGCCGAATCGGCATCCATGAACTCCTTGTCTGTATATTGTTTCATATATACCATGCCATCCGACAGGCCATCTACGGTACCCTCTATGACATAACCGCTCTCCTTGCCGCCGCAAGAAGCAAGCAATCCGGCCACTGCAAGACCTAAAACCAAGTGCAATATTCTCATAACTGTATATGTATTTATTAAAACCACAGGCAAAAATACAACAAATAGCCCATCCTCATCCCAAACACCGGTCACATTTATTGGTGCATTTCGGAAAAACTTATAGCGTTTATCGCTATTTTTGCACGCAGAAACACGCCCGTACCGACATGAACATAGAAGAAGCGAGACTGTACTGCCTGACAAAAGACGCATCGGAAGAATGTTTCCCTTTCGATGACACGACACTGGTATTCAAAGTGTGCGGAAAGATGTTCGCATACATAGACATGGAAAAAGGCGACAGCATAAACCTGAAATGCGACCCTGACTATGCCATAGAACTGAGAGATGCCTATTACGAACGTATAATACCGGGCATACACATGAACAAAAAGCACTGGAACACATGCTACTTCACACGGTTGGACAACAAGCTGATGAAATCTCTCATTGACCACTCATACGAGCTTGTAATCAGGAAATTCGATAGAAAAACAAAAGAAGCGTATGAACATATTCGGCAGGAAAAGCAATAAGTTCGAGCACATAAGGCTGCAATCCACAGACTCCACCAACAACTTTCTGAAAAGACTGGCAGACGAAAGCGAACCGGCAAACTTCACAGTGGTAAGCACTGTGGAGCAGACCAAAGGCAGAGGACAGCGCGGCAACTCATGGGAAAGCGAAAAGGGCAAGAACCTGACTTTCAGCATATACTTGCGCCCCGACAGCATCGCGGTAAAAGACCAGTTCATCATCTCGGAGATTGTGGCGCTGGCCGTGAAAGACACGCTGAGCAAATATTGCAGCGGCATAAGCATCAAATGGCCCAACGACATATACCGCGAAGACAAAAAGATATGCGGCATACTGATAGAACACGACACCGAAGACGGCTTCATCACCCGCACC
>DVIH01000039.1 GCA_018711405.1 Candidatus Avibacteroides excrementipullorum | reverse complement strand
TAGAAAATTAATTACTAACTTATAAATGTATGATATTATGAAAAGGGTTGTTGTAATTTTATTGTCTGTTGTGGTGGGGTGGCCGGTTTTGTCGGCACAAAACTATAAGGAAGTGACAAATGAAACTCCCGGACAGCTTGAATCTCTGCTGGGGAGTGACTGGAAAGATCTGGATTCGCTGGTGGTGAGGGGCGCTATCAATGCCGAAGATATCCTGGCCATAAACGAATATGCGGAGAATCTGAAATGGCGCGTCATAGACCTGTGGGAAGCTGATATAGCCGACAAGACTATTCCTCAATTCGGGCTTGCTTATAACCATTATATAGAGAGGGTGATTCTCCCCGATGACATACGCAAGTTGGAGATGGGAGCTTTTACTAATACGCAAATGATGAAGACCGTGAATATCCCTGCATCGCTCGAGGTGCTTTCCGTGTCTGCTTTCGATAGCTGTCTGGGGCTTGAAGGCTCGATATCCATCCCCGATGGCGTGACAGAGATAGGCGACGGATGCTTCATGGGGTGTTTCCTGGTGTCGCATTATGACCTTCCGGCACGTCTGGAAAGCATAGGCGAAAATACTTTCATGGGGTGTTTCGGTATAACCGGCATAGAGTTGCCCTCTACGCTCCGCTCCATAGGTGTCAGTGCTTTTGAGGATTGTTATGGACTTGTCACCATATCGGTACCGGGTGGTGTGGAATATCTGAGTGACTATTGTTTCAGCAGTTGCAGCGAATTGAAAACAGTGTCTCTGCATCCGGGATTGAAGACTATAGGAGTAGGCGCATTTATAAGGACGGCTCTTGAGACTGTTACCCTGCCATCTACGGTGGAGACGATAAAACATGATGCTTTCAAGAATATCTCGCAGCTGAAGTCCGTCTACAGCATGGCTGTGGTGCCTCCCGTGCTTGAGCCGAATCCTGCCATAAACCATTTCGACAATCCGTTTGGCGAGTCGGTGTCGGAATATACTCTCTATGTGCCTGAAGGTTGCGGCAATGCCTACCGTTCGGCTACCGGCTGGCGTGACTTCGGAAATATTGTGGAAACCGACGATTTCCCGTATTCGGTGGAAGATGCAGGCGGTGACGCCGTGACTGTGGCCGGAGGCGTGGGACTTATCTCTGTTTCGGGATTGAATGCCTGCGAGGTGACTGTTTATACAGCCGATGGCCGTTGTGTGGCAACCCGGCTTGTGGACGGGGCGGCAGATATAACCGTTCCAGCCGGTATGTATGCTGTGGTTGCAGGCGGCAGGACATATAAGGTGATTGTGAGATGACGTGAATTTTTATCCTGATACGGTCAAGCAGCCCGTCATTGGCAAAACATAAGTCAATGGCGGGTTGCTTTTTGTGGTTGTTTTTATTCGTGTCTTTCGATAAGTTCCACTATTATGCCGTCTGTGTCTTCCGCAAAGGCGATGAGCCTGTCGGGAGCTGTGCGGAACGGGCCGAACAGCATGGTCATGCCTTTGGCCTCTTCCTCTATCGAGTCGGTGACGTATGCAATGTGCGGTCTGGTCCTGACCTTTTCGGGTAGCACACGGATGTCATCATCGGCGAAGCGCATCAGCTCTATGTTGTGCGTATTGGTCTCTGGTGCGGTGCGGTACATGTGCAGCAGCGCATGGTATGTCTCTTTGTCGTTCGGTTTGTCGGTAGGAATACCGAAATGGCTGAATGTCCTCATATTGTCAGTTTGATTTATTAGTCTGATATAATAACGGTCTGACTGTGGATTTTGTTGTTTCCTTTTGATAGTATTATGTGATATGTGCCGGGGCTAAGTTCTTCTGCGTTTATGGTCATTGATTCACTATCTCTGACTGTAGTGGATTTCACTAAAGATGAGTTGTCGTAAATGTTTACGGTTATTTCGTCATTTGATGTGTTGTTGGAACAGCCGTTTCTTATGATGTGTATGGTTTTGTCTTTTGACGGATTAGGTGAAATGTTATATGACACACCGTATATGGGATATTCTTTTTTCAAAAATCTGTTGCAGTCTGTTTGTACCGTACAGATAACTTTGCCGGAAAATCCGGCCGGGAAGATTATTACGGCTTTGCTTTTCAGTCCTGCCACATAAGAGTCTATCGGGTTGAATGGCGTAGGTTCGTCCGGCTCTTCTATTTCTTCATTTTGATTTTTTATTGACGGAAACAATATTGGTGCAGGGCATATATTTACAAGTCCTAAACTTGATTCTAAAGTTTGCCATAACGTTGCGTTTGTCACAGAAATATCAAACTGCGATTTGTCTACAGGGTTGCCGTAAGAGTCTACGATGTTCCATGCTATTCTATAACGTTGTGTGTATTCTATGTTGGGGTCTGAACCGAATATGAGGTTGAATGCTTTTCTGTTGTGGTTGTAGAGGTCGGTGAATACGAAAAGTTCAATGTTGTCTATCACGTTATGCTCAAATGATTTGGTCGCTTGATGTACGTTGCCGTTCATTGTTGTTACTTTAAGTGTGGCGTTTAATGGTCCCACTGCATCCAGCGTAGTCGAGACATATGCTTTGCTGTTGTCGGGATATTTCACGTAATCTATGTTATCGGAGAATGTCCATTCATATTGTGCGTTTTCGAGCATCAGGTTTGGCTCGAGAAGTTCATCACAGCAATTGATGTTGTCTGTGCCGATTATTTCCAAATCGGGTGTCGTTATGGCAATCCAGCTTCCTCCGATCTGTTCATTGTTATACTGAAGTTCGGCGTAAAGTCTTGCATTGGTTATGCCGTATTCCAGATAATGCATTTTTGCGCTGTTATCGCTTAATTGTTCCATATATACTCCGTTAGTATCGGTATACCAATGTATATATGCTCCGGCGAAAGGCAGCTCGACTGAATATATGTCGCCATTTTTGATTATAGGATTCGAAATATAGTCTGTTATATGCTTTGTGAAAGCATTTTCATTCCGAATGTCGAAAATAAAGCCAAAAGTATAAGTTTTTTTTCATAATTGTATGTATCTGCAGTTGTTTAATAATCAGATTTCCTTTAAAAGTCTTGCTTGTCT
>DVIH01000038.1 GCA_018711405.1 Candidatus Avibacteroides excrementipullorum | reverse complement strand
AAAGTTTTTTCCGACTTTTTTCTTGTTTGTTCTCTTTTTTGAATGTAAAAAGTGCATTTCGGGAAGTAAAAGCATGGGAATATATTGCAATTTGTCAAGCGTGCTTTGCAAAATATTGATAGGACTATGCCATGGTTTCCATCGGCACAAGACTGGCGGGAAAAGGATCGACTCGATCTTCGCCCGGGATATGCGCCATCTTCACCCGGGATCGAGCCGGTCATGGCCGGAGATGGCGCACATCCCGGACTGAGTGTCATAAAGACTTCCGGCTATACATTAATTCACGCTATCAGCTTCACTAAGGCATACCCGCCGAAGATGAGCCACATCCACAAGATGAACGCAAGGAGAAACGGTTTTCCCCCTGCCCTGCGGAACTTGTCTATGCTCGTCTCTGCGCCGAGAGCCGTCATGGCCATAGTCAGCAGAAAGGTGTCGAACGTGTTGATGGCGCTGACCACCGATGCAGGCAAAAGATTGAGAGAATTGAATCCTATGACCAGCATGAAACCGAATGCAAACCAAGGTATGGTAATCTTGCCTCCCTGTTTCTTCTCGCCTTTCGAGAATTTTGCCAGACAGATGCTCATGACCAGCAAAGCCGGTGCAAGCAGTATGACGCGGATCATCTTGACTATGACGGCAGGATCGGATATGGCAGTCCCCATAGCGTTTCCGGCTCCTGCCACATGAGCCACTTCATGCAGCGTGGCTCCAGTATACAGACCCATCTCCTGCGGCGTCATGTGGATGAAGCCCATGCGGTATGCAGCCGGATAGAGAAACATGGCCAGCGTGCCAAACACCACCACAGTCGACACAGCCACAGCCGTCTTATGAGGTTCGGCCTTGACCACCGGTTCAGCCCCAAGCACGGCAGCCGCGCCGCAAATGGCGCTTCCTGTCGAAGTAAGCAGGGCGGTAGACCTGTCCATGTGCAGCAGGCGGCCTACAAATATGCCAAGCAAAATGGTGAAAGTCACCACGACCGCATCTATCGCTATCGCCGAGATGCCTATGTCTATAACCTGTTGGAAAGTGAGCCTGAAACCATACAGTATTATGCCGAGCCGCAATATACGTTTGGTACAAAACGCCAGTCCCGGATTCCAGCTTGCAGGCAATGATTCCCGCAGGGTATTGGCATATATCATGCCGAGTATGATGCCCACGATCAACGGGCTGAAAGACAGTTTCTTTACAAAATCAAACTCCGCAACATAAAACGCCGCGAAAGAAAACAACGCTATGAACAGGACTCCGTGAAGCAGCCCCGACTTTTTTTCATTAATCATATATAAACGGTTTTTAGTGTGAAGAAAAAGGATGTGGCTGAATGCCATCTTTGGCATCGGTATCAAAAAAACGTGTCAGAACATGCGCCATGTGCAAAGCCACAACTCACGCATTCTGACACGTTACGCCATTAGTGTTTATCGTCTTCTCTGGTTTTTCTGCATTTCTTCCTGAGCTTTCTGCATTTCTTCCAGACGGCTCATGAACGAACTTTTCTTTTTGGGCTTCAGCAGGTTCTTCTCCAACTGCGCCCTCACTTTCGCCGGTGTGACTATGCGCATCAATATGTAGTTGATGCCGATGCTGAACACTGTGGAAAGGAAGTAATAATAGTTAAGTCCTGACGGATAATCGTTGAGCACGAATATGAATATCACAGGCATGAGATACATGAACCATTTGAAGAACTTCATGCCCTCCTGCTGCTGCATGGGCGGCTGTATCTTCTGCATGAACCACGTGTTGAGTATGTTTGTGGCCGACATGAGCAGACAGAACAGGCTGATGTGGTTGCCGAGCAAAGGCAGGTTAACGCTCCAGCTTATCAGATCGTCATAGGCCGAAAGGTCATCCGCCCACAGGAAACTCTGCTGGCGCAGCTCTATGGCCGAAGGCACAAACAGGAAGAGTGCGAACAATATGGGAATCTGCAACAGCATGGGCAGACACCCTCCCATGGGGCTTACTCCGTATTGGGAGTACAACGCCATAGTCTCCTGCTGCTTGCGCAGAGCGTCTTCAGGATTGGGATATTTGGCATTGATCTTGTCAATCTCCGGCTTCAAGGCTTTCATCTTGGCCGAAGACAGGAAATTCTTGTAAGTGAACGGCAGCACCACAAGTTTCACGATGATTGTCATTATCAGCAATATGACTCCCATGCTCAACCCCCAATTGCTCAACCAGTGGAAAAGAGGCAGGGTGAATATCCTGTTGACCCATCTGAACAGCACCCAACCGAGCGATACAAGTTTTTCGAGGTCGAGGTCAACGCCTGTCACTTCGTCCATAGATTTCATGGTCTGGAACTGGTTTGGGCCGAAGTAGAATATCATTCCCGTCACATCATTTCCGGCAGGGTCGGTAGCTATGCGCATTTTCGAACTGAGGTTCTTCAGATAGCCGCTGCCGTTTTTCAATGTTTCGGAATTGAGCGTCACATTGTCGAAATTGTTCCTCGCAATGAACACCGATGAAAAGAACTGATTCTTGTATGCAATCCACTGCAAAGGCTCTTCCGGATTTTCCTGTTTCACTCCGTCATACGGCATATATTCATGGTCGCCGCTGCCGGTTCTGTAGGCAAGTTCCGAACGTGTATTCTCAAACTTTGCGCTGCGTTCCAGCTGTCTCAGGCGCTGCTTCCAGTTGATATCTATATATTTGTTGGACGCCGACAGGATTTCATCCATATTGTGATAAGAGATGTTGAAATCTACGATGTACGCATCTCCTTTCAGCAGGTAGTCGAAGTCTATATAGCTGTCTGCATCGGCATACAGACGCATTTTCACTGTGGAGTCGGTCTGCAGCAACGGCGTGAAATAATATTGGTTTGCTATGAAATCCCTATTCGCGCCATGAAAGATAAGTTCAAACAAAGCGTCTTTGCCTGCGAACAGTGTCAGGTCTTCTTTCTCCTGGTCTTTATATTTGAGCAGGGTAGCCGACTGCACGGTTCCTCCCTTTGTACCGATCTCTACTTTTACAAGTTCGTTTTTCAGGACAACGCTTTCGTCTTCTCCCTGCTGCGACAAGTAGAAAGGCGCACCCGAATCCACAGACATCTCCTTGATTTCGGCTCTTTTTTTCAGTTCTTCTTCTGCCAGGATTTTCTGCACCTCCACGATGGAGTCGTTATATCTCTTGTATTCCTCAAGCTGCGCTTCGCTCGGTCTGCTGAACCAACTGAATCCGATAAGCACAAGGGCGATGAGTACAAATCCTATTATCGTATTTTTATCCATAAAAAGTTTATTTCTGATTTTCTACTGCGGCTTTAACAAAACTCAGGAACAGCGGATGCGGGTGCAGGATAGTGCTGCTGTATTCGGGATGGAACTGCACTCCTATATACCATTTCAACGTGGGTATCTCTATTATTTCCACCAGATCGGATTCAGGGTTTATACCCGAGCAGGCCATCCCGTGCTTCTCGAATTCTGCCTTATATTCGTTGTTGAACTCATATCTGTGGCGGTGGCGTTCCTGTATATGTTCGGCCCCGTATGCCTCGTATGCCTTAGAGCCTTTCCTTATGCAGCATTCGTATGCGCCCAGACGCATGGTGCCGCCCATGTTGGTCACAGACTTCTGTTCTTCCATGAGGTCTATCACGTTGTGTCTGGTCTTCTCGTCCATTTCCACCGAATTGGCGTCTTTGTATCCCAGCACATCTCTTGCAAACTCTATGGCCATGCACTGCATGCCCAGACAGATGCCGAATGTCGGTATGTCGTGCGTCCTGGTATATTCCGCAGCTATGAATTTGCCTTCTATGCCTCTCTGTCCGAATCCCGGGCATATCACTACGCCGTCGGCAGCCGAAAGGGTCTCGTCCACATTGGCTTCGGTGAGCTTTTCCGATTGCACATAGATGATTTTCAACTTGCGGTCATTGTATGTGGCAGCCTGCGACAGCGACTCCAGTATGGACTTGTAGGCGTCCTGCAATTCCACATATTTTCCCACAAGGGCTATTTTCACTTCTTTTGTGGCCTTTTCCCTTCTGTCGAGGAATTCTCTCCATGGTTTCATCTCCGGCCTTTCTCCTACGGGCAATCCCATCTTGCGCAATATGGTCTCATCCAGTCCCTGCTCCTGCATCCTCAGAGGCACTTCATATATGGTAGGCTGGTCAATGGACTGCACCACGGCATTCTCCTCCACATTGCAGAACAATGCCACTTTCTTTCTGAGGCTGGCACCAAGTTCGTGTTCTGCCCTCAGCACCAATATGTCGGGTTGTACGCCGAGCGACTGAAGTTCTTTCACAGAATGCTGAGTGGGTTTCGTCTTCAGTTCCTTGGCCGCGGCAAGAAACGGCACATAAGTAAGGTGTACACAAAGTGCATCCTTGCCCAGCTCCCATTTCAGCTGTCTGATGCTTTCCAGATATGGCAGAGACTCTATGTCGCCCACAGTGCCTCCTATCTCGGTAATCACGAAGTCGAACTTATATTTGTTGCCGAGTAGTTTCACATTCCTCTTTATCTCATCGGTGATGTGGGGTATCACTCGGATGGTCTTTCCCAGATAGTCGCCATGCCTTTCCTTATCGATTACGCTCTTGTATATGCGCCCCGTAGTAATATTATTGGCCTTGGTGGTCTGTATGCCTAGAAAACGCTCGTAATGCCCCAAGTCGAGGTCGGCCTCATGCCCGTCTACAGTGACATAGCATTCGCCATGCTCATAAGGATTGAGTGTGCCCGGATCGATGTTGATGTAAGGGTC
>DVIH01000037.1 GCA_018711405.1 Candidatus Avibacteroides excrementipullorum | reverse complement strand
TCAAATAAACATACTCTACGGCAAAAACTGACGCGGAAATCATATTTTTCTCACATGACGATAAAGAGACAAAGCCTGATATCGAAATAATCAAATGCGACTGTCATGGCGAGCTTAACATTTATCCCGATGATTTCCTTGACGAATGGACTAAACAATTAGTTTCCTTAATATAATGGATGCTTATTTGAACGAACTGTCTTGCTTTCCGCTGTGCACATCAAAAGAAGAAGCGAGAGAGAAGGCATACAAACTTGCCTCTTTGCTTTCTGAGACACAACGGCAAGGCTTCGGCATAGTCCGCTGCCCTGACAGAGGGATATCGGACATCCATTTATGCAAAGATTACACTGTCGCTGATTTCTGCAATGAAAATCTACGCGGGGAAAAAGAGATGTTGCTACTATCCATGCTTCGGCCGCCATTTTTCAAGCCGGACTCGAAAGAGGAGAAAACATATATAGAAAACAAATTCTCCATAGAAGTCCCCAATGACCAAACCGGGAAGAAAGAAAAGAAAGATGCCTATGGATTGTCCGCCGCTTGCCTAAACAATTCTATCGGACAAAATCTTTGCTCGTGTGAGTATTGGGAATATAATAAGACATACAAGGTATGCCAGACAAACAAAAAAGAAAAGAAGACATACGATGTTTTTTCTTTTTCAAATCCTGAAGACTATAAAAGCAAGCACTACATACAATGGTTGGTTAACACAAGAGACAGGAAGTTTTACAATTGTGGAATATCACCAAAGCAGAAACGTTGCAATCTGTCATCCGATCATCATGGCAACAAGGAATTGAGAGAATTTGCAGAAAACAGCCTGTTCATATTACCTTACATTACAGAAGTTGTCACATCCATAGCTTACTCGCCACATTGCAAGAGTTTTGTAAAAAATCTTCAATTCGATGCGAAAAGAATCGAAATAGTATTGACATGGACTGATAAAGGTTATGGCATGGTCATACAAACCACAGCGCGAAATGACATAGAACTATATCAAATGGCCAATGAATTAGAAAAGAAATTTGGCTGACAATCAGAAAACAAAAAAAGCCGCATGGAAACCGGCAGCTATACCGAGTTTCCATGCGGCTTTATATTTTGACCAGATTATGGGTCTAAAATTAACGGCGGCAGGCCGCTTTAATGCAACTCACGATGTAAGCCACATCCTCATCGGTCACACAAGGACCGCTGGGCAGGCAAAGCCCCCTCTTGAAAAGAGACTCGCTGACACCGTTGACGTATGCCGGAGCATCCTTGTACACCGGCTGACAATGCATCGGTTTCCACAGCGGGCGCGACTCTATGCCGGCAGCGTCAAGAGCCATCCTCATAGCCTCCACATTGCGGTTGGGTTCACAATCGGTATGCAGTGTCGAAGAAGCATGCGTAACACCAGCAGCACCACCTACGGCACCTTGCACAGCAGCCTCATAAGCATGTTCCTCGCCAACGACATGCAAATCAGGGTCTATGAGTACAGTGTTCAGCCAGTAATTGCTCTCATAACGCTCCGAAGGATTTTCATGCAGGGTGATGCCGTTCACATCCGCAAGCAATTCCTTATACAAGGCGCAGACATGCTTGTGATGGGCAATGTGTTCATCCGCCACAGTCATCTGCCCGCGTCCTATGCCAGCACAGATATTGCTCATGCGGTAATTGTAGCCGATCTTCTCATGCTGGTAGTAAGGGTAAGCCTCACGAGCCTGAGTAGCGTAGAACATGATTTCGTTTTTGGTTTTCACATCCGGACAGACCAACGCACCTCCGCCCGAAGTGGTTATCATCTTGTTGCCGTTGAACGACAGCACCCCGTAGCGACCGAATGTGCCAAGCACACGTCCGTCAAATTTCGAGCCGAACCCCTCGGCAGCATCCTCTATTACCGGGATTTCATACCTGTCGGCTATCTCCATTATCTCATCAGCCTTATAGGGCATGCCATAGAGCGCCACCGGTATTATGGCTTTCGGCTTCCGCCCTGTCTTCGCCATACGGTCTTTTATAGCCTCCTCCAGCAAGGCCGGGTCCATATTCCACGAGTCAGGTTCGGAGTCGACGAACACCGGCACAGCCCCCAGATACCTCACCGGATGAGATGACGCACAAAACGTGAACGACTGCACCAGCACCTCATCTCCCGGTCCTACGCCACAGGCGATCAACGCCAGATGCACGGCGGCAGTCCCCGCAGAAAGAGCCACCACTTCATTGTTACCACCGACAAAGTGCTTAAGGTCTTCTTCAAAACCGTTTACATTGGAACCCCAACAAGACACCTCATTACATGCAAAAGCTTCGCTTATGAACTGTTGTTCATTTCCACTCAGATGAACGCCACAAAGAGAGATAACTCTGCTCATCACTTCGCCACAATAGCATATAAAGTAGCAAATATCAATTTTATATCACCCCAAAATGAACGATTATCCACGTATTCGAGATTTATCTTCAACTTATCCTGCATTATCACTTCTCGGTAATATGTTTCAGGTTCATCCACAGTTTCCAACAATTCATTTTCATTACGATAACGTATAGAAGCCAAATCCGTAATACCCGGTCTCACACTCAGCACACGCATTTGCTCCGGTGTATACAAATCTACATACTTGCGTACTTCAGGACGTGGCCCTACCACGCTCATATCTCCAATAAAGACATTGATAAGTTGCGGCAATTCGTCAAGTTTATATTTTCTAATATAATATCCGGAACGTGTAACTCTCGGATCACGTCCCCCGACTGTTATCAATCCCTGCCTATCTGCCCCGATCTTCATTGAACGAAACTTGAACAACCTAAAGTCCTTATTATCTTTACCAACCCTTATTTGCCGATAAAAAACCGGACCTTTAGAATCCAATTTCACCCAAATAGCAATCACAATAAAAATCGGACTTAACACTATCAAACCACAGCCGCTCGAAATTATATCAAATAACCGTTTCAATGGATTCTTCTATTTAGATATTATATCTATGAAATTTGAAATAACATATTCCACGTCTTCATCTGACAATTTTGTATGTAAAGGCAATGTTATTTCATTCTTATACATATCATAAGCATTGGGATAATCTTTAATATCAAACCCTAACGCCTCATATGCGGTCATCATAGGAAGAGGCTTATAATGCACATTGCATGCAATTCCGCGTTCAGCCATTTTTATGATGATCTCATTACGTTGTTCTACCGTCTTATCCAACAAACGGACTAAATACAAATGTCCACTCGACACATGATTGGCATCAAAATGATTCAGAACCTGTACATTAAACGGTTTCAAGGCATCATTGTAACGACCAATTATATCGCGACGGCGAGCCAACAAACCTTGATAACGCTCAAACTGCGCCAAACCGATTGAAGCCATTATATCTGTCATATTACATTTATATGCAGGAGATACTATATCATATTCCCATGCTCCCAACTGCGTTTTTGCAAGAGCGTCTTTACTTTGTCCATGCAACGACAAGAGTTGAAACTGTTTATACAGCCATTCATTGTCTATTCCATGAATATCCCTCCATGTCAAAGCTCCTCCTTCAGCTGTAGTCAGATTCTTTACAGCATGGAAAGAGAAAGAAGTAAAGTCAGCTATCTCACCGCACATACGACCGTTTCTGCTTGCGCCAAAAGCATGAGCAGCATCTGCCATAACTATTATGCGTCCAAAAGATCTCTGTATTTCATTATTTGGGTGAAACATGGATTTTTTTCTTTCGACTATTTCAAAGACTTTGTCATAATCGCATATTATACCACCGAGATCCACAGGTGTAATCACTTTCGTTTTAGGCGTGATAGCATCAGCCAACTTCTCATAATCCATTTCGAAAGAACCGGGAGCAGTATCTACCAGCACCAATTTTGCACCGACATGGCAGGCTACACTCGCTGTCGCTGTATATGTATATGCAGGAACGATGACTTCATCGCCAGGGCCTACGCCAAGAACGCGCAAAATCATCTCCATACATGCTGTTGCCGAATTTAGACAAACAGCCTTGTCCGTATGGCAAAACTCTGCTATTTTTTTTTCAAACTCCTTTGTTTTTGGACCGGTTGTAATCCAGCCTGAATACAAGGCCTCGCTTACTAACTTTACCTCCTGTTCCGTTATGTCTGGAGGTGAAAACGGAATTTTCTTTGTACTCATATCTATATGTTTTATATATCAATTACCTGTTTACTTTTGCGCTGAAATTCTTTTTAGCTAAAATTCTATATAAACCGGCCAAATACCCCCAGCCGTAATTCAAGTGTATCGTAAAATACGTGACAACCTGATAATATACTTGCTTCAATGATTTAGACGACCTCAAGCTCGAGACGACAGCCAGCAGCAAATACAAAGCTATCACGAATAAATAAGCCATAAGCAGATAGCAGTTCAGCAATCCTGCTATAAGTCCAAAAATAAGACCAAGAACGAATGCTACCGGGAAAAACTGCCGCACAGTAGCAGGACTTCCGAGTTTCTTATTCACCAAAGGCTTGTACAAGCCGTATTGATAAAACATTTTCCCGGTCTTTTTAATCGTATCACGTGCGAAATAATCTACCACTATATAAGGAATGAGGTAAATCTTCCCTCCGTGCTTTATCAAACGCGCATTAAGTTCGTCATCCTGATTACGAACAAGATCATTATCATACAACCCTATTCTGTCAAATACATCTTTCCTGTAACATCCGAACGGAACAGTGTCTACCTGCTTGATTTCCTTCGCCCCTATCCTGAAATACGAATTTCCCATTCCAAACGCACTGCTCAGAGCGGATGCAATCGCCTTGCATTTAGGAGTATCATTTGCAGGCAATGTCCGACAGACAGCTCCGACATTGTCTGCATTCAACTCATATAATTTACGGACAAGTTCCGAAAAATAATTTGACGGATACAAGGCATGAGCATCCAAACGGATTATCACATCTCCTTTTGCGGCTTTTATTCCGGCATTCATTGCATACGGAACAATCCTCTGCGGATTATCAATCACACGCAGATAAGGACAACGCGGCAGATATTCCTCGATTATCGCCCTCGTATGATCTGTACTCATTCCATCCACGAACAACACTTCCATATCATCTTTCGGATAATCCTGCTCCATAATGGACTCAATGCACCTTGCGATATACTTTTCCTCGTTATATATAGGACAGACAACTGTAATCATAGAATCCTATTTTTTAGGTAATTTTACATCTTTACCTATTTTATACAGAAACTCAGGCGTATAGAAATCCATCATTCCTCCTTGCGATGTAAAAGTCAATTCTCCAAAATATATTTTACCTTCAATATTGTAAAGATCCACTCTTAATTGTGGAAAACCATTTGACAATTTCTCTGCTAATTCCAACATCTCATCCAAATTATCAGGCTTAGGCAAAAGCCTGCCTTTACGATATTCAGAAGTGAAAACTGAAAATTCAGGATGCGGATTCCATTCAAGATCATAAGTCATCACATCGGCCCCACCTCCATCTTCGTCCCTATCACAACATGTCCATATGTATTTCGCCTCACCATTAATACACCAAATCTTATAATCAACGAGAGAACTGTATCCGCTGGGAATCGGTAACAATTCTTCCGCAATTATGCAAGGTATCATATTTTTATATTGGGGCTCGGCTGATAAAGCCCCAATATTTTTTCTATTTAGCCATTTCTCAAAAAGAATACATAATTCTTCTTTATTTTCCGTTCTTAAATCTTTCACGATATAATTAGTCCCTTTCCCATCTCCGTTATTAACTTTGAAAATAAGAGAATTCGGCAAAACATCGAAATTTATATCCTTTACATTTATCCAATGTCCGTATAGTTTGACCAAGTATTTCTCCAAACCTAAACTTTCAACATAGTTACGCACCTTATATTTATCAGCTAATTCCGTCCATTTGGTTGTATCTGAGAACAATTTCAACCATAGAATTTTTTCATTCAGGTTCTGTGGATTTTTTAGATCAGGTAACCTTTTGAATTTAGCAAAATATCTGATTTTTACCAGTAAAACAGGATCGTGATTGCCCAAATACTCACAAAATTTAATCACAGGAGCTAATATGAAAGACCATGTCTTGTTTGTCGAGATATTCATCTTATTTTATTATTTGATAATTCTATCTATAAAATCTCTTAATATAGAATGCAAATCAGAAATCTTGAATTTAGTAACATTATGCAATATATCCAAATAATTCGATCTGCGAT
>DVIH01000036.1 GCA_018711405.1 Candidatus Avibacteroides excrementipullorum | reverse complement strand
AAGTATCATTGCTTTCTTGCCAAAGTATCATTGCTTTCTTGCCAAAGTATCATTGCTTTCTTGCTAAAGTATTATTGCTTTCTTGCTAAAGTATTATAGTTTCATTGCCAAAGTATTATAGCTTACTTTGTCAATGAAGTATATCTGCTATGGCGATAGAAGTATATCTTCTGCATCAAAGTTAGTATATCTTCGTTTAATGACGTTCTTTAGCTGCTTCTACAGTTTATATCCACAATGCTTGCAGAAACACCATCTCGTTTCTACCCCTCTACCACAATGCGGGCATTTCTTGCCCGATGCCTGCTGGCTGAGGTTGGACATCAGGTTTTGATATTGATTGGATTTTCCCCAATGGAGTATTTCACGAACCCGGACTGCACTAAAGGGATGACTTTGAGCTGCAATGGCATATACTTGCAAGGCTTTATTCCACAAACCGTCGTTCCGGATGCTGTCATATTGATCCGCTTGTTTGGCCCATTCTTCCATATTCACCTCTGATGTGATTGACTTTGGTCCACCGGAAAGCCTAGCCATCACACTTGCCACCACATCCGGCGAAGTGACAATACTGGCTGCACGGTCGCACGACAATTCGCTTTTGCGCTGCCAATAGAGAATGGCGTATTTGACCGGAACAGTCAATGCCCCAAGCACACCCAAGGCATCTACGCCGCTCAAGATGTAATTGGCAATAGTGTGGTAAAGCACATGCCGGCACAGGATGTGTCCGCATTCATGCGCAATCACGGTATCTAACTCCTCATCGTTCATCATTTCAACAAGACCGGATGTCATGGTGACGAATATCCTTGTGTCTCCAAACGTATAGGCATTGGGAAAAGGGTTCATTTCTAAATAGAACTCCGGTTCATCGATTCCCAGTTTCTCACAAATAGGTGGCAAGTGGTTGTAGAGATTGGGCAATTGCGTGGGGGACAATCGGATGGCCGATGCCATATTCATGCCATACATCAATTGTTCAAACCCTAACGAAAGAATCTTCCTTACCAGTGTAGGAAATCCCGGAATGCTTTCCAACTGCCGCAAGGCAGCCGCATCTTCGGGATGAATGAATTCTGCTGGCTTAATCATATTCTTGATACATTAAAGATGTTCTTGACGATTGTCCGGTCGTATTTCTTGGAACCGTCTAAAAGTTCATCATACGGGGCGATGTCTTTGTGTTTAAACAGTTTCTTTTTGGCTGCTTTTAGTTTTGTGTTCAATTCATGGGCTGCGTCAATGTCATCAGAGGACAAGATTTCCTTAAATGCCATACGCTCAGAAAGCGGATAGGGGCTGAAGCCCATCAGCAACCGTTCTATATTCCAGCGGTTGTGTTCCGTCCTTGCCATCAGGTCGATATCCTCTTCCGAAAGCTCTTTGTTTTCTTGGACAGATAAGCTTCTTAACTTGAAAGGGATGGAATTGGCGGCATACATATTTGATTGCTGAAAGGCATACTGGGTGTTGAACCAATTTTCAACAAGTTCTCCCTCATCACCTTTAGGTAGATTCGTGATGATTCCCTCTTGACTGTATAGGTGCATGATTCTTCTCGCTTGTTTCATCCGTTCCTGATATTGCTTGTCAAAGGCATCGGTTTTCATTCCAAAAGGATAAATGTGGGAATATCGAGGTGAGTCTTTGACAATTCGCATCATTTGATCGCCTCCCGGTTGGTAAACGAAAAGCGGAATATGCTTTTCATTGATGATTTCAGGTAGGAAAAGGGCAGCAGAAGCATTCTCTTCCGGAGAATCGCCGCAAAGGGCTATGGTCAACAGTTCGGTCTTGTCATTATTTTCAGCACAGTTTTCTAAATAATCTCGTACTTCCGGAGCTTCTATGCCGCCATCAATGAACTCCCATTCTATATCCAAAAAACCTTTCCTATCGGGCAACGAAGATACATACCGGGCATCAGGATAGGATGCACTGCACTGGGACGGATCTTCCAAGTTGACATACTCCCAATATGACAGCTTCATCAATTCGCTGTAGCGGCCTAAGAAGAAGTTCATTTCCTGCTTGATTCCTGCCTGAACGAACGTGATTTTTGTCCGAAGCCCTTTGCTGTGGAAGTTCGGGAAATGGCATACATGTGCCGCAGTAATGGCCATCGCGTAACCCATTGGCGACATTCCCACAATAATGAAATGTACGAACTTATCGTCATCCGCATGGATTCCGTTCCGGTCTAATGTCGGATACACCTCTCCGTCACGGTAAGATTGGCTGACCAGCACACGCTGTGCGATATTCTCTAATGAATTAACAACGGTAAGCCGCAAATTGCCGGAAGACACATTGTCTTGCCTATAATAAAAAAGTTGTAGAGAAGTGAGGCGATCCAATACCATGTAACACTCAATGGTGTGTTGCGAACGCTTGCAAACTTCCGCAAGGGCCTCGTAACATTTCATGTTGATGGAATCATGCGCAGGTTCGTCATCTTCCCCCAAAAGATAAATGGCCTTGGTTTGGTATGCATCCAGTTTGTTCAAAGTGTCTTTCCGCACACGACTTCCATAATACACATAGATGTTGCGTGTGTACCTTTTGGGGATTTCAGAAAAGACATGGCCGCGTACTTCTTCCGCGTTTTTTGAAGTAAGGATAACGACGTCGCGCTTGGTGTTCGATTCTTCCTCCAACAGTGATTTTATCAGGTTCACCAACATACTACCAGCTCCGATAATCAGGATGTGGTCGTCCACATCATAAGCTACTCCTCCGTTGCGGTATCGGTCAATCCGTCGTTCCAAAAAGTTTCCGACTGAACCGATTAGCAAACTTGTGAAGAAAACCGCCCCCAAAAGGGTTACTATCAGTTGGAAATAAATATTTGCCTTCCCGCATGTCTCCTCATCGGAATCGCAGAAAGAACCGGGGTCAAGCAATAATTCAATCACTCGCCATCCTTCTACATCAAAACGAGATGATGCCCACACTCCTATCGCACCCCAAAAGACAACAAACCCTGCCAGCCAAAAAAATTGCATCCAGGCACCTTTATAAAACGCCTTGTCAAAATGCTTCCGCAAAAATGTCCAAATAACTTTAATCTTTTTAATCATTATCCCGTTTCCTTTTATTATATTGCTCTACCGTTGCATATACTACCATATAGTCGTATGATTTGTAATCTGGATCTTCAGGCAATTTATCCCATTCTGTAATACAAAGGTGCTTCTTCGTCCTCTCATTGCAGCTGTTTGAAGCGGCTTTCGCCTCTTCAACAGACATGGGCAAATATCCCATCATCAGGTGCGATGCGTTCCACCTGAGGTGTTCGCATATCGAAACATTGAGGAGCCGACAACGCCAATCCTTTTCAGCTTGGTTTCCTGTTTCCATTTTTATGGGCCATGACGGAAGTTCGGGAATCTCTGACATATCGTGTAGACCCAACAATACCTCTTTGGTGTAACAGTGCTTGCTGTTCGCTCTATCTTGCATCAGCTTCCTGTTTATTCTTCGGTAGCCCAACAATTTGGTCTGTTCCCTTCCTACTTCGTAATCCCATCTATCGTTTAACGGCCTGTATTCCTCCTCATTAGCAACTCGACAATAAGCTTCATAGAACTTGACAGCTTCATCTTTTTCCGCATCATCCACCACCCATTTCTTTGTATAAATGTCGCTTGGACTACCGAAACGCTCCATTGCCGGGAAATGCTCGTTTCCATAAGCATCAATCACTTTTTTGAATTTGTATTCTGAACCGGATTCGTAAAGGCGCACGAGTATCTTGAATTTGTTGAAACCATCCTGTCGATGTTGCAGGGCATATTCGTAAATCATGGTGGCAATGTGCAGGTTGCGCTCGTCTTCCCCTGTGGCAATGACCACATAGTTTAGGTTGTCTATAAGTCCCTGCAATTGACCAAGGAATTCGAGTGTTCCGGCATTGCATGGATGGAGTGTGATTTCATGGCGGTTCTCCAAAAGTGGTAAGGCAGGTATCTCTTGGTATAACTCTCCCTTTATCTCATCAATTCGGTTGTCGAATACATGAAAATCCACAGGCGTTTTCTTTCCGTGACAGTCAGCAAAAGCTGAAAACTCATAAAGGAATCGCAATGCTTCCTGTCCGGTAGCGCCAAAACCAATGATGAATGCGGTGAACGGTTTCTTTGTCTCTACACAACCCAACTGATGGTTTATTTCTACAAAGTTGATGGGATGGGCAAGACATTTGCCTTCCTCGTTTTTCCGCATGGCAAACTCCATGACGGCAGCCTTCGAATCATCAATGATTTGTAGTTTCCCTTTGGAAGATTCAGCCAAAATAGCTACTTCCTTTGTTTCCCTGGCACTACAGTATATGCGACTTGCATTTCTTCCTGCTTCACTGGCCTGTAAATTGATGGCTGCGTGTATATTGGCATCTTCATTGTTGGATAAGATAAAAAAGTTTGTTTTCTCGGCTCTTTTCATGAACCTTTCCAGCTTTCCGAGGTTTATCTCCCGGAGTATTTCCGGATGAGTCGCATCTATTGCATCCGGCGATATGGAACTTCGTAAAAGGATATACTTTATATCTGAAAGTTGTTTGGCAGCGTTAGTCTTGTAAGTCAACAGTCCCATGATGCCGCTGAAACTCTGACCGGTTTTATTTTCTTCTTGTGCCTGCGGCCAATCTATAAAAACAATCCTTTCTGTGAATTCATTTTCTCCGGTCTTATTTTCTTGATAGATTTTTCTTGCCAAAAGGATACTTTTCTCATTAAGTCCCCAGAACACATTTAGGTGATACTTTTTCGGGACAAATTTCCATATCATCCCTCTTCCATAATCCATCAAGCGTTTTCCAAAGCAGGTTACTGCAAATATCATGCTCACCGCCACTGCAGCCGCATGAAAGAATGCAAAGCAAAGCATATAGCCGGGGTCATTTTTGCAATTTTCCGCAATGCCAATCAAATTGGACTTTGACAAAAACATTTCGAATGCAGACAAGGCAGAACGCAATACGAGCGTTACAACACAATCTGCTGTTCCTGCATAAGCATACCCCACATAATATATGGCCATACCAGAAACGAAAACAAACAAGGCCATTTCCGGTAACACCTCACTTATCTGCGACGGGGAATTAAACTTTCCTCTCGCCAACCTCACACACTCTTTCACCAACAAATACAAGCGTATGATACAGACTATAAGGATAACGAAGAAAACAATCTGCACCGGATTTGTGAAAATATAATCGTTATTCTTTAGCTGGTCTAATAACGCACTACTATTTTCAGAGCACGATTCTGCAACAGTAATAAATAAAGGTATGATAAGCATATATATGATTTTACAAAATCTGTTTTCGTATTATACTGATTTGAGTATTTCATTATCCTTGCTTGGAATCTTTTCTATAAAGCTGCTTGGTACATAGGCTGTAGCAACGAGGCAAACGCCATCCAGCTTTACTACCACACGTTGCTGCCCTGTCACCCTCGCCACTTTTCCTACGACTCCTTCAAAATCGCCTTTTACCACTTGTACCCAATCCCCGTCCTTGTAATGGCATTGCTGCGGAGTCACCACGCATATATGTTCATTGTCAACACTCGTTAGGCGGATGAAATTCATCATATCCCGATAAGCAACCGTAAGAGGAGGATTTTTCCCATCGGGCAAAGTATTGAAGTGGTCGTAATAATAGGAGAGATAAGACAGGGGCGGCGTTGCTTTCATGCAAGAATCCAATACATCCTGAGAAGTATAGGCAAACAGCAAATTCGGGATAAGAGGTTCAAGTATTCTTTTCTTTTTGCCCCTGACGAATTTCCATACCCGATGCATCGGCAGATAAGTGTCTACATCGCATTTCTGCAAGAAATCATTGGCTTGGTTTGCTCTGTTGTAGGTTACACGTAAGACAAACCATTTTCTGCTTGGGTCAGGCGCGTATCTTACCGACACCCCTGTTGGATTGTTTTGTTTTTCAGGGGGAAACGTCGGAGGTAAGTCCGGCGTAAGAGGATTATACTCGCCTCGTCGAGTTTCCACATTAGGCAATGTGTCCATATTAAAATCTGTTACTACTCGTAACATTTTTGCTCCCTAACTCTCGCCGAAAAAGGGATTACCGACAACAAAGTTAAATAAAAGGAAGCAAAGCAGAACATTTTTTAGGAAAAATCTGCGTAATGTATGCCGAGAAACATATAAACATCCATCAAATTCGTTTCATTGTAGCTATTATATAGTTGATTTACAACCCTATTCACCCTCCGTGATTGAGCGTTTGATGGTCATTTCCAATGGCATGTATAGGCATATTTGAAGGATTTACACCACGAATTAATCTATTCAAAACACATGTTCCTTTCCTTGCTTTCCTTGTTTCCACGAGCAATCAAATATTATGGTTCTTTATTAGACTTCCTGTTTCTCCATTTCCTGCTGATAAAGATGGTCGCAGCAATACCGAGCAACAAAACGCAAAGCGTGCAAATAATAATAGTTCTAATCCCTGCATCTGGGTGGTTGCTCTCATTGTAGATGCAGATTACAACCGCAAACACGGTCAATACGGCAAGGGTAAATAGCAGGCCACAGAATGTCGCTTGCGGCATGGATATGCGCTTATCTGCCTTTTCGAGCTTCGTTATCAATTCGTTGCCTTTCCGCTCCAATGCGTCCGCCATTCTCTTGCATACCCTTTCTCCCTCTTGTGCAATCTCTTCCTTTGCCTTGTCGGAGAAGAGTGCTTGGGAGTGCCTGCGCAATTCATCAACCGCCATGATGAAGGTCTCGACGGATTTCCGGAATGCCACGGTGAGTTCCTCTGTCCTGCTGTTCAATTCGTGCAGTGCCTCCAGATTTTCCTCCAGCACATCATGCTCCGCCTCTTGCCTCCTGGCCGTATCAATGCTGCGGTCAACTTTGTCCATTTCTTCCGAAAAGTCAAACTTGTCTTTTCCCATCGTGCTCATCTATATATTACCGCCTATACCCCGATTTCGGTTTCCTGCCCATGCAGCGTGCCGCCATGCGTGCGCACCGCCTCGCCCATTCACGGTCGTCCTCGTCTTCTTTTCTTCCCCACGGGCTTTCGTCGTTGCTTCCTCCACCGCCGGATGACGGTACAACGGGAGTGTCCACCAGGCCGACGAACAAAGCCACCGCCATGTCCGTAAGCTCCTTGTGGTTGGCTGTTTCGCGGTAGTCGAACTCGTTGTTGAACACCTCTGCCGCTTCTTCGGGAATGTAGTAGCGGAAGTCCTTTCCTTGTACGTTGAGGTCGTAGGAAACGGTGCCGGGTTTGTATGAAGCATAACCGTGCCGACTTGCAGACGGTTTTGCCACGGCCGGTGTGCCGGGCTTCGCTGCCGGTGTGTTTTGCGGAACCGGCCTTGCCTGGTAGAGCTTCTTCCACGTGGCTTCAATCCGGGATGCCGTCAGGTTGCGTCCCTTACCGAGTTTGGATGCCTTGTAGCTGGCATTGCCTTTTACCAGGGCGTAGCCATGCAATATTTTCTTGCTGTCGCGCAGTTCCAGTATCTCATATCCCTTGTCACGGAGCCTTGCCGCGTATTCGTTCCAAGACCATCTGTCCATTGATTGCAATACTTCCATGCAGTCGCGGTTCACCTGCCCGATGTTCGTTTCACGCACCTGCCGTGCCGTCGTCCAACCTCGTTTCAGGGCCACGCGCTCGGCCGCCCGCTGCGCCCGCAGGTGTATGTCGTGGTCGTTGTTGACACGTCCGTCCTCGTCGATGCGGCAGTATGCGCCGTGGAGGTGCGGGATGCCGCTCTCGGATTCCTCGTGCAGCCACACCGTGCCCTTGCTGCCTTTGAGGTTGGTCTTCGGGGAATAGGTCCTGCCGTTCTTGTCAAGCAGTTCGATGCCGTCGAACTCACCCACGAACTCGTCCCATAACTTCCGCCAGTCCGCGAGGGAAAAGCCTTTCGTGTGTTCCGGTGCCGGACTCAATTCGATGCGTATGACGGTGTTCCTCACCCTCGGCGACCCTGCGGCTGCCAGCTTCATGGATTCCCATATCCCCGTTGCGTCAAGCCCGGGCTGCAGGAGATTATCCTTGACATGGAAAATGCATTCGGGGTGTTCCTTGTTCTCCGTCTCGCCCGTTATGTACCGGATGTCATTGATGCCGTGACTTATCGACTTTGCCTTCGCTATCATGGTTCCTCCTTCCGGTTGTCATCGTTCCTTGTTCCTTCGGGCAGGCGGTTGTCCATCCGCACCCTGTCCAGTACGCCCGTAATCCGGTCGGCCAGCTTCCCGAGTTCCTTGAGCCATCCGAGCATGAACGGGTAACTGCCGAACATCTGCCTGCGCTTTTCCGGGTTCATGCCACGAAGTGCGGAGGTGTAGTTCACAAGGTCGCTGCGGCAACCCGCCAATGTTTCCATGACGGCGGTCTGCCTTTCGGTGAGCCTTTCCTTGGGCTTGTAGCCGAAAGCCCTCGCCAGCAGATAGTCGCTGACAGTCATCCCACACTTCCCGGCCAGTTGCTTAATGTGCCTTTTCTGTTCCGCGGTGACTTTCGCACCGATGTATTCCGTCCGTCTGCCGTCCTGCGGCAGCCCGGTATTGTCCTTCTTGTTTTCTGCCATAGCCATTATATTATAAAAGGTGATTGGTGCGAGCCTGCGAGTGCCGTGCCCGGCCCGGCGGAAGCGTGCCGCGAGTGGCCAAGTATGACCGACCGAAGGGAGGTTATACCTTGGCATATCTCGCAACAGAACGCCATTCAACCAAGCCTGTCGGCACGCTTTGGTGTTCGCACAGTATCATGATTACATCTGTCAGTCAGCCCGGTACGGGCCGGTTGGGTGGTAGTAAGGATTATCCATGTCATTGCCGCCATCGTCCGTCCAGCCGCCAACGCAGGCGAATGCCGCCACGGAAGCCGTCCTTGAATGGCGGACGGCCAGCAATCCCATCCGTTCCATTGCTACCAGGAGATTATGGGCTTTCTTCCTGCCCATGTTCCACTCTGCCGCCAATGCCGTTTCCGAGTACTGTAACTGTCCTGCCTTCAGGTATTGCGGCCTGCGGAAGCCCTTGCTCTCTCCGGCGGCGACAGCCATCTTCGCCAACAGGTCGCCAAACAGGGCGAAATTACTTATCTTCCTGCCGTTGTCATCGGTCGTTGTCCCGCACAGCCATCCGACAGCTTCCGCTGTGAGGCGTATGCGGATGGAACGGAAATTCTCCGGTTTCCTGAAAGCATATTGTTCCTTGTTCCCTGCTGTCGTTCTCATCATTCCATATCAGTTTGTGAACGGAATGCCGGATTGTGGATGACGTTGTTCATATACATCCTGCAACGGGAGTTTTCCTTGTTCTTTCGCTGTCGTTCCGACACTCCGCCCGTTTTTGCCATAATGCTTACTCCACTTTAGTTCAGTTCTTCCCGTCATTTGTGGGTGTGCTCTGCTGCAAGTGCCTCCGCGCGTCCTCCACGGCTTTTGTGTCCGATGTTATCCGCATCAGTGCGACGCTCACACGGCACAACTGGCCGATGTTGACGAACTCCTTGACCGCTTCCATCAGTTTTTGCGCACGGACTTGCCGGTGTCTCATCACAGCCTCGCCGCTTGCTCCGCTCCCCTTGTCCAGCCCGTGGTTGAGGAAGCGGTTGACGGCCAGCATGTCGGTCGCCTCGATGGTGTCCGTATCGCCCTTGCCCGTTGCATAGTTGACCATCACGCGGATGGAATCGGCCTCGTAGGGCGTGCAACTGCGGAGGAATGAAAGGATGGTCTGCGCCTTTGCGCTGATTGCCGGTCGTTTTTCGGTTCTTTTCTGTTCCTTGTTCCCCGAATCGTGGGCAGCGGTATCCTTGATAACCTGCCCGTTGTTTTCAATGTCATTCATGTCCGTTCCTTTTAAAAATTAAAAAATGGTTGGTAAATTCATTTGCGGCTTTCCCTGCTGATACTGTAGCGTGCCGCCTCGCTGTCGATTTCGCTCTGTGATTTTACCCTCACCCTCGTCAGCCATGCGTCAAGGTCCGCCTTGGCGAAGAAGCACAGCTTGCCTCCCGGCTTATAGTAAGGGATTGCGCGGCGCATCATCATCTTGTAGAGGTAGCTCGGTTTCAGGCCGAGATACCGCGCCGCTTCTGTCGTCGTCATAAGGTTGCGCTCATTCTCCATGTCGTTCTGTAATTTATCTGTTTCTTGTCCGTATGGAAGAAGATTTTGATACTGGGTTTTGGCCTTTCTCTTTCTTCCGTTTCGGATGCAAAGTTAAGTTTGACCCGGAGTGCCTCAATGTGGCCTCCGTGGGAAAAGTGCATATAACGGAAATGCGCCACACTGCTGGTTTTCAACAGTATGGCGCATTGCTATAATTGTATTGTAATGCCCTGAATGGGGAAGTGGTGGGATGCTACGGGGTAAAACCGAGTAGTCTTGCGTTTTCGACGGCCTTGTCTATGTCCTTGCGGAATTTCCTGTTTTCGTCGGTGGCGCCTTGGGCGCACACGTCGCTGCGGTGCTTGTCGTAATAGGTTTTCGATATGCCGCAACGCTTGAGGAACTCCTCCACCCACAGCCTGCCGCGCTCGCGCGGACGGATGGTCTGCGACACGGCAAGCACCATGTAGCAGACACGGAGGTTCTCTTTCGGGCGAACTGAGACATCCCGTGCGGTCGGCTTGAGGTTCATGAAGTTCACGAAGTCGCTGCCCGAAACATAGTCGAACTGGTATTCGTTGCATACCCCGTATATGAACATGCACAAGCCGAGGTCAACGGTGTCCGTCCATGTGGCGGTTTCCCTGAGCAATGCGGTACGGCTGTTCATGGCTTGCCCTCCTTCATCCTTTCAAGGTCGTTGACGATGCTTTCCGCAATCCCTTTCAGCCGGGATGCCAGCACGTCCATGAACACAGGCTTGAAACACCACACACAGAAACAACGGTCACGCTCCCGCATCCATTCCTTATATAAAAGGTCTGCCGCCGCATGGGCACGGTCGTATTCTTCCTTTGCCTTGTCGCATTCTGCGTCCAGCGACTTGTATTCATCGGAATCCGTCGGGAGGTAGTCCAGGCGGTTGCCCTTGTCGGAATACTCCCTCCACAGCCTTGCCGCTACCGCCTTGGCCTCATTGAACCTTCCCTCAAAGGGTTTCAGGTGGCTTTCAAACAGGGTCTCGTAATCAGTGTCTGACACTGCGGACTTGTCAAGCGGGAGGTAACGCCCCGTTTCCGAAAGCAGGGAAAGGGCAAGCCCGTGCAGCCGTGCCGCGTCCTGTCCGGCCAATGACTCCGCTTCCTCCACAAGGGCGTTGGTGTCCTTGAAGTCACGGTAGAAAAGGGAAAGACACAGGGCTTCGTCAAAGGAAAGATCCTTTTGTCCGCAGGATGCGGTAAGAGTGTCGTTTACTTCCTGCAAGCGTTTGGATATGTCTGTCATCATCATTGGAGTGAAATCTGTTACCTATAGGTTACGTATGTATCCGAGTATTGTGCTCATGCTGTCGGAAATTTGGTCGGAGGCCGGTATCTCATGGTAAGCGAGTCCGGGCAATTCTCTCAGGTAAACCAGCCCGGTCTTTTTCCAGACATCATCCCATGCCGTAAGCAAAGGGGATTCTTCAAGGCTGCGCGTCCGCCATCCTTTCGGCTTGTCGAACTGTTGCCTGTCATGCGTGAACAGTTCCAGAAAGTCCGAACGGAATTCTTCAGATTTCAAATACTCGTTGACAGCCCTGTCACGGAACAAGTAATGCAGGTCATAGAAATGGCGTATCTTGGCTGAAAGCTGCGTCAGGTAATCGGTTGCCAATGAACACCGCATCAAGGAAACCAGTTTTTCAGTAAGCGTCCTGCGCTTGTCCAGCACGGCAACAGAAAACGGCTGCATATCGAATTCATCTATCAAATCCTGATTCCCCGACTGCCGGAAAAAGGTAGTGAGGAAACTCTCTATGGCCAGCCTCTCGTAGGGATAGGGATTTGCAAATGAGTTTATTTCGACAAGTATCTGGCCGGGATTTATGGAGGTGGCGGCTTGTGTTTCCATGACTTGAGGGTAATGGTAATATGCCTTGTGGTAATGCGACCCCTTGCTGGTCTTGCCCGGAATGACGATCTCCGCCAGTCCTTCCGTCATGCGGTGCGCGGTCCTCCGTATCAGGTTTTTCAACTGGTTTCCGCTCAATGTCCATGCTTCCGCTATGGCCACATCCACATCTTCCGAGAACCTGGCCCCAATCCCGTATGCCTTGGACAGGCTGGTACCGCCCTTGAACACAGCCCGGCTTGCCGTATCTCCTTCTGCCATCAGGCAAAGAGAACGGCTGATCCAATAATCTTTCTCTATGAACAGCGGGCTTATGCCCAATCCACCTTGGTCTGCCGGACGAGAGGCAAAGTTGATGGCCTCCTTGAACAGTTGCGGGTTTTCATGCAGTCTCATACTATGTTCCAATTTGGGGCGGTGGGTAACGCTGAAGGGGTTATTCCTATCTTATAGCGGCTCACCGGGTTGAGTGTTAGCAGCAACCCGTCACAAGGGTCGCCGAGGTGTTCCATGATTGCGCCAAGTTGCGCTTTTACGTATGGCTTGTAAGCCTTGCCCAATTCGATGAGCCTTGATTTTTCAGACTTTCCAAGGCTCTTTACCCATGCCGTGATTTGTACGATGGATTCATTTGGAGTAGCCGCAGGGATTTCCTTGATAAGCCTGAGCGCGTCGAGGATGATGAAATAAGGAATGTCCTCTTTCCGTATGGGGTTGGGCTGCAGCAGGAACGTGATCCTGTATTGGCCTCTCGTCACCGGACGGCGCGAAACATTTGTGCCCACCATGATGGCGGATGAGATTTGCGTGGTCAGGGCAAGGGCGGCGAACGCCCTTGCTCCCGTGATGTAGCCGACGACATTTCCGTCCTTTTCCAGAAAGTCCTTCACGATTTCGCTCTCCGGCGGCTGGAGTTCGCCGAAACGGGATTTGCCAGGCTTGTAATACCTTCCCTTGGAGATGCGCCTGAGCAAGCCCGCCTCCTCAAACTGGTTCAAGGCTTTGACGAGCGTCGCCCGGTAGTTGCGCGGAACGTCAAAGTCGGAAGCGGAAACCACCACTCCCGGCGGCATCGAATCGATGGCTTGCCTGATTTTGTCCCTTATTACCATAATGCGTGATTGTTTGACGGTGCAAAGGTAAGCAATAATTCTTGTTTTCTGCGCAGAAAACAAGAATTTTATTCAGTCGAACACCTTGTCCATCAGGTTGACTGCCTCCGTTTTCTTGCTGTCAACAATTTTTGCGTAGATTTGCGTGGTCTTCACGTTGGCGTGGCCGAGCAGCTTGCTCACCGTATAGAAGTCAGCACCAAGCGTCAGCATCATGGTGGCAAAGGTGTGGCGGCTTGTGTGGTAGCAGATTTTTTTCGGGATGCCCGCCTTTGACACCCATTTCGCCAGCACCTTGTTGATGTTCGGCTCGGCTGGGAGTCCGGCAAAGACTGTACCGTCATCCCCGGCTTCCCCTCTTTCCGGTAGCCAGCGGACGGCCTGCCTCGACAGCGGAAGGTAAATCGGCGCGGCGGTCTTCTTCATCACGGTGGTTACACGGTACTGCTCCCCGTCCAAGACTATGTCTCTCCAGCGCAGGGCATAAACATCGCTCAGGCGAAGGCCGCAATAGCAGGAGAACAGGTAGGCACGCTTCACGTCCTCGCGCGGGCAGTCCGTACTGACCAGCAGTTTGATCTCATCAATGGTCAGGAATTCGCGCTTGCTCTCCGGCACCTTGACACGCTCGGACTGGGGAAGCGACATGAAAGGGTTTTCAGGAATCACCTCGGCACGCACCGCCGCATTGAGCGCGGTGGAGAGGTAGCCCACATAGTCGGACGCGCTTTTCGGGGCAAGCGGATTGCCCCACCGGGTCTTGTAAGTGTACTGTATCCAGTCGATGAACCCCTTGCACCATTCCTTGTCGATGTCGCCCATCTTTACTTTCTTCTTGTAAAGGGGTATCATGCGCATGACGGTTTTCAACAGCTTCAGCCCCCTCGCGCCCTTGCGCTCCTGGTCTGCAAGATAGGACTGCATCCAATCGTCCAGCAGCATCTTGGAGCGGACGACCGTCCTCTTCAGCCCGGCCTTGGCATTGGTCAGCTCTATGATGCGCTGTGACTTGATGGTTTCCACGGCGGCTCTCGTCGCGCGGTTCTGTTCTTTGATGAGCGGATTGATTTCCGGCAGGTGGTACAGTTTCAGGAACTCGTAACTGCGCTTGCCGTCCACATAGATGTCCAGGTAGTAGGATTCGGAGCCGTCTGCCAGCTTCTTTGTCCTTACTTTCACCGGTTCTTTCAGCTTTGTCCTATTCTTCATTGTCGCTAGATATATAATAAGATGTGTCTTTTCAGAATGCCTTGTCTATCAGTGAAACCGCCTCGTCTTTCTTCCGGTCAACAATCTTCGCGTATATCTGGGTGCTCCTCACGGAACGGTGGCCGAGCAGTTTGGAAACGGTATAGATGTCCGCGCCGAGCGTCAGCAGGGTGACTGCGTAGCTGTGCCTTGCCGTGTGGAAGGTCACGTGCTTGTTCACGCCTGCCGCCTTCGCCCAGCTCCAAAGGTTGACACCGAGGTTGCCGTTGTTGGGAAGCCTGTCAAAGACGGCTCTTTCCGGGATTGGGTTGGAAACTTTGGGCAGCCATTTGACGGCCTGTCTTGAAAGGGGGATGTAAACGGGGTCGGACGTTTTCGTCATCACCACGGACACGCGCCATTCCTCGCCTGACATGGAAATGTCCTTCCAACGCAACTTGCGGACATCGCTGATTCGCAGCCCGCAGAAACAGGAAAACAAGTAGGCCTGCTTCACCTGTTCGTTGAAAAACGGGGTGTCAATCATCCGCTTTATCTCCTCGATTGTCAGGAAGTCGCGCCTGCTTTCCGGCACCTTGATTTTCTCCGCCGCCTCAAGGCTGTTCCACGGGTTGGAAGCGATAAGCCCTTCACGCACGGCTTCGTTCAGTGCGGTGCGGAAGGTGGTGGAATAGGTAGAGGCGGTCTTGGGCGTTATCGGTTTGCCCCATGCCGTCTTGCAGGACGAGCGGAGCCAGCCGACATAATCAAGGCAGAACTGCCTGTCCACCTCGTCCAGCCTGGCCTCGGCACGGAACTTCACGAGGTTTTTCCTTGTATTGTCTATTCCGTTCAGGTCGCGCGCCCCACGGTGTTCGTGGCTCTTGCGGACTACCTCCATCCATTCGGACAGCAACATGCCGGAAGATTTGTGTTCGACGGTCGCGGCCTTGGACGTGAGCAGGGCTTCAGTGCGTTCCTGAAGGATGGATTCCGCCTCACGCATGGTACGTGCGTTTTGGCGTTTTGCCTTGGCGGTGTCTTCCGGCAAGAGGTAGAGTTGCAGGAACTCGTATTCATGCTTCCCGTCCACGCTGCGGTCAAGGAACAGGGAAATGCGCCCGTCTGCCAGCTTCCGCTGCCTGAGTTTGAACGGGGACTTCCCGATTGGTGATTTTCTTTTTCTTCCCATTGTTTCCCAAGTGTTTATATCCGTATGCAAATATAGGAAATAAACGGTAAACGAGTATCGTTTCAGGTAACAAAAATGGCGAATAATAAGGATTTTTAAGGAGAGGATAGGAAACCTTTATAATTTTGTAAATACCTTATAATCAATTTATATAATTCATTTCTTTGTTTTTGTTTTCCTTTGTTTTCATTGCATTGGATAATGGGCCACGATAGTATGGCCTTTTGCAGTCTGACCGCTTCCAGATTGCTGTAGTCCACATATTCATCGGCCATTATGGCGTTTACTCCGGTTTCCGGGTCGTCCAATGACATTTTGCTGCCTTTGTGTCGTTCCAGCATACGCATGGCTTCGTTGGTTGCAATGCGGTATATCCATGCTTGAAGTGAACTGTCTTCTTTCAACTGGTGGAAAGAGCGGAATATACGCACGAATGTTTCTTGTGCTGCGTCCTGTGCATCATCGTGCGAGACCACCAGTCGGCGTATGTGCCAATAGACCGGTTCTTTATATTTGGCCATCAATGCGCGGAAGCCTTTTTCCGTATCTTTCTTTACGACAGCGATGATGTCTTTGTCATTTAGTGTTGTCATGGCTTGCAGTGTCGGTCATTGCCAGACATTCATTGAACATGGTGCAATTCCCTTGCAACAGGTTGAATTCGTACTCGTCCATCATCAGGAGCGCATGATGATGTCTGTGCCGTTTGGGTTTCGGCTTCGGATGATGATGCTGGTGGTGCGGAGGCGGCGGTGGTGCCTGATGCCTGTGGATAGTGACACATGAACTGAGCATGAAAACTGCTCCCAATGCCATAATAGCTGTTTTCCATTTGTTGTCTGATGTCATGGCGTAAAGTATTTATTTGTTATTTATTACATATACTCTTTTTTTGCCTTTTGTGACAGCGGAAATAGGCCTGTTCTTGTCTGCGGCAAAAGAGTCGAGTTCGGCTTTTGCTGTTGCCTTTGTCAGTCCCGTCATTTTGGCATATTTGTTTACTGTTATGTATTTGTGTTCTTTCAGATAAGCAACGGCTATGGCAAAACGTTCTTTCTGGTTAAGCTCGTTTTTTAAGTGTACGGTTATGGACGGTTTTTCCACTACTGTTATTAGCGCATGCGGGTGATGATGCCTGTGCAGGCGTTGTGCATCGGCTGTTCCGCAGGCCAATGTAAGGATAATTGCCATTGTCGCTATTCTGATTTTACTGTTTGATGTCATGATTTTTGGTGTTTTTTATCGCTATACATTTCTTTGTCTGTTCGCGAGCTCGTTTGAACGGATGTTCTGCATATAAGACCCGGCAAAGAAAAGAAAGTAAAATCAGTAGAAAAAAATTTTTTCTTTTTATGTAGGATGGCCGGATGTGTCCAAGCGTGCTATTTATTGGGGTCAAAACAACCCCCGCCGGGGATGTGCGCCATCTTGGGCAAAGATGGCGTACATCTTCGCCCGGTATGTACGCCATCTTGCCCGATGACCGAGCCGATCTTTTCCCGTGTGCTTTTTTGCTTGTGGATGTGCGGATTATTCATGGGGGGCGGGGAGCTTGCGGCTGTAGGCGTGAAGAAAAGTTTGGTAAAAATCGTTCATAATTTTATTTTTCGGCTCTTTTGGATTATCTTTGCATGGTTTTCACGATAGAAACCCAACTCCGAGAGCAAGAAATTAAAGTACATTATAATATATTCTATCGTAATGCAAGACATAAAAAAAGCTTCAATCGTCCTCGATGACGGGACTGTTTTCCACGGCAAATCTTTCGGCTATGAGGCTTCCGTGTCGGGCGAAGTCGTTTTCAGCACAGCCATGACCGGATATCCTGAGAGTTTGACCGACCCATCCTATTCAGGCCAGATATTGGTCTCCACCTATCCCATGATTGGCAATTACGGTGTTCCGCGCAGGGCGGAAAAAGACGGATTGTCGGAATCTTACGAATCGGAGAAAATCCATGTGTCGGGCATGGTGGTGTGCGACTATTCATATAAGTACAGCCACAGGACGGCGGTGAAAAGCCTGGCCGACTGGCTCAAGGAAGAGCATGTGGCAGGCATATACGGCATCGACACCCGCCAGCTGACAAAGATATTGCGCGAGCGCGGCTCCATGCTCGGCAAGATAATCATAGACGGTTGCGGAGATGTGGAGATGAACGACCCCAACAAGAGAAATCTGGTGGAGGACGTGAGCTGCCGGGAAGTCATAACCTATGGCAACGGCGGGAAGAAAGTGGTGCTGGTGGACTGCGGCGTGAAGCACAACATCATACGCTGCCTGCTCAAGCGCGGAGTCACAGTCGTCAGAGTGCCTTGGAACTATGATTTCAACACTCTTGATTATGACGGGCTGTTTCTGTCCAACGGACCGGGCGACCCGGATTTCTGTGCGGTTACGGTGGAAAACATACGCAAGGCTTTGGGAGGCGACAAGCCTGTCTTCGGCATCTGTCTGGGCAACCAGCTGCTGGCAAAGGCGGGAGGGGCCAAGACTTTCAAACTGAAATACGGTCACAGAAGCCATAACCAGCCTGTGCGCCAGGTGGGTACCGACAGATGCATCATCACTTCGCAGAATCACGGCTTTGCTGTGGACAACAATACTCTCGGTAGCGATTGGGAACCGCTGTTCATCAACATGAACGACGGCACCAACGAGGGCATAAGGCACAAGAGCAAGCCTTACTTCTCCGCGCAGTTCCACCCCGAAGCCGATGGCGGACCTACCGATGCCGAATATCTATTCGATGATTTCATAAAGTTGTTGTAACGGTTTAACTCACACATAATCTATCAAATGGAACAGAAAGAAATAAAGAAAGTTTTGTTGCTCGGTTCGGGAGCATTGAAGATAGGTGAAGCCGGCGAATTTGACTATTCCGGCTCGCAGGCTCTCAAAGCCTTGAAAGAGGAGAATATAGAAACCGTTCTTATCAATCCCAACATCGCTACGGTGCAGACTTCCGAAGGCGTGGCCGACAGGATATATTTCCTGCCTGTCACCCCGTTTTTCGTAGAGAAAGTGATAAGGAAAGAGAGACCCGATGGCATACTGTTGTCGTTTGGAGGGCAGACTGCGCTCAACTGCGGCGTCAAACTGTATGAACAGGGCGTGTTCGAGAAATACAATGTGAAAGTGTTGGGCACACCTGTAAGGGCCATAATGGATACCGAAGACAGGGAGCTGTTTGTGAAAAAACTCGATGAGATAGGCGTAAAGACCATAAAGAGCGAGGCTGTCGAGACAGTGGAGGATGCTATCCGTGCAGCGGAAGAAGTGGGCTATCCGGTAATCATCCGTGCGGCATACGCGCTTGGCGGACTGGGCAGCGGATTCTGCGATGACCGCGAGCAGCTGGTGCAGCGCGCCGAAAAGGCTCTGTCGTTCTCGCCGCAGATACTGGTGGAGAAGTCTCTGAAAGGCTGGAAGGAAATAGAATATGAGGTAGTGAGAGACCGCTATGACAATTGCATCACTGTCTGCAACATGGAAAACTTCGACCCGCTCGGCATACATACCGGCGAGAGCATAGTGGTGGCTCCCTCGCAGACACTGAGCAATGAAGACTACCATTTGTTGCGCGAACTGGCCATAAAGATCATACGTCATATAGGCATCGTGGGCGAATGCAATGTGCAGTATGCCTATGACCCCGATTCCAATGATTACAGGGTCATCGAGGTGAATGCCCGTCTGAGCCGCTCTTCGGCTTTGGCATCGAAGGCTACAGGATATCCGCTTGCCTTTGTGGCTGCCAAACTGGGATTGGGCTATGGCCTGTTTGAACTGAAGAACTCTGTCACCAAAGAGACTTCGGCTTTCTTCGAGCCGGCTCTCGACTATATAGTCTGTAAGATTCCGCGTTGGGATCTCGGCAAGTTTCACGGAGTGGACAAGGTGCTCGGCTCCAGCATGAAATCGGTGGGAGAGGTGATGTCCATAGGACGCACTTTCGAGGAAGCCATACAGAAAGGTCTCAGGATGATAGGGCAAGGCATGCACGGCTTTGTGGAAAACAAGGAACTCATCATCCCCGATGTGGACAAGGCCTTGCACGAACCTACCGACAAGCGTATCTTCGTCATATCCAAAGCCATGAGGCAGGGATATACGGTGGAGCGCATCCATGAACTGACAATGATAGACAACTGGTTTCTCGAAAGGTTGCGCGGCATACTCGACACGGCTGAGGAGATAGAGACCTACAGCAGGCTGGAAGATGTGCCCGAAGATTTGATGAGGACGGCAAAAGAGCAGGGCTTCTCTGACTTCCAGATAGCGAGGGCAGTGCTCAAGAAAGCCATGAACGATGATCCCGACCGCATGGTGCTGGAGGTGCGCGCTCTCAGAAAGAAATACGGCATCGTGCCATACGTCAAGCAGATAGATACCCTTGCTGCCGAATATCCGGCACAGACCAATTATCTGTATCTTACATACAACGCAGTGGCTCACGACCTTGACTATAATGACAAAGGCCGGTCGGTGGTGGTGCTCGGTTCGGGTGCGTACCGCATAGGCAGCTCTGTGGAGTTCGACTGGTGCAGCGTCAATGCCCTTACCACAGTGCGGAAGTCGGGCTGGCGTTCTGTCATGATCAATTACAATCCAGAAACGGTTTCGACCGACTATGACATGTGCGACCGTTTGTATTTCGATGAACTTACATTCGAGCGGGTCATGGATATTCTCGATCTGGAATGCCCGCACGGCGTGATATTGTCTACCGGAGGACAGATTCCGCAGAATCTTGCCACAAGGCTTGACGAGCAGCATGTCAATGTGTTGGGCACACAGCCGAAAGATGTGGACAATGCGGAAGACCGTCATAAATTCTCATCCATGCTCGATGAACTTGGCATAGACCAGCCGCGCTGGAGAGAGATGACTTCTTTGAACGATATTTACGGATTTGTAGACGAGGTCGGTTATCCGGTATTGGTACGCCCGTCCTATGTGTTGTCTGGAGCTGCCATGAATGTCTGCTCCAACAATCATGAGTTGGAACAGTTCCTGAAACTTGCGGCGGAGGTGTCGCAGAAGCACCCGGTAGTGGTGAGCGAGTTCATCCAGGAAGCCAAAGAGATAGAAATGGATGCAGTGGCCAAAAACGGAGAGATTCTGATTTATGCCATATCCGAACATATAGAGTTTGCCGGAGTGCATTCGGGCGATGCCACGATACAGTTCCCGCCGCAGAAACTGTATGTGGAGACTATGAGACGCATCAAGAAGATTGCCGGAAAGATAGCTGAGGCGTTGCATATATCAGGCCCGTTCAACATACAGTTCCTGGCCAAAGACAATGACATAAAGGTGATAGAGTGCAACCTGCGTGCTTCGAGAAGTTTCCCGTTCGTGTCGAAGGTGTTGAAGATAAACTTCATAGAGCTTGCAGCCAAAGTCATGCTCGGTCTGCCTGTGGAGAAACCGTCGAAGAATGAATTCGATTTGGACTATGTGGGTGTGAAAGCTTCACAGTTCTCTTTCTCCCGTCTGCAAAAAGCCGATCCGGTGCTGGGTGTCGATATGGTTTCTACCGGAGAGGTGGGATGCATAGGCGATGATACCTATGAAGCTGTGTTGAAGTCCATGCTTTCGGTGGGGTATACCATTCCGGAAAAGAACATACTGCTTTCTACCGGAAATGCAAAGCAGAAAGTAGACATGCTCGATGCCATACGTTGCCTGTATGAGCATGGGTATAACCTCTATGCCACACCGGGAACGCACAGCTTCCTGACAGACAACGGCATTCCGGCCATTAAGGTGTACTGGCCGAGCGAGTCGGACAAGTCTCCTCAAGCGCTCGAGCTGATTCATGAGAAGAAAGTAGACCTTGTGGTCAATTTTCCTAAGAGTCTTACTCAGGGCGAGCTGGCCAACGGATATAAGATAAGACGTGCGGCGATAGACTTCAACATACCTCTGGTGACTAATGCGCGTCTTGCTTCTACATTTATCAAGGCGTTCTGCAATATCAAGGTAGACGATATCCAGATAAAGAGTTGGGACGAATACAAATAAGGCGGTAAGTCTTGGATATAAAAAATGGCGGGGTAACCCGCCATTTTTTATTGTGTTTCTATCCTTTTATTTCTTTTCTTTCGGCAATATGAGGTTGAGCGCAACGCCCGTAATGGCTGCGAGTCCTATGCCCGATAGCGAGAAGTCGCCCCATGTGAATACGGCACCTCCTATGCCTATGGTCATGGTGAGCGAGAATATAACAATGTTTCTCGTGTCGGAAAGGTCTACTTTGTGCTTCAGCATGTTTGCTACTCCGGCTGTGGCTATGGTGCCGAAAAGGAGCAGCATAAGTCCGCCCAGCACGGCTTGCGGTATGGTCTTGAGGAATGCGCTGATTTTACCGACCAGAGAAAACACGATGGCGGTCACCGCAGCAATCCTTATGACTTGCGGATTTGTGACTTTGGTTATCGAGATGGCGCCTGTCACCTCCGAATAGGTTGTCACCGGAGGGCCTCCGAGCATCCCGGCCAGAAAGCAGGCTATGCCGTCGCCCAGCATGGTGCGGTGCAGTCCCGGATCTTTCACGAAATCTTTGCCTGTCACAGTGTTGACCACATATACATCTCCTATATGTTCTATGACAGGGGCTATTGCCACAGGTATCATGAAGATGACCGCTTCCCATGAGAATTGCGGGTGGACGAAATCGGGCAGTCCGAACCATGGCGCTTCCTTTATGGGGGTGAGATCTACTTCATAGAAACATAGCGCCGCGATGTATCCCACTATGATGCCTCCGAAGATAGGGATAAGTTTCAGCAGCCCTTTTGCCTTTATCGATATGATTACCGCTGTCAGCAATGAGATGAAAGCCAAGACCCAGTTTGTCTCTGCCATGTCTACCGCACTGCCGGCGAGTGAGATACCTATCAGTATGATGACCGGGCCTATTACGACCGGAGGAAACAGCTTGTCTATTATCCTGCTGCCTTGCCACTTGACCAGTGCGCTCATCACGAAATAGACCAATGCCACTCCCGCCATGCCCGACAGTGTGCCTGCCAGTCCGTAGAGTTCGGTCGATTTGATGATAGGGGCTATGAAAGCAAAACTGCTTCCCAGAAAAATCGGTACTTTCCCTTTTGTGACGAGGTGGAATATGAGAGTTCCGATGCCGGCCGTGAACAATGCCGTAGACGGGTCGAGGCCTACGAGGAGCGGCACGAGTACTGTGGCTCCGAAAGCCACGAACAGGAATTGTACGCCTACTATACCTTTCCTCAGCGGCGTGAGGTTGTTGTTTTCCATATTCATATTGATGTTAAGATGTTTATGTCATTGCAAATATAGTTTGATGGGGCTGGAGGCAGGCATGTATATTTATGATACGGTCTTCCGCTCCTCCATTTCCTTTACTTTCTTGAACAGGTCGCTTGCAAACACGAAGTTCTCCAGCTTTTCGTTTGTCGCGCTGAATATCTGGCTCTTTTCTCCCTCCCATTCTTTCTTGCCTTGCGCAATGAAGATTATTTTTTCTCCTATGCCCATTACGGAGTTCATGTCATGGGTGTTGATTATGGTGGTCATGTTGTATTCGTGGGTGATGCCGTGAATCAGTCCGTCTATGACGAGCGATGTTTTCGGGTCGAGACCGGAGTTGGGTTCGTCGCAGAACAGGTATTGCGGATTGAGCGATATGGCTCTCGCTATGGCCACACGTTTCTGCATTCCGCCGCTTATCTCCGAAGGGTATTTCTTTGCCGCTCCGTTGAGGTTCACGCGGTCGAGGCATGTCATGGCTCTCCTGATCCGTTCGCGCAGTGTCATGTTTGAGAACATGTTGAGCGGGAACATGACGTTTTCCAGCACGGTCATGGAGTCGAACAGGGCCGCACTCTGGAATATCATGCCCATCTCGGTCCTCAGGCTTTTCTTCTCTTTCTTGTCCATAGCCAGGAAGTTTCTGCCATCATATAGTACTTTCCCTTTCTCCGGGACGAGCAGTCCCACTATGCATTTCATCAATACGGTTTTGCCCGAACCGCTCTGTCCTATGATGAGGTTGGTTTTCCCGTTTTCAAACGTGGTGTTTATGTCTGACAGTACGTCTTTCGAGTCGAAAGATTTGTATAAATGGTCTATTTCTATCATCCCATTAAAAGTTGAGTTAGGAAAAGGTCTGCGAATAATATAAGTACGCTGCTCGATACTACGGCATTGGTGCTGGCTTTGCCCACTTCTATGGAGCCTCCTTCTACGGTGTATCCGTAAAACGAGGACACGCTTGCTATGATGAAAGCGAAGAATATGGATTTTATGAACGCGCACCACACATACCATTCCACGAATGCGTATTGCAGTCCGTATTCCAGGAATGTGGCGGGCATTATCCCTCCGAACCAGCATGAGGCGAATGCTCCGATGATTCCGGCGAATGTGCTGAAGATGACCAATACCGGTATCATGGTGGCAAGGGCGGCTATCTTGGGCAGTATGAGGTATGAAGCAGAGTTCACACCCATGATTTCAAGCGCGTCTATCTGTTGCGTCACGCGCATGGTGCCCAGTTCCGAAGCTATGTTGGAGCCTACTTTGCCTGCCAGTATCAGACACATTATGGCCGCAGAAAATTCGAGCAGCAGGATTTCCCTCGTCACGTATCCCACTGTCCAGCGCGGCATCCACGGGCTTTCTATGTTCAGTTTTATCTGTACGGTTATCACGGCTCCTATGAAAAAAGATATCAGGAGCACTATGCCGATGGAGTTCACACCGAGCTGCGACATCTCTTTCAGGTATTGCTGCAAGAACATTCTCATCCTCTCCGGGCGTGAGAATACGCGCTTCATCAGCATGAGATATTTGCCTACGCTCTCTATCAGTTTAAACATTGCGATCTTTATTTTTTACAAAAGTACATTTTTTATTTGAATATGTTTCAATCGCTTCTTCTTATGTAATGTTAGTTATGAATAATTATCGGTAGTGCATGTCTTTGCAACCCGATTGCATGGGGAATTCGTTTATTTTGCAATGAAAAAAATAAAAAAGGAGGATAAATCATCATGGCACATATCGGAGAGGGGCATGCGCACCACCATCATCATGAGCATGTCCATAGTCTGGAATCTTTGAACACGGTCTTTATCGTGGCTATTGTACTCAACCTGTCGTTTGTGGCGGTCGAAGCCGGTGTAGGCTTCACGCAAAACTCGCTTGGGCTGCTGTCTGATGCCGGGCACAATCTGGGCGATGTGTTCAGCCTGCTTCTGGCTCTGATAGCTTTCAAGCTGGCCAAGATAGGGCATACCAGGCATTTCACTTACGGCTATAAGAAGAGCACTGTGCTCATATCTTTGCTCAATGCCATTATCCTGCTCGTGGCAGTGGGAGCCATAGTCATAGAAAGCATGCACAAGTTCGCCTCGCCGGAGGTGGTCAACGGGGCGGCCGTGTCGTGGACGGCCGGCGTGGGGATAGTGGTGAACGGACTTACGGCATGGATGCTGATGAAAAACCAGAAGCACGACATCAATGTGCGCGGAGCATTTCTCCACATGGCGGCAGACACGCTTGTCTCTGTCGGGGTTGTCATATCGGGCGTTGTCATCTCTGTCACGGGGCTTTATGTCATCGACCCCGTAATAAGCCTGTGCATTGCCGTGATCATACTTGTGTCGACATGGCGGTTGCTTTCCGAGAGTCTGCGCATGTCGCTCGACGGTATCCCAGAGGGGGTGGATATGGACAAGGTGAAAAGGCTGCTCGAATCGGTGCCTCATGTGCAAGGCGTGCATCACATCCATGTCTGGGCCATCAGTACCACCGAGAACGCATTGACCGCGCATGTGGTGATAGACGATTTGAACGAGTTGGAAGACGTGAAGGGGAAAATCAAGGAAAAGCTCAGGACGGAGGCCGGAGTGCAGCATTCCACCATAGAGGTGGAGACGCCTTCATGTCATTGTCATAACATGACTTGCGACTGACTTTCTGACTGCCGCAAACGTGTCGCCCGGGATGTACGCCATCCCGGGCGAAGATGGCGTACATCCCGGGCCGGTATCGAGCCGATCATCGGGCAAGACCGAGCCGATCCTTTCCTGACTCTTTTTTCGGCATTGCGCATGGGCAAATGCTGCGCGGCGGGCGGCATCCGATGCCTTTTCTTGAGACGGAGTGCAATTAGGCGCGGCAAGTGGTTGGCGGATGATTTTTTATGATTACCTTTGCGGACATTTGTTTTTGTTAATGCTTGAATCGTTTTTTGCATGAAGAGATCGGATTTTGTTTTAATAGCGTGCATCGTTATAGTGTTTCTGCCTTTTTTCGTTTGCGAACCGGTGTACGATTTTTATAAGTCGTTCAATGCCTCGCACGGCATGATAACCGCATTCATCAAGTTTGCCCTGCTTTCCACAACCGGCGAACTGATAGGTCTGCGCATTGTCACGGGCAGTTATCTGAAAAAAGGTTTCGGCATCCTGCCCAGAGCCATAGTGTGGGGCGTGCTGGGTGTGTGCATAAATGCGGCCATGATAGTGTTTTCGGGCGGTGTGCCCGTATTCCTGCAATACATGGGCATGGCCGATGCCCCGGCAGTCTTTGCGGGAGACCTGTCATGGGGAAAACTGTTTGTGGCCTTTTGCGTCTCAGTATTCATGAATTCTTTTTTCGGTCCTGTCTTCATGACTTTCCACAAGATAACAGATGCCCATATCCTGGCCGGCGGAGGTACTCTGGCCGGATTTTTCCGTCCCATCCGGATGGGAGAGATCATGAGCAGTCTCAACTGGAAAGTGCAATGGGATTTTGTCTTTAAGAAAACCATACCTCTGTTCTGGTTTCCGGCGCACACTGTGACATTTTTGCTCCCGGGCGACATGAGAACTTTGTGCGCAGCTTTGCTGGGCGTGGCGCTCGGCATCTTGCTGGCTGTGGCTGCGCGCAAGAAATGACGGGGCATGTCCTTGCATCGTTTAATAAATGAATCGGTAAATAAAAAATGAAGTATATGCGTAAAGTGAGTGTAAAATGGCTCGTGTTCATGATGACGGGGCTGATGCTGTTTGTGTCATGTAGCGGGAATAATAACAATAAAGATAAGGCAAAGATGGGAAATGAAGAAATGACAGTGCTGTTGATGAAGACAACGGCGGGAGATGTGAAGATAGCTTTGTATAACGACACTCCCAAGCACCGTGACAATATCCTGAAACTGGTGAATGACCATTTTTATGATGGTCTTCTCTTTCACCGCGTGATAAAAGATTTTATGGTGCAGGGCGGCGATCCCGATTCGGGAAAGGCTCCGCAAGGCAAGATGCTCGGCTCGGGCGATGTGGGATATACCGTGCCGGCCGAATTTGTCTATCCGAAACATTACCACAGGAAAGGGGCTTTGGCTGCGGCCAGACAGGGCGACAATGTGAATCCAGACAAAGAGTCGTCGGGATGCCAGTTCTACATAGTGACAGGCAAGGTCTATAGCGAGACGGAACTGCTCGACCTGGAAAGCCAGCTCAACGGAAACAAGCTGAACAAGGCTTTCAATGCCATAGCTATGAAGCGTCTGGACGAAATACGCAAATACCAGCAGGAAGGCAATCAGGACGCGCTTTACGATTTGCAGGAAGAAATCTATGCGCAGGCCGAGAAAGAGGCTGCCGCAATGCCCGATGTGAAGTTCACGCCGCAGCAGATAAAGGATTATACCACGGTGGGCGGTACGCCGTTTCTGGACAATGAATATACCGTGTTCGGTGAGGTGATAGACGGCATGGAGGTGATTGACAGAATCCAGCAGGTGGCAACAGACCGCAATGACCGCCCTAAAGAAGATGTGCGGATTGTGGAAATGACAGTCATCGACTGACATGCATAAAACGGGCGCGAAATGATAAAGTTCAACAGGCATATATTCGACAACGGTCTCCGTCTGGTGCATAGCAGGATGGACGACACGGAGATGGTGGCTCTGAATATCATTTACGATGTCGGGGCGAAAGACGAATCGCCCGAACATACCGGGTTTGCACATCTGTTCGAACATCTCATGTTCGGCGGCTCGGTGAATGTGCCCGATTTCGATACGCCTTTGCAAAAGGCCGGAGGTGCTGACAATGCCTGGACCAACAATGATTTCACCAATTACTACATAACCGTCCCGGCATGCAATGTGGAGACGGCTTTCCGGCTTGAGTCCGACAGGATGCTGGGACTGGCATTCAGCCCGGATTCGCTGGATGTGCAGAAACATGTGGTGTGCGAGGAATTCAAGCAGAGCAATCTGAACAAGCCTTACGGCGATGTGGGGCATCTCATGCGCGATATGTGCTACAAGGTGCATCCCTACAGATGGCCTACCATAGGCAAGTGCCTTGCCCATATAGAGCAGGCTACGTTGGAGCAGGTCAAGTCGTTTTTCTATTCTCATTATGCACCCGACAATGCGGTCCTTGCCGTCACCGGAAACATCTCTTTCGAGGAGGCTGTGAGGCTTACCGGAAAATGGTTCGGCGACATAGAGCGGCGCAATGTGCCGAAACGCAATTTGCCCGTAGAACCGCCGCAGACGGAACAGAGGCGTCTGAGCGTTGACAGGGATGTGCCTCTCGATGCTTTATATATGTCTTTTCACATGTGCGGACGCATGCACCCCGATTATTATGCTTTTGATATGTTGTCGGACATACTCTCCAATGGTAATTCAAGCCGGTTGATACGTCGTCTTGTCATGGAGAAAAATATTTTTTCCGGCATAGATGCCTATATCACCGGCAGCGTGGAGCCGGGCATGTTTCAGATAGCGGGCAAGCCTGTAGGCAAAAACAATCTGGAAAAATCGGAAGCGTGCATCTGGGAGGAGATAGAGAGGCTCAAGTCTGAACCGGTGGGCGAATATGAGATAGAGAAGGTGAAAAACAAATTCGAGTCCGATTACATATTCTCCAATATGAATTATCTGAATGTGGCATCCAACCTTGCCATGTTTGAACTTGTATCGGAGGCTGAGGATATAAACCGGGAAGTGGAGAAGTATCGCAAAGTCACGGCGGAAGATCTTATGACTGTAGCAGGGAAATATCTGAAAGAGGACAACAGTTCCGTCTTGTATGTGAACAGCAAGTGATGCAGACTATGGATGTGACTGTTTCTGCCGGCAATGCTTCCCGTGTGATAGATGTGTCGGTAATGCTTCCCGTGTCGAAAAGCCTTGTGGCAAGGCAAATCATAGTATCGGCTTTGTGCGGTAAGCGTTTGTTTGTGCCGGATGGATGGATGTGCGATGACATAGCCGCGATGCAGAGGGTGGTTTCGTCAGGAGGTGGGCTTGTGGATGTCGGCGCTTCGGGCACTGCTCTCAGGTTTGGACTGGCCTATCTGTCATTGCAAGAAGGTGAGTTTCTGCTGGACGGCACGGAAAGGCTCCGTCAGAGGCCGGTGAAAGAACTGGTCGAGGCTTTGAGATGTCTGGGCGCGGATATAAGTAGCATCGGGTGTGAAGGTTTTGCTCCTTTGCGTGTAAGAGGAAGAGCCATGTCCGGACGGCAGGTGTGTGTCGATGTCTCGCGCAGTTCCCAATTCGTATCGGCTTTGCTCCTCATAGCTCCCATGCTGAAAGGCGGCCTTGAAATAGTTTTGCAGGGCGATGTCCGTTCGCGCCCTTACATAGATATGACCTTGTCTGTCATGAGAGATTGTGGCGTCAAGGCAGAAGAATCAGCCGATGGGAGGATTATCAAAGTGCCTTGTTCCCATTATGATGTTGGAGGATTGCGCCCGGCAGAAGCCGATTGGTCGGCTGCCGCATATTGGTATGCTATAGCGGCATTGGCCGGTAATGCCGCAGTCAGATTGCCGCATTTGCAGTGTGGCAGCGTGCAGGGCGATGCTGTCGTGTCCGAAATCTATGAAAGGTTCGGTGTCGTTACGGAGTTTCGCGATGGCGGCATTATTGTTTCGCACCGGAGAGGTCATCCCCTGCCGGCTTCTTTTGATTTTGATTTCAGAGACAATCCCGACTTGGCGCAGTGTGTTGCCGTTACTTGCATTTGTCTGAAAGTCCCGTTTGTACTCAGGGGACTTGATTCGCTTGTCTTTAAGGAAAGCGACCGTATAAACGCCACCGCAAGCGTGCTGGCCGGCATGGGATATGGCATGCATACCGACGGGCGGAGCTTTATGTCATGGGACGGCAAGGCTTGTGCGGGAGGCGGAAACCTGTCTGTCAAGACTTTCGGAGACCACCGCATGGCCATGTCTTTTGCTCCTCTTTGCATGATGGGGCGTGATGTGCTTATAGAAGATGCCGGAGTGGTGAGCAAGTCTTATCCGGGCTTTTGGACAGACTTGGCGCGGGCAGGCTTTTCGGTAGAGCCTTGCTGATGTAGAGCGTGGAGTGAAGCCGGCACTTTATTTGTTTCGATGGAGTGTTTTTTCGTCAGTTCTCTTTATATTTGTGCGATGTTTTACTATTCATACTGTTTTTAATGAAACAATATCTTGATTTGTTGAGGAGGGTGTTGGCGGAAGGTCATGAAAAGTCAGACCGTACCGGAACCGGCACGATAAGCGTTTTCGGCCATCAGATGCGGTTTGACCTTGACGAGGGTTTTCCTTTGCTTACGACCAAACAGTTGCACTTGAAGTCTATCATATATGAGTTGCTATGGTTCTTGCGCGGCGATACCAATGTGAAATACTTGCAGGAGCATGGTGTGCGAATCTGGAACGAATGGGCCGGGCCGGATGGCGATTTGGGGCACATCTATGGCTATCAGTGGCGTTCGTGGCCCGATTATTCGGGCGGACATGTCGATCAGATCAGCGATGCCATAGATGCCATAAAGCATAATCCCGATTCGCGCCGCATAATAGTCAGCGCATGGAACGTGGCGGAGCTCGACAGGATGAATCTCCCGCCGTGCCATATCCTGTTTCAGTTTTACGTATCGGGCGGTCGTCTCAGCATGCAGCTCTATCAGCGTAGTGCCGACATATTCTTGGGTGTGCCGTTCAATATCGCTTCCTATTCGCTGCTGCTGATGATGGTGGCTCAGGTTACAGGATTGAAACCGGGAGAGTTCATACATACTTTGGGTGATGCCCACATCTATCTGAACCATCTGGATCAGGTGCGTTTGCAACTGACGCGCGAACCGCGCAGGTTGCCGGTCATGCATATTAATGAGGAGATAAATAACATATTCGATTTTAAATACGAGGATTTCAGGCTGGAAGGTTACGACCCGCATCCGCACATAGCCGGTGTCGTGGCAGTCTGAACCTGTTATAGATGGCCGAATTATGATTTCTATAATAGTTGCTGTAGACAGAAATATGGCCATAGGGTATGGCAACAGGCTGCTGTTTCATATCCCGGCCGATTTGAAGCATTTCAAGAACATCACTATGGGGCATGCCATAGTAATGGGGCGCAAGACTTTCGAGTCGTTGCCCAAAGGGGCTTTGCCCGGCAGGAAAAACATTGTCCTTACTCATTCGTCTGTCTCTTTCCCGGGAGCGGAGACTGTAAACAGTCTTGCTCAGGTCATAGATATGGCAAGGGCAAGCGGAGAAGAGGTGTTTTTTATCGGGGGCGACAGCGTGTATCGCGAGGTGGAAAAGTATGCCGACAGGCTGTATGTGACCGAGATAGATGCCGTTGCTGCTGAAGCCGATGCCTGGTTTCCTGCCATAGACAGAGGCAGATGGATAGAAAAAAGCAGGGATTCTTTTCCTGCCGATGAAAAGAATCCCTGTCCTTATTCGTTTGTGGTCTATGAACGTGCGGCCGAATGAGCCTTACTTGTCATTCATTGTCATAAACATCTTCTTTCGTCTTGCAGTTCTTGCAACGTTCCTTGATGGGTATCTGTCTGCTGAACAGCTCATCGAAGATGATCAGCGTTTCGGTCCTTGACAGGCCGAGCGGTTGCAGCTTGTCGTGTATGAGGTGCATGAGACTGCTGTTGTTTTTTGCGAATACTTTGATGAAGAGGTCGTATTTCCCCGTAGTGGTGTAGCATTCCGTTATTTCGGGGATGTCTTCGAGTTTCTTTATCACCTCCTGCTTCTTCTCTGCGTCTTTCAGATACAGCCCTATGTATGCGCTTGTGTCATATCCCAGTTTCTCCGGTTCGAGGGTGAATACTGAGCCTTTGATGATGCCCAGATTTATAAGTTTCTGTATGCGTTGGTGGATGGCTGCTCCCGAAACCCCGCAAATCCTTGCCACTTCCAGGAAAGGAAGCCTTGCGTTGGGGGCAATCAATTCCAATATCTGTTCGTCGAGTTGGTCTAAATTGTGGTGTCCCATAGTTATAAAATTAATGATCCAGGTTTTATCCGATTGCGAAATTACATTTTTTTTGTCTATTGGCAATTGCTTTGATGCATTTTTTCTCGTATTTGCGTTTATTGTTTTTTCGCGGGAAAGATCGGCTCGGTCTTGCCCGATGATCGGCTCGGTCTCGGGCAAAGATGTACGCCATCTTCGCCAGGGATGGCGTACATCCCGGGCGGGGGTGTTTTTTGTCGCTGTAAGTTTTTGTCTGTGGGCAATTATTCTTACATTTGTATGTATTTATTTGCGCAGGCATATTTATGGATTACGGTAGTGTGAAGTCTTATGTGTATGGCATGGCTTTGATGCTGTTTGTAGTGTACGGCATTTATTTTCTCAGGATATCCCCACCCAACAGGCTGAAGAAAGTCTTGGGCTGCATCATGGTGGCGTGGAGCGTATTGCTGTTCAAGGACGTGCTTTATTTCCATGATTTCGTCATCACGCACGAGCATGTCTACAAGACCCTGATGATGATAGACAACTGGGCTGTGGCGTTGTGCTGCATCTATGCCATGGAACTGTTGAAGCCGGGAGGCATGACTTGGGGCAAGGCGTTTCTTGCCATGTCGGGTTTCGTGCTGTTTACCGCGTTGTATGCCATATCGGGGTCGGAGACTGTTTATGTGATGAACATGGCGTTTACGGCTGTCTATTGCGTGGCCGTGTCCATATATATAGTTGTCAATACGGTGCGTTACAACAGGATGCTGAAAAATATGTATTCGGACCTGACGCGGGTGAATGTGAAGTGGCTTTATGAGGCTGTGGCGCTGATGCTGCTCAATTATTGCTTCTGGGCGTTCATCTATTTTGTCGATGACGCCGTGTCGGACATCTGCTACTATGTCTTGCTGTGCGGGGTGTGGACGCTGGTGGCCTGCAATACCGACAGGCAGATAGTGCCCTCATGCGCTGAAGCTTCGGAGGCGGAGGGGGCATTGGATGCTCCGTTGCAGGATGAGGGCGAGAAAAACTTTCCTTTCGCCGAAAGGCTTGAAAGCATG
>DVIH01000004.1 GCA_018711405.1 Candidatus Avibacteroides excrementipullorum | reverse complement strand
AATACATATATGTTCTTAGGATGCTCTGCGTTGACCGAAGTGGAACTGCCTTCTACTCTTAAGGCTTTAGGCAACGGAACGTTTACTTCATGTACGGCTCTTAAAAGTGTGTCTTTGCCTGTAGGGCTTGAAACCATCGGTACCGATGCTTTTGCAAGAAGCGGTATAGAAAACATCACGTTGCCTGAGTCTGTGACTTATATAGGCAAGGAGGCTTTTGTGGAAAGCACTCTCAGTCTGATTGTGTGCGAACCGAACGTGGCTCCAGAGGTTGACCTCAGTGCATTCGATGACAGGATATTTGCAGAGGCTATGCTCAAGTTCCACAAAGCATCTGTAGACAGCTATCTGGACAATGTGGTTTGGAGCCAGTTTGTAAACTATCAGTATATAGAGGGCGGCGTGTCGGATGCTGAAATAGTTGTTGCTCCTGTATCTGTATGCAACGGAAGCTCCATAGTAATGAATGCTGATGCTGACCGTGTGGCTGTATATTCTAATCAGGGAACTTTGGTGGCAGAATATGGAAATGTGGTTGCCGGTACGGAATTAGCCATGGAGCATAGCGGAATCTATATGATAGTTGTTGATGGCAAGGTTTGCAAAGTAATAATCAGATAAAAATAAAATAGGACAGTAATTATGAAAGTAAATGTTTTAAGATATGTACTTATGTTCCTGCTCGCTGCGGCAGGAACAGTATGCGCGGACGTTTTCGCGCAGACGGAAAATGACACCCCGGCCACAGGCGCAACCAATGGAAGGTATTATTATGGATATTGCTCTTATGATGAGCCTAAGAGTGAATACGGTTTAGGCTACGACTCTGATGCCATGATGCAGTGGTTCGCACGTATGCCGCGCTCGAAGATGAGAGTGTATGAGGGAGGGCAGGTGATAGGTGTGCGTATTGCAGCTACCGAAGAATTGCCCGTGGATGCCATACTGAAAGACAGAATTAACGGGGAGGTATTCTGCCGTAAGTCGGCTGACCTTGTGCCCGGTTGGAATGAGGTTTTGTTTGACGAGCCTTATGACATAATAGATGCTGAGGTCTGCTTCGGTTACGAATGTCAGGGCGTGCCCGACACGAGCGGTAGCTATTTTCCTGTTCCGGGTGTGATTTGCGTGACAGACGGTGCTGAAGATGCAAGTCAGGATGCATTGTATTGGATGACATTGGATTCTTCTCCCCAAAGTCTTGCAGCAGATTACGGCAACCTTATGGTGCAGCTTATCATAACAGGCGTGCCGGAACTGACAGAGAACCAGGCTGAGTTTGCAGGCATAGTGATGCCGAAGATGAAAGAGACTGACGGAACCTCTTCCGTAGATTTGAAGGTGAGGAATCTCGGTTCCAACGTACTTAATAAGATAGAAATAGGCTATACGGTAGGCGATGCAGCCGAAGAAGTTATGACAGTGTCCGAAGATTTGAACGTGCAGGCTGTTAAGACCATCCGTCTTGAGAAACTTCCGGCGGAAAAAGGAGATGAGTTCTCGGCAAGGATAATCAGTGTCAATGACGAGAGAGTGACAGGCGTTGAGGAAATATCAGCTGTGTTTGACATTGCAGAGAAATCGTTTACCCGCCGAGTGCTGATGGAGCACTTCACTACGGAAGATTGCGGCAACTGTCCGCGTGCCGACAAGTTCATGCACGAAATCATAGAGAGAGACTATGCCGACTTGGTGGTATGGGCTTCCCATCACGCAGGCTATGGCACGGATGAATATACGTTGCCAGAGAGTGAAGAGCTGCTTTTCATGTACGGACCTGACGGGACATACGCACCTGCCATTATGCTCGACAGGAGAGTCTCCGAACAGTTCAAGTCACAATATCCGTATCCGGTTCACAATGTGCCGAGCGTGGAGTCTGAAATGAAAGCCCTGCTGGACGAGGCTTTGAGCTATCCGGCTCCGTTGTCGGTGGAGATAGGCGAGTCATACAATGCGGAGACACGTGTGCTCGATGTGACAGTGTCGGGTGAGATTTCCTTGCAGGATATTGATCTTGGCAATGCATATCTTAATGTCTGGATACTCGAAGACAGTATCAAGGCCGACTATCAGGCCGGTACCGGTTGGAAAGATGAAGCGGCACAGATCCCTAACGACTGGTGGCATGAACATCTCATCAGGAAGATGGCTACAGGCTTCTCCGGTGAAGCATTGGTGGCCGATGGCGATACCTACAGCCATGAGTTCTCCATTTATTTGGAACAGGGATGGCATCCCGGCAGATGCACGATAGTGGCATTCGTGAGCCGCGACATAAACGGCAACGGCATGGATGCATACGTCTATAATGCCAACAAGAAGACCCTCGAACATTATGGAGCGGTAGCCTCTGAAATAGCTGAACGCAATGTGCCTGTGGCTTATGCCGATGGCGGAATGATAAAGGTTTCGGCAGAAGCCGGGCTTACGGTATATGCCGTGAACGGCATGGCAGTGGAAAACAATGCGCTCGCTTCGGGCATATATATAGTTCGCATCGAGTGCGCCGATGGCGTATTTGTGCAGAAAGTCGCAGTTCCCTGACAAATGTTAGATTCATAGTCTCAGGCTCCGTATTGCCGCGAAAGGCAAGGCGGAGCCTACTCCTTTTTAAATATGTCCTGCCGTGTGTGGTGCGTGGACGCATGTGCAGGCGCTTTTCAGGCAGGCGATAGTCGAAAATGCTAAATGTAAATAGCAAAATGTCGTTTTTGGACTGTTGAAAAAGATTAAAAACCCTCTTTTCTTTACAAAATATCAATATCAGGGCAAAAAAAGACCGTAAAAATTATGTAGAACCATAACAGTTCGTATCTTTGCAATCGGTCAGTGTGACCAACGAGATAATGAACATAATCAACCTTTAATAATTTAATGTTATGAAAGTTAATGAAATAATGGCCTCTCTCGAGGCAAAACATCCTGGAGAATCTGAGTATCTTCAAGCTGTCAGAGAAGTGTTGGAGTCTATTGAAGAGGTTTACAACCAGCACCCGGAATTCGAGAAAGCTCGCATAGTAGAGCGTATGGTTGAACCGGATAGAATCTTCACTTTCCGTGTAAACTGGATTGATGACAAAGGCGAAGTAAGAACCAACTTGGGATATCGCGTACAGTTCAACAGCGCTATCGGTCCTTACAAAGGCGGTCTTCGTTTCCACAAAGCAGTTACTCCTTCCATGCTGAAGTTCTTGGGATTCGAGCAAACTTTCAAAAATGCGTTGACTACTCTTCCTATGGGTGGTGCAAAAGGTGGTTCCGACTTTGACCCGGTTGGAAAATCAGATGCTGAAATCATGCGTTTCTGCCAGGCATTCATGCTTGAGTTGTGGAACAATATCGGTCCCGACCAGGATGTTCCGGCAGGTGATGTTGGCGTAGGCGGCCGCGAAATAGGTTATTTGAACGGAATGTATGCAAAACTTGCTCGCAAATATTCAACCGGCGTGTTGACCGGTAAAGGCGCAACTTGGGGCGGTTCTATCCTCCGTCCGGAAGCAACAGGTTTCGGTGCGCTCTATTTCACTCACCACCTCCTCGAAAGAGCAGGCAAAGAGCTGAAAGGCAAGACTATCGCTATATCCGGTTTCGGTAACGTGGCATGGGGTGCTGCAACAAAGGCTACTGAGCTTGGTGCAAAAGTTATCGCTATCTCCGGTCCTGACGGCGTTTGCGAAATACCGGGTGGTATCACTAAGGAAATGATAGACTATATGCTCGTTATGCGTGCTTCCAACAGAAACAAAGTACAGGATATGAGCGACAAGTATCCCGAAGCTGCCAAGTTCACTGCAGGAAAGAAAGCATGGAGCGTTAAATGCGATATAGCTTTGCCTTGCGCATTCCAGAACGAGTTGAATGAAGCTGATGCTAAAGAACTTATAGCTAACGGCACATGGTGCTGCTGCGAGGTTTCCAACATGGGATGTACTCCGGAAGCTATTCATACATTCCAGAAGAACGGTATACTGTTCGCTCCCGGTAAGGCAGTTAACGCAGGTGGTGTAGCAACTTCCGGTCTGGAAATGACTCAGAATGCAGAGCATATAGGATGGGCAGGCGAAGAAGTTGACGCTAAACTCCACTTCATTATGAAGAGCATCCACGAAGCATGCGTTAAATATGGTTTGCAGCCCGACGGAACAGTTGACTACGTTAAGGGTGCTAACATCGCAGGCTTCATGAAAGTTGCTACTGCAATGTTGGAACAAGGAATAGTTTAATGTCTGAGATAAGATTTATTTAGTTGTATTTGTGTTTGTGTTTGTGTTAGCATAGCTCGCCTTTGGCGGGCTATGCTTTTTTTATGTCGTCCTTTCCATTCTGATGCGACATTTTCCAGTGTTTTCCATGTTGCCGGAGGCGGCGGGAAAAGATCGGCTCGGTCTCGGGCGATGATCGGCTCGGTGTCGGGCGAAGATGGCGTACATCCCGGGCAAAGATGGCGTACATCCCGGGCGGTGGCAGGCTCGGCCTTCTTGTCTGTCGGTTTTGTGCTTCATTATCAGCCTTTTATTGTTTTTTCTTTCTTCTCCCTTTTCATTCGCTCCCATGATTACGGTTGATGGTCGTTTTGCCGCTGTTAAAAATAAGTTAAAATCATGCCCGGCTCTTGTTCTGAAAGATAAATGTCATATATTTGCAGTGTACTATTAAACTATAACACTATGATAGAAGTGAAAGATTTGTCTTTTAGTTATAAAGGCCGTAAGAGGATTTTTTCAGATTTTTCGATGCAGCTTGGCGGCGGCATCGTGTGCGGTCTGTTGGGGAGGAACGGGACGGGCAAGTCCACGTTGCTCAACCTGATAGCCGGTCTGCTTACCCCATCGGCCGGGTGTGTGGAATGTAACGGGGTCAATACCCGTCTGCGGAGGTGCGATGTTCTGTCCGGCATGTTTTTCGTGAGCGAGGAGTTTTCGTTGCCGGAAGTGAAGCTGTCTGCTTTCGTTGATTGCAACGCGCCTTTTTATCCCAAGTTTAGCCGTGACGATATGAAAAGCTATCTCGATGCTTTCGAACTTGACAGCAATGTCTCTCTTGCGGGACTGTCGATGGGGCAGCGTAAGAAAGTGCTGCTCTCGTTCGCTTTTGCCACCAACGTGGGGCTGCTGCTCATGGATGAGCCTACCAACGGGTTGGACATCCCTTGCAAGGGGCAGTTCAGGAGGGCGTTGTCCATGTACATGAGCGATGAGCGCAGCGTGATAATCTCCACCCATCAGGTGATGGATGTGGACAATCTGCTGGATCATGTACTCGTGTTGGGCAACAATGCCGTGCTGCTCAACGAGACTTTGGCGCGCATATCATCGCTCGTCTCGGTCGTTTCGTGCGGGCAAGTACCGGGTGATGCGTTCTACAGCCAGCCTTCTCCTGTGGGCTACTATGCCGTGGTTCCGAGAAAAGATGATTCAGAAACAGATATTAATATAGAGTTGCTGTTCAATGCTGTGATTTCTTCTCCGGCTTTGACGGAATATATAAAGAAAGGAGGAAAGTGATATGAGAGAGGTCTTTTCATTCAGACGTTTCGGTCTTGTGCTTTATAGGGAACTGATGACTGGTTCCGGCAAAAAAATGCTGCATGCCATACTTGCTTTGGGGTGTACGTTGGGAGTGCTGGGTGTCATAATTGGGGCTAAAAACTCTTATGCCGGCATCAACAGCATGTATCTGATGTGCTACACAGTTTTCATCGTGTTTGCGGTCGGATCGGTGAACGGTGTCCGTGCAGACCGTCGCAAGATGACTTCATGGCTCATGCTGCCTGCCACAGATCTGGAAAAATACGTGTCAATGCTTGTCTATTGTTTTATCGTGCTGCCATTGTCGCTATTGCCGGCTTGGTTGCTGTCTGAAGGCATACGCAATCTAGGCCGCCTTGCGTTTTGGGGAACCGGGCATATGGGGGTGGCGTTTCCTTTGTATCATGTGTTCAGTATGGAAACGGTGTTTTCGTTTCTGTTCATGCTGTCGTTTTTCTTTCTCGGAGCGTTTGTGTTCAGGCGCAATGCGGTTTTCAAGACGGCTTTGGCCGGTACGCTACTTGTCATCTTGCTTACGGCTGTCTTCGGGTTGTCGGTATGGCTTTTTCACAGCGATGACTATGTAGAGTTCTCCTACAAGGTCAATGTCTTGTTCGGGCGCTTTATGGAGCATGTAGATTTCAGATGGATCAACGGTGGAGCCACCATGCTCATTACGGTGGTCAATTTTGTGCTGGCATATTTCCGCTTCAAGGAAAGCGAAGTCATACACAGGTATTGATTTTATGGATTTTAAGGAAAATAAAGCTATATATCTCCAGATAGCCGACCGCATCTGCGAGGAGATTCTCACCGGCGTGTTCCGCGAGGAGGAGAGAGTGCCTTCGGTGCGCGAATATGCGGTGAAGGTGGAGGTCAATGTCAATACCGTTATGCGTTCTTATGACAAATTGCAGGGCGACGGGGTCATCTACAACCGTCGCGGCATAGGCTATTTCGTGGCCGGCGGCGCCGTGCTGCGGATAAAGGAGATGAAGAAACAGACATTTATGAAAGAAGACATGCCCGTGTTTTTCCGTCAGGCATCGCTGTTGGGCATGACGGCGGAAGAGTTGCAGGGCGAGTATGAAAACTATCTAAAAAACGAGGAACAATGAAAAAGACAACAAAATGGATGATAGGCATAACCGCCTTTTGGACGGTGGCCATAGTCGTGGGAGTGGCATCGGTCGGACTGGTAAAGACCGACTTTGATTTGGATGAACAGCTGTATGAGACTTTGCCCGCTGAGGCATACGGCAACGCTACCACCGAATACAGTTCTGACAGATGGGCGGAATGCGATTCGCTCATAGTGGGCAGGGCGGGAGAGACTTATGATTTCACCGTCACACTCTATCTGTGCAAGCCGGATGAGCGGCATGTGGCCGGTACGCTTTTGGTGCCTGCCGGTAACAACGGACAGGATTTCATGACTGTGGAATGCAAGGGCAAGACCCTCTATGTGGACATAGACAAGGCCGCTGCCGACAGTCTCATGGCGGAAGATTGTAAGGTGGTGTTCTATGCCGATGAGCCTCTGAACTATGTCACCAACAAGGCCGGGACTGCTGAAATATTGTATTATGATCATTGGACTACGATAGGCGAAGGCGGAGAGGCTGTTTATAAAGACAAATGAGCGGATGTATTGTTAATAAAATATAAATCGGGGGGGGGTAAATCGTCTTCAACGAATTTGTTTATCTTCGCTTCCGTAAAGATAAAAGGATAGAAGTATGAAATTTCTTGATATTAATTGCAAAAGACTTTTTATGATGTTGCTTGTCGTCCTGCCTCTCATGTCATGGGGGCAGGGCAACGGCGGCAACGGTTTCGTGGTGAAAGGCATAGTGGCCGATTCGCTGACCATGCAGGGAGAACCTTATGCCACCATACGTATCTACCATGCGGGCGACAGAGATGAGGCCGTGGTCATGTTCGTCTCGGACGAAAGTGGAGCGTTCAGAGAAAATCTGCCTGCTAAGGGAAGTTATGACATGGTGGTGTCTTCGGTGGGCAAGAGGACATTGGAGAAGACTTTTTCGGTAAGTTCTCCCGTCACGTCGTTGGGTACCATTCTTCTCTCCGAGAACGTTGAGGAACTTGGTGAGGTTTCGGTGGTGGCCAAAAAGCCGCTCGTGAAAGTGGATATGGACAAGATAGCATACGATGTGGATGAAGATCCCGATGCGCAGGGCAAGACCGTGCTTGAGATGATGCGTAAGGTGCCGATGATTACAGTGGACGGGCAGGACAACATATCGGTGGCAGGCAAGTCGAGCTTCAAGATTTACGTCAACGGCAAGCCCAACAATATGATGACTAACAATCCTAAGGAGGTATTGAAAAGCATGCCGGCCAGTTCGGTGAAAAATATAGAGGTGATAACCAATCCCGGTGCGAAATATGACGCGGAGGGGACGGGCGGCATCATCAACATCATCACGGTGGGCAAGACCATAGACGGCTATACGGTGAACGTCAATGCCAACTACTCATCCATAAGCGGCTACGGAGGTTCGCTCTATGGCATCACGCAGGTGGGCAAGTTCTCCGTATCGGGCAATTACGGCTATAACAGGATAGAATCGTTCCCGCTTTCTGGCAATATAGATATGTATTATGGAGAGGATTCGCCTATGGCTTCGCTCAAGACTATGTATGATGACATGGATGTGTCGGGGTCGTTCCAGAATGCCGCCATCAATGCAAGCTACGAATTCGACTCGCTCAACCTTGTCTCTTTGTCCGGTTCGTTTTATGCGGTAGATCAGTATATAGATTATATCAGCGGAAGCCGGGCCATGATGCGTGACGGCAGTGAGGCGTATTATTATGACTTGTTGTGCGACAATAACTACAAGTATAAGGGTGGAAATCTGTCGGTGGACTATCAGCACACATCGCCACGCAACAAGGCCGAGACGTTCATATTCTCGTACAGGCTCGATGCCAGCCCCACGGAAATGGACCTGTATATGGACATGGACGAAGCACGCAACTATGAAGAGTTCATGAGCCACCAGTATAGCAGGGGCAAAGGACTGGAAAATACTTTTCAGGCAGATTATACGTTGCCGTTCAAGGATATTCATGCGTTCAATTTCGGCGCGAAATACATTTACCGCATCAATGACAGCCGCAATCTGGAGGAGCGCCGCGACTCTCCCGATGATGCATGGACGCTTCAGCAGATAGAGGGTACGGGCGACAACCGCCACCGCCAGCATGTGCTTGGCTTATATGGCGAGTATAATCTGAAATATAAGAAACTCGGGCTTAAGGCAGGAGTGCGTTATGAATATACCACCCAAAACGTGGAGTTCGACAATTTCAGGGAATCGAATTATGCGGTCGATTTCTCCGATGTGGTGCCGTCGCTGCTGCTGAGTTATACGTTGGGCACATCGCAGAATCTGTCGCTTGGCTACAACATGCGCATAGGCCGTCCGGGCATATCCTATCTGAACCCGTTCAGGAATTCCTCGCTCGGATTGAGTTGGATGCAGTTCGGCAATCCCGACCTTGAGACGGAACATTACCACAATCTTTCGTTGAGTTACGGTACTTTCACTCCCGATTTCACCATCAATCTGACCGGTGAATACAGTTTCTGCAATGATGGTATAACAACCTACATGTTTATGGACGATGACGGGGGGTTAAATGTGACTTATGACAACATAGCCCGCAGCCATGTGGCAGGACTGAACATGTATATGAACTGGAATCCGAGCGGCAGCACGCGCATTACCCTCAACGGTGACGGGCGGTACAACTGGCTGTCGAGCAATGGCAACAATGCGAATATGGCCGGGATGAAAAACAAAGGACTCTCGTTCAGCATACATGCCAGTCTGAACCAGAACTTCCCTTGGAAGCTGGAGGGTGGAGCATACGGAGGTTACGGCACAGGAGGCATGGCTCTCGAGACGGTGAAGCAGATGCATTATTACTACTATGGATTGTGGATACAGCGTTCTTTCCTCAAAGATGACAGGCTTACGCTCAATGTCAATGTGCAGAATTTTGCGCCGCGCTATCTTGAGATGAGACAGGAAAATCACTTGTATGACGGTTCGGTGATGAAGTCCATGCAGAGGCAACGTATGTTCAACTATATGATAACATTGTCATACCGCATCGGCGAGTTCAAGTCGTCTGTGAAAAAGGCAGTCAAGAGCATAGTCAACAGCGACGTGGTGGGCGGCAGCGCCAAAGGCGGAGGCATGAAATGACGGTAAGCCATGAGGATGTTCAGCATACGTTTGTTTCTGTCGTTCCTGCTGTGTTGTGCCGTTGCAGGTGCGGCGGCGCAGACTCTGGCGGGCAGGATTTGCGATGAAGATGGCGGTCCTGTTGCTTATGCCACTTTGTTTTGCAGGGCTGACGGCACAGGCATAACCGCCGATGGCGACGGGAGGTTTTCAGCCGCGCTTGGCGCAGGGCATTATGAATTTGAGGTTTCGGCTCTCGGCTATGAAGCGCAGGCGCTTGTGGTGGAGCTTGACAAAGACAGATATGTGGAGGTCACGCTGCGGGAACGTGTCTATGAGTTGGCGGAGGTCAATATCTCCGGAGGTGAAGACCCTGCATACGGCATAATGAGGAAAGCCATTGCCTCAGCTCCGGCCAACGCTATGGGAGCGAGGGAATATTATGCCGATGTCTATGTAAAAGGTTCCGGAAAGGTCACTGAGGTCTCGTCTTTCTGGCTGAAGATGCTCGATGATGATGAAGCCGGTGAATATATAGGCCGCACTTTCGTATCGGAGAATGTGTGCCGGGTGCATTTCACTGCGCCCGACCATTACGATGTGGAGGTGAAGGCATCGCAGTCGTCTTTTCCGGGAGGAATTGATACCGGCATATTGAATCCGGGAGAGATAAATATCTATGGCGACATGCTTTTGGGCAAGGTGTCGCCGCTGAGCGCGAGAAGTTTCTCTCTTTACGCTTTCAGGCTTGAGGGCTGCTATGAGGAAAACGGCCGCATGGTCGATAAGATAAAAGTGACACCCCGATACAGTGATGACCTTACATTGTCCGGCTATCTGTATGTGGTGGAGGATGTGTGGTGCCTGTCGGGCATGGATGTGGAGATGTCGCAGTCGGGCATGAAGCTGCGGCTGAAGATGAATTGTCGCGAAGTGGCAGGTGATGTCTATATGCCTGTGTCGGCCGACCTTGCTATGATCATGTCATTGCTCGGTGTCAAGGTCGAGGCTTCTTTCTTTTCTTCCACCGACTATGCCGAAGTCATGACCGGTGCTGCCGGCGGCGAAACAGCCGGTGCGGCGGAGGCAAATCCCAAAGTGACGGCTTTGCAGCAGAAGATAGACGCTGTCATGGCAAAGGACGAACTCACGGCGAAAGATGCTGCGCGCATATCCAGGCTGTCGAAGAAGATGTTGCGCCTCTCTATGCGCGACAGTCTTTCAGGTGAGAGGCGTTTCGATGAGGGCGCATATTCCACATATCTTGTGCGTAAAGACTCTCTGGCCTTATGCAGAGACAGTGCGTTTTGGCTGAGCCACCGTTCCGTGCCGTTGTCGGAAGACGAGCGCGAGAGCTATATGGCTGTGAAGCCCGATTCGATAGATGTGGACAGCAGTGTATCTGTATTGCCCGCCTTGCTTTACGGACACAGGTTCGGGACACGCGGCGGATGGTGGGTGGAAACGCCTGCCCTGTATGACATGTTTTCTGCAAATGCGGTTGACGGTTTTATCGTCGGCGCCAGGGTGGGTTTCGGGCTGACGACAGAAAAGGGCAACGAGACGGGGTTTTATCCATACGCCTATTACCTCACCGGCAGGCGCACGCTCAATTTCGGGTTGAGGTTCTCAGCATCTTATGCTCCGTTTCGCAACGGGCGGTTTTGTGTGGAGGGCGGACGTGTTACGGCCGATTTCGCCGGCCGCAACGGTGTGAACCGATATGTGAACTTCATTTCCACATACGTCTTTGCCGACAACATTGCGAGGTTTTACGAAAGCCGGTTCGTGTCGGTGTCAAACGAGGCAGACCTTTGCAATGGGTTACGCCTGTATGTGGCAGGCAAGTACACTGAGCGTGCTGCGTTGGTTAACGTGCGCGACAAGATAGGCAAACGCCGTCTGAAACCCAATGTGCCCGGTTCCCCTCTTTTCACGGGGCTCTCCGGCGGTAAAATGTTTCATGCAGGCGGGCGGCTGGAATATACACCTGCCGCTTATTACCGTGTGGCAGGCGGGCGCAAGAGATACACAGGGTCGGCATTTCCCACCTTGTGGGCGGCCTATCGTCACGGATTCGGGACGGATGGCGGTTCTACATACAATGTGGTCGAGGGCGGGTTGCGTCAGAAAGTAGACTTCCTGTACAGTTCGTTGAGCTATAGTGCGGATGCAGGTTTCTTCTTCGGTTCGGAGGATGTGGCTTTTCCCGATTTCAAACATTTCAGGAGCGCTTCGTTCTGGATGTCGGGGGCTTCGTTTGACGATTCTTTTGCATTGCTCGACGGGTATGCTTTCTCCACGGCTTCGAGTTGGGTTTGCGGCTTTGCCAACTATACGTCCCGGCGGTTGTTGCTCAAGCGGATACCGCTGTTCAGCAGAGGACTTTACAGCGAAGGCCTGCATGTCAGGTTCGTCTATGCCGAGTCGTTTCCTGTGCACAGCGAGGTGGGGTATTCTCTCGGATTGGACGGCATGGCGCGTGTCGGCGTGTTCTTCTCTTTCAAGAACAGCAGTTACGATGCATTCGGCTGCACGTTGTCACTGCCGCTTTTCTCCAGTATTTTCCGTTGATTGTCAGCGACTTCTGTCTTGTGTTCGATTTTCCGTGTCTTACCCCTCCGGGGATCGGCCCGATCCCCGGAGCGGTAAGTCGTCTTTCCTGAAAAAATCATATTTTATTGCTTCAGGCCTTGTATATAAGGCAATAAATATTTAAACTTGCATTAGGTAAGAGTGCGGAATGTCTTTCCGGCTTTTTGCCGTGAGAAAGGATGTGTAACAGTTTTAAAATGATTGATTTATGTACAACGACAAGAAGATTATAATCAATATCGGCCGCCAGCTGGGCAGCGGCGGCAGGGAGATAGGCAAGAAACTGTCTGAAATCTACAAGGCCGGATATTACGACAAGGAGCTTATAACTCTTGCGGCCAAGAGCAGCGGACTGTGCGAGGATTTTTTCAAGAAAGCCGATGAAAAGGCGTCACAGGGGTTGAGCGCGATGTTTTCCATGCGTGTGCCATTCATTACCGAAGGTTCCATAGCAGGGGTGAATTATCTGAGCAACGACTCTCTGTTCAAGATCCAGAGTGATGTGATAAGAGACTTGGCGGCGCAAGGCTCGTGTGTCTTTGTGGGACGCTGCTCCGACTACATACTGCGCGAAGATCCGGCATGTGTCAACGTGTTTATTTGTGCTCCGAAGAAATTCAGAGCCAACAGGATAGCCGAAATGTACAATTGCAACCTCGACAAGGCTGAAGACATGATAGAACGTACGGACAAGAAGCGTGCCGAGTTTTACAATTACTATAGCTACAAGACCTGGGGGCGTGCATCTACCTATCACCTCTGCATAGATTCTTCTGTGTTCGGCATTGAAGGCACGTGCGATTTCATAAAGGATTTCATAGACAGGAAAATGGCAAAATGAACATTCGGCATAGGCTGCCGGTGTAAAAATAGATAAAAAATGTAAAAATAACGCCGCTTTCCGTCCGTCAAGGATAATAAAATGTTATCTTTGAATGACTTTTACATAGGTCGCCATGATTGATGTCTGTGGTGTGGCATCAACCCCGAATTCTAATTAAAAAAACAGGCTTTCAAGGAGAGGTTTCTAAAAAGAAGTAATGCATTTAAGAAAATTAAAAACTCTGGTTGCAGCAGCAGTGGCTTTAGTGTCGTTGGACGGTTCCGCACAGGACCTTCTGGCAAGTCAGGCTCCGATAGACAGGACACTGAAAAGCGTTGACTCGTTGTCGCTGAAACTGCAACTGATGGCGGAAGATTTGGAATATCCGGCATTCGACTTATATGAGGAAAACTGGGACACGAGATTTGTAAACGCTTATAAAGGCATTGCCGTGCCTGACTCTTTCAGGATAGACCTGACAGGATACGCAATGCCGACCGAAAGCAGGAGGATAACTTCCAAATACGGCTACCGCTGGAGAAGAATGCACAGGGGGCTTGACGTGAAAGTCTACGTGGGCGATACCATCCGCTCGGCTTTCGACGGGAAAGTCAGAGTGGTGAAATACGAGCCGAGAGGCTATGGCAAGTATGTCGTGATAAGGCATCCCAACGGGCTGGAGACTGTGTACGGACATCTCTCGAAGCAGATAGTGAAAGTGGGCGACATAGTGAAAGCGGGCGAACCGATAGGCTTGGGCGGAAACACAGGACGCTCCACCGGCTCGCACCTGCATTTCGAGACAAGGTTTCTTGGCATAGCCATCAATCCGATATTTATGTTCGACTTTGAAAATCAGGACATAGTCTGCGATTCGTATCTGTTTGTGAAAGACAAGTCAACATCATCGAAAAGCGGGTCATCGGGAGGTTCCAAATATTATCGCGTACGTTCCGGCGATTCCCTCTCGAAGATAGCAGCCAGACAAGGCACCACTATCGATAGACTGTGCCGCCTGAACGGGATAACGAGGAAGACGATCCTGCGTCCCGGCCAGATGCTGAAATGCTCATGACGGAAAAGATTGGTTGACTGACGTATATATATGACAGGACCTTGCATTTAAATCCCTTGCGGATGAAAATGCAAGGTTTTTTTGTTATTATTTATTTTATGTCTTGACATGTGTCGGCGATAATTCGTATTTTTGCACTTTGATAAAAAGAAGCGAAGATGACAACCGAGAAACAGTTTGAGAAAGTCATAGAAGTTTGCCGCGAGCTTTTCGGTAAGAAACTGAAAGACTATGGCGCGGCATGGCGCATAATGCGTCCGGAGTCTTTGACCGACCAGATATATATAAAGGCGAAAAGGATAAGGAGCATAGAGACCAAAGGCGTGTCGATGATAGACGAGGGAGCAAAAAGCGAATTTATCGGCATAGTCAACTATGGCATAGTGGCTTTGATACAATTGGAACGCGGTTACAGCGACTGCGAGGACCTGACTCAGGAAGAGGCTTTGGCGGAATATGACAGGCAGAAAGACCGCGTGCTGCAACTGATGCTGGCCAAAAACCATGATTACGATGAGGCGTGGCGCGGCATGAGGATAAGTTCATATACCGACCTTATACTGATGAAAGTGCATAGGACAAAACAGATAGAAGACCATAAAGGCATGACACTCGTCTCTGAAGGAGTGGCAGCCAATTATATGGACATGATCAATTATGCCGTATTCGGATTGATAAGGCTTGGGGCAGGTGATTGAGGTAAAGATAACAAAAAAGCTGATAATCGTAAACGTATGCCGTTTCCTGCTTTCGTTTACGTTTTTATTTTCCGGGTTCGTCAAAGCGATAGATCCTCTCGGTACGCAATACAAGATAGAAGACTATCTGGAGGCTTTCGGCATGGCGGGTGCGGTGCCGGGATTCGTGCCTTTGCTGCTTGCGGTGGCATTGGGCATATTTGAATTCATGCTCGGTGTCTTTCTCTTTTTCGGATTCCGTCGGATAATATCTTCGGTGGCGGCTCTTCTCATGATGGTTGTCATGACGCCTTTCACTCTGTATCTGGCCATTGCCAATCCGGTGTCCGATTGCGGATGCTTCGGCGATGCTCTGGTGCTGACCAATTGGGAGACTTTCTGGAAGAATGTGGCTTTGCTTGTGGCGTCTGTCGTGGTTTTCATCTGGAAAAAAGAAATATTGGCGTTTCTCTCATGGAGGACGAGATGGATGGCCTCATTCTATACATTTGTATTTATGCTATTCCTGTCTTTCTATTGCCTCTATGCCTTGCCGATATTCGATTTCCGCCCGTACAAGATAGGTACGGACATCAACGAGGCCATGTCTATACCCGAAGGAGCGGAACAGCCGGTCTATGCCACGACATTCATACTCGAGAAAGACGGAGTGCGCCGTGAGTTTACATTGGATGACTATCCGTCCGATACGCTTTGGAAATTCGTGGACTCGAAAACAGAACTGGTGAAAGAAGGTTATGAACCTCTTATCCGTGACTTTTTCATTGAAGACATAAAGACGGGTGATGACCTGACTCAGGACATATTGTCGGATACATCGTATGTGTTTCTGCTCATAGCCTATGATTTGCACAACGCGGATGACGGAAACATAGACCTGATAAACGGCGTGTATGACTATTGTGTAGAAAACGGATACCGTTTCTATTGCCTTACGGCATCATCGGATGATGAAATATTGAGATGGCAGGACAATACCGGAGCGGAATATGACTTTTGCAGGGCAGACGACATTGCGTTGAAAACCATAATAAGGTCCAATCCCGGTCTGATGTTGCTGAAAAGGGGCGTCATATACAATAAGTGGAGTCATAACACCATCCCGTCGGAAAGTGAATTGTGCGGACGCCTTGAAGATATACCGGTGGGGCAAATGGCTGACAACGGCAGATGGCAGACATGGGTGGATTTGTGCGTGTGGTATGTGTTGCCGCTGTGCCTTGTCGTTGTCATAGAGGTAGCCATGTTCAGTTACAGAAGAAAGAGAAACAATCATAAACAACAAACAATTAAAAAAGATTGACTATGAGAAGAAAAATTGTGGCAGGAAATTGGAAAATGAACAAGAACCTGCAAGAAGGAATCGCATTGGCAAAAGAACTCAACGAGATGCTTGCAATCGACAAACCGAATTGCGGCGTAGTAATCTGTACTCCGTTCATACACCTTGCTTCCGTTACTCCGGTTGTGGACAACGCCATAATAGGCGTGGGTGCGGAAAACTGTGCGGACAAAGTATCAGGAGCTTATACCGGAGAAGTTTCGGCCGAAATGGTAGCTTCTACAGGTGCGCAGTATGTCATATTGGGACATTCCGAACGCCGTGCATACTATCATGAGACAGTGGAGATATTGGCGGAAAAAGTGAAACTTGCTTTGGCCAACGGTCTCAGACCGATATTCTGCATAGGCGAAGTGTTGGAAGAGCGTGAAGCCGGCAAGCAGAATGAAGTGGTAGAGGCACAGCTCGCTTCTGTTTTCAACCTTTCAGCCGAAGATTTCGGCAAGATTATCCTTGCATACGAACCGGTTTGGGCTATCGGTACAGGCAAGACCGCCACTCCGGAACAGGCACAGGAAATACATGCCCATATACGTTCGCTCATTGCAGGCAAATACGGCAAAGAGGTTGCTGACAATACTTCCATACTTTATGGTGGCAGCTGCAAGCCGTCGAATGCGAAAGAGCTGTTTGCCAAACCTGATGTAGACGGAGGACTTATAGGCGGAGCGGCCTTGAAAGCAGCAGATTTCAAAGGTATAATCGATGCCTTCAAATAATAGTTAATATTTTTTTCGTGCAGTGGCGGGACTCGCTTCCGCCGCTGTTTTTTAATGTTCAACAGCGATGAAGAAAATTTTGGGTGCCATCTTGTTCATGTTCCTGCCTTTAGCCTTGTATGGACAGGACATAGTAAAGACTTTGAAGACGAACAAATCCGGGCAGGGCAGAGTGACGATATATCAGAGCAGTGCCATTGATGCCCTGATAGGGCGTGCCGACAATGTGCTGAGCGAAGAAAACAAGTCGGCGAAAAAGGGCAAGGCCGTGGGCTACAGGGTGATGCTTTATGCCGGAAACAATTCGAGAGTGTCGCGCAGCGAGGCGGAGTCTGTGGCAAAGCAAGTGAAAGAGATGTTCCCCGAAGCTGTTGTGTATGTACGTTTCTCGTCTCCGAGATGGTTGTGCCAGCTCGGTGATTTCCGCAACATAGAGGAGGCAGATGCATGGATGAGGAAAATCAATGCCACAGGGAAATTCAAGGAGATGTCCATAGTGAAAGAACAGATAAACGTGCAATTTTAATTTTATATTTTTGTCTATATGTCGGAAAGCGAAAAATACTCTGAAGAAACAATCGAGAAATTGAAATACCATTACAAGGAGATTATCTCCTTGCTGGGTGAGGATGTGGAGCGCGAGGGGCTTCTGAAAACCCCGTTGCGTGTGGCCAAAGCCATGTTGACACTGACCAAAGGTTATGACGAAGACCCGGCAGAGGTGTTGCGGGCGGCAATGTTTAAGGAAGAGTATAACCAGATGGTGATAGTGAAAGACATAGATTTTTATTCCTTGTGCGAACATCACATGCTGCCATTCTACGGCAAAGCGCACGTGGCCTATATCCCCAACGGCTATATCACCGGGCTGAGCAAAATAGCAAGGGTGGTGGACATCATATCCCACAGGCTTCAGGTGCAGGAAAGGATGACGCTGCAAATCAAGCAATGCATACAGGAGACATTGAATCCGCTCGGAGTGATGGTGGTGGTGGAGGCACGCCACATGTGTATGCAGATGCGCGGAGTGGAATGCCCCAACTCGGTCACTACCACTTCCGACTTTTCGGGAGGATTCAGGCAGGCCAAGACAAGGGAAGAGTTCATGAATCTGATAAATAGAGGACGGTAACTGCCTTTATAATCTTTTTCATCCTTATAAGACAGCATGGGGGAGGATGTCCGTAGCGGGCGAACTTCCCTTTTTTAGTATGCCGCAACCGGCATTGCGGACCCGTGCGGAGACCGAGCCGATCCCCGGCCGGGATGTGCGCCATCTTTGTCCGGTATCGGCTCGGTCATGGCCGAAGATGGCGCACATCTTTATTTGCTATAATGACAGCCGGCTGTATATGCTGTTATATCTGAAATTTGTACCTTTGTGGGGACATATTGACTTTTATAAATGTTTTTGTTATGAGGAATGTTAGTGCATGGATATTCAGACGGCTGTCGGCAGCCGTCTTGCTGGCGGTGGTGTCGCTGCATGTGCAGGCTCAGGACTTTGTGTTCCAGCCGTATGGAGTCATTTTGGAGGAAAACAACGAGATATTTTCCGAACCCGATACCATCTACGAGGGGGAGGCATTCACCGGATCCGCACCCATAGTGATACGTTTCAATGCAGGAGTGGCCGAACCATCGTCCGCATTGCGCTTCGAGTGGCAGGTGTCGAGGTTTTCCGACATGGAAGCTTTGGAACTGACACGTTTCGATGAGGAGACGGAACTCGATTTCGTGGAAGCAGGCACATTGTATGTCAGAGTCATAATAACCGATTCGGAGTCGGAACTTACTTACGAGAGTTCCCCGTTTTCGGTCACGGTGAGCGAGTCGAAGCTGGAGATGCCCAACGCATTTTCTCCCAATGGAGACGGCATAAACGATGTGTACAAGATAACCTACGAATCCATCATCAGCCTCGATGCCTATATATTCAACCGTTGGGGGCAGCAGATTTATCACATGGATCTCTCCAACGTGGATGAAGGCTGGGACGGCACCTATCACGGCAAGCAGGTGAAAGACGGAGTGTATTTCATCATGGTCAAGGCCGTAGGCTCTGACGGAGTGGAATATACCAAGCGGAAAGACATAAACATACTAAGGGGAACTAACGGAACTTTATCGGGCGGCAATGAGTGAGGACAGGTTTGAAAACAGGATAGACGTGCTTGGCGCGAGGGTTCACAACCTCAAAAACATAGATGTGACCATCCCGCGCGATTCGTTGACGGTGATTACAGGCCTTAGCGGTAGCGGCAAATCATCGCTCGCGTTCGACACCATATTTGCAGAAGGGCAGAGGAGATACATCGAGACTTTCTCGGCCTATGCGCGCAACTTTCTCGGCAATCTGGAGCGTCCCGATGTGGACAAGATAAGCGGCCTCAGCCCTGTCATATCCATAGAGCAGAAGACTACCAACAGGAATCCGCGCTCCACAGTGGGCACGGTGACCGAGATATATGACTTTCTGCGTCTGCTCTACGCCCGTGCAGCCGATGCGTATTCCTACCTTTCGGGAGAAAAGATGGTGAGATACACCGAAGAGAAAATCATCTCCATGATACACGAGGAGTATTTCGGACGCAAGATATACGTGTTGGCGCCGGTGGTGCGTGCAAGGAAAGGACATTACAAGGAGCTGTTCGAGCAGATCAGGAAGAAAGGCTATCTCAGCGTGCGTGTGGATGGCAAAATAACCGAGATATATCATGGCATGAAGCTCGACAGGTATAAGAACCACAATATAGAAATCATAATAGACAAGATGGTCGTCAGGGAAGACAATTCACGTCTCAAACAAAGTGTCTCGACTGCAATGGAGCGCGGTGACGGCATGATTATGATATACGATGTGGAGAAAGATGAAGCGAGGCATTACAGCAACAAGTTGATGTGTCCGGTGACCGGCATCGCATACCGCGACCCTGCACCGCATAACTTCTCTTTCAATTCTCCCATAGGAGCCTGTCACAAGTGCAAAGGTTTGGGCATGGTGAGCCGCATAGACATTGACAAGGTGATTCCCGACAGGAAACTGTCAATCTACGAAGGCGGCATAGCTCCGCTTGGCAAATACAGAAATGTGATGATATTCTGGCAGATAGGGGCACTGCTGGAAAAATACGAACATGACATAAAGGACCCGATAGAAGATTTTGACGAAGACCTCATAAACAGTATTATCTACGGTTCTGAAGAAAGGATCAAGCTCAAAAGCACTGTCATACACAGTTCCTCTGATTACTTCACCGAATATGAAGGCCTTGCCAAATACATACTCATGCAGCAGGAGACGGAGGCTTCGGCTTCGGCCAGGAAGTGGGCGGAACAGTTTTCCATAGAAGATGTATGCCCGGAATGTCACGGGTCAGGTCTGAATGAAGAGGCGTTGTCTTACAGGATAGACGGCAGAAACATATATGAACTCTCGTGCATGGACATAGCGTCCCTTTATGACTGGACTGGGCATATCAGGGAGCGTTTGACAGAAAGGCAATGGAGAATATCCGAAGAGATACTGAAAGAGATAAGAAAAAGGCTCGGATTCCTTGTCGATGTGGGGCTTGACTATTTGTCGCTCAGCAGGAAATCCATGACCCTGTCGGGCGGTGAAAGCCAGCGCATAAGGCTTGCCACGCAGATTGGTGCACAGCTTGTGAACGTGCTTTACATCCTCGACGAACCGAGCATAGGCCTCCATCAGCGCGACAATATGAAGTTGATAGATTCGCTGAAGAAGTTGCGCGATGATGGCAATACGGTGATAGTGGTGGAACACGACAAAGACATGATGCTTGCCGCCGATTATGTGATAGACATGGGGCCTAAAGCCGGACGCTTGGGCGGCGAAGTGGTCTTTGCGGGGACACCTGATGAAATGCTCAGGAGCGACACATTGACATCGCGCTATCTGAATGGGGCGATGAAGATAGCCATCCCCCACAGCAGGAGACCGGGCAACGGGAAGTCTGTGAAGATATTCGGCGCATCGGGCAATAATCTGAAAAGCATTGATGTGGAGTTCCCGTTGGGCAAATTCATCTGCGTGACCGGAGTGTCGGGCAGCGGCAAATCCACATTGGTCAATGAGACCCTGCAACCCATACTGTCGCAGAAGATTTACCATTCGCTGAAAGAGCCTATGCCATACAGCCGTGTGGAAGGGCTGGAAAATGTGGATAAGGTAGTGAATGTAGACCAGTCGCCCATAGGGCGTACGCCGCGTTCCAATCCGGTGACTTATACAGGCATCTTTTCGGAGATAAGAAAACTGTTTGTGGAGTTGCCAGAAGCCAAGATGCGAGGATATAAGCCGGGACGCTTTTCTTTTAATGTGTCGGGCGGACGTTGCGAGGCATGTTCCGGCAACGGATACAAGACCATAGAGATGAATTTCCTGCCGGACGTGTATGTGCCGTGCGAAGTGTGTCATGGCAAACGGTATAACAGGGAGACTCTGGAGGTGAGATACAAAGGTAAAAGCATTGCCGATGTACTCGACATGACTATAAACATGGCAGTCGACTTTTTTGCCAATGTGCCGCAGATTGTGGACAAACTTAAAGTCTTGCAGGATGTGGGGCTGGGTTATATCAGGTTGGGACAATCGTCCACCACGCTTTCCGGAGGAGAAAGCCAGAGAGTCAAGCTCGCTACGGAATTGTCAAAAAGGGATACAGGCAAGACTGTGTTTATACTTGACGAACCGACCACAGGTCTGCATTTCGAGGATATAAGAGTATTGCTTGGCGTATTGAACCGATTGGTCGACAAAGGCAACACGGTCATAGTCATAGAGCACAACATGGATGTGATAAAATGCGCCGATTACATCATAGACATAGGTCCTGAAGGCGGAACAGGCGGAGGCCGTGTGGTCTTTGCCGGAACTCCTGAAGAAATGATATGTACCGATTCGGGCTATACAGCCAAGTTTTTGAAAGGAGAATTTGAAGATAAATGAAAGTGAACAAGACAAACGCGGCAAGGTTGCTTGACAAGGCCGGGATAAAATATGAGCTTATCCCTTATGTCGTAGATGAGAACGATTTGAGTGCCGTGCATGTGGCAGCACAGTTGCACGAACCGATTGATATGGTGTTCAAGACCCTTGTAATGCACGGTGACAAGACCGGATATTTCGTCTCGGTCATTCCGGGTGACAAGGAGGTGGATTTGAAGATGGCAGCAAAGGTTTCGGGCAATAAGAGTTGTTCTATGATTCCGATGAAAGACCTGTTGTCGGTGGCCGGGTATATCAGGGGAGCCTGTTCGCCGGTAGGAATGAAGAAACTTTATCCCACATATATCCATGAAACGGCTTTGGACTATCCTTATATATATGTCAGTGCGGGGCAGAGGGGGCTGCAACTCAAAGTCTCTCCTGCGGAACTGATAAAAGAGGTCAAAGCCACTGTGTGCAAACTGTTCTAAAAGCGGAGACTGATGTCATCGGGCGATGTGTTTCTTGAGAGGCAGCAGCGTAATGCTTTTTCTCTTGTGGAAGAGACGGGGACGAACGTATTCCTGACGGGTAAGGCCGGGACGGGAAAGACCACTTTTCTGCGGCAGTTGCAACAAGTATCCGCCAAAAATCTCATAGTGACGGCTTCTACTGGTGTGGCGGCAGTCAATGCCGGCGGGGTCACGCTGCATTCTTTCCTGCAATTGCCTCTGTCTCCTTTCGTGCCCGATGAAAAGGCTGACCATAAAAAAGAACTGTACAAGTTTTCAAAACAGAAAAAGCGTCTTGTAAATGCTCTCGACCTGCTTGTCATAGACGAGGTGAGTATGCTCAGGGCCGACACACTCGACAGGGTGTCGTTCGTATTGAAGATGCTGAGGAAAGACAGCCGCCCGTTTGGAGGGTTGCAATTGTTGCTCATAGGCGACTTGCAGCAACTGCCTCCTATCATGGCAAGGGATGAATGGGAGATACTGAGACAGTATTATGGCAGGAATTATTTCTTTGAAAGCCATGAATTGAAGAAAGCAGGATTTGTCACAGTAGAGCTGAAAAAGATATACCGTCAGGAAGATGAGCGGTTCATTTCCATGCTTAACAATATCCGTTCCGGCAGGGTGAACGATGATGATATCGCATTGTTGAACTCCAGATATGTCCCACATTATGTCCCCGATGATTCGGAAGACTGCATAAGGCTCATGACACACAACCGCCAGGCCGACATCGTGAACCGTGAGAAAATGATGCAGCTCAAATCGGACACTTATACTTTTCCGGCAGAGATCTCCGGCAATTTCCCCCCATCGTCCTATCCGGCTGACGAACTGCTCAGCCTGAAAAAAGGCGCGCAGGTGATGCTCCTGAAAAACGACAATTCCGAAGCGCGGCTGTATTACAACGGAAAAATAGTGAAGATTACCGACATAGGCGATGACTTCATAATGGTGAAAGGACGGGAAGACGCTGAAGCCTTTCCGGTGCCGAAAGAGAAATGGACGCATTCGAGCTATGAATGGAACGAGGAGAGCGGGGCAATAGACTCGGTGGATGACGGATATTTCAAACAATATCCGTTGAAACCGGCTTGGGCTGTGACAGTACACAAAAGTCAGGGGCTGACGTTCGACAAGGCCATAATAAACGTGTCTGGAGCTTTTGAGCACGGGCAAGTGTATGTGGCTCTGAGCCGGTGCCGCACGCTGGAGGGCATCATACTCGATGCTCCCATAAGCAGAGGCGTGATTAAAAACGATGAAAGCGTGGAGCGTTTCTCCGAAGAGGTGGATGCAAACTCGCTGTCGGATGAGCAGATGGAAAGTATCAGGCGGCAATATTATTATGAAATGCTGTGCGAGCAGTTTGACTTCTCTGCCATCGGGCATCATTTCCGCCGCATGAACGAGGCTATAGCCATGCATCTGTCAAAGGCCTATCCGCGTTTTGTCCGCGAAACGGACGACAGATACAGATCGTTTGAGGCTAAAGTATATGATGTCTCCTTGAAACTGAAGGGCGTGATATCCGCCCGCTATGCAGCGGGGGCGGACTTGCCGGAAGACAGTTTCATCAGCGGCAAGGTCATGGCCGGAGCCGGATATTTCATATCGGGGCTGACGGAGACCGTGCTCCCGTTTCTTTCGGGTTGCGATGCTGTGTCTTTCGATGACAAGAAACTGGCGGAAAGGTTCAGGACAGACAGGGCGGAACTGGAGAGCGAGCTGGCCATGCGTCTCAAGACGTTGGATGCTTGCAGGTTCGGATTTGATGTCGTGGGCTTTTTGCGCTTGAAGACGGCCTGTTTCAAAGAAACCGGGCAGGGCGGGAAAAAGCGTAAAACGCATTCAGGCAAAGACGAAGCCAAGTCTGAGGTGACGCTTTCCGACGTGCTTAATCCGGTGCTGTATGACATGCTCAGGGCTTGGCGTAACGCTGAAGCCCGGAAACGCAACCTGCCTGCCTATGCAGTCTTGCAGCAGAAAGCTCTCGTTGGCATAGCCAATCTGATGCCGCAAGACCTTGCCGGGATGCTTCGGGTGCCATACATAGGCAAGGTGACTGTGGACAAGTACGGCGATGCCATTCTTGACATAATAGACGGATACCGGAAGTCGTTGTGAACGATCGGCTCGGTACCGGGTGAAGATGGCGTACATCTTTGACCGGGATCGGCTCGGTGTCGGGCGGGTATCGGCTCGGTCTTTTTTTACTCTCTGCTGCACTCCATGCCGACGCCGCACGATGCTATGTCGGCACCCATTGGAGGGTTTGTTTTCGACAGTCTTATTCTGACTGTATCTATCAGCGGAAATTCATCTAACAGTCTTTTGCATATCCGTGCCGATACGTGTTCGAGGAGTAGCGAAGGCTTTTCCATCTCTTCTTTTACTGCTTGGTGAACTGAGGCATAGTTCACTGTGCCGCTCAGGTCATCGGTAGATGATGCCTGGCTGAAGTCGCAATCCAGTTCCAGGTCTACGATGAAAGTGTTGCCCACTGTGCGTTCCTGTCTCTCCACTCCGTGATAGGCATAGAATTTCATGCCGCACAGGTGTATGCTCATTTTTCTTTGTTTCATCTTGTTCGGATATTTGTCGGTTCCATCGGCAGCGATGAGAATGTTTTCCTGCCTTTGAGGTGATATTGTGCGATGATGCTGATGCGGCTCATCCCCGTGAGCGTGTCTGTGTCGCGATGCGGCAATGCCTGCCTGTCGGCTTGCAGTTCTTTTTTCATGCGTCTGAAGTCTCTTCCGGCCTTTATTACGGCTGCTGCGTCTTTGCGTAGTCCTTTCATCATGAACATGGCCGCTGCCGTCAGGTCGAGCCACATCCTCGCTGCCATTACGGTTGCGAGCCTATTGTCGGGCAGGTTTTTGTAGAGCATGTAGAGGTTGTTTCTGAAGTTGAGGTATGTTTTCAGCGGGTTGCTCTTGTCGAGTGTGGCGCCTCCCACGTGGTACACTTTGCTCGTCGGCACGCATACTATGCGGTAGCCCATGTTTTTTATCCTCCAGCACAGGTCTATCTCTTCCATGTGTGCGAAGAAGCGTTTGTCCAGTCCGCCTGCTTTCCTGTATACGTCTGCTCTGACGAACATTGCCGCGCCCGATGCCCAGAATATTTCGGCAGTGGTGTCATATTGGCCTTTGTCTTTTTCCAACGTGCCGAATATGCGTCCGCGACAGAACGGATAGCCGAGGCGGTCTATGTATCCGCCGCATGCGCCGGAATATTCAAATGTGTCTTTGGCCTTTTCGCTCATCAGTTTGGGCTGTGCCGCCGCAATGTCGCGGTTGCTGTCCATCAGTCTTATGATGCTGTCCATCCATCCTTCGGTCACTTCCACATCGGAGTTGAGCAGCACGAAGTATTCGGCATCGAGTTGCTCCAGGCCTCTGTTGTATCCTTCGGCAAACCCGTAATTGCGGTCTAAGGTTATGATTCCCACTTCGGGGAATTGCGCCTTTAAGACATCTACGGAGTCATCGTCCGAACAATTGTCTATGACTGCTACGGCTCTGTCTTCTCCTGTGGAGTATTTCACTACCGACGGGAGGAATTTTTGCAGCATTTTGCTGCCGTTCCAGTTGAGTATGGCTGTTATGACTTTAGCTTTTGTCGGCATTGCTATCGTGTTTGTCCTGTCAGTTCTGCTTTCAGTGCCGTACGGTCTTCGTTGAAATCGAGCAGGCGGACCTTTGCTATTGTGTTGTCCAGCCCTTTCACCGCCGGCAATTCTATCCTGATGTAATTGTCGGTAAAGCCGTGCATGATTTTTGCTCTGCGGGTATGTTCGAGCAGTACTTTGGCTTCGTGTCCGATGTGCCGGCTGTAGAATGCCGTGCGTTTTTCTTCCGAGAGTTCGAGCAGGCGTCTGCTGCGTTCGTGTTTTATCTCCTGCGGCACGATGTGAGGGATTTTCAGCGCCATAGTGCCGGGTCGTTCCGAATAGCTGAACACGTGCAGCTGCGTCACATCGGTGCCTTTTATGAATTCGTATGCTTTTTCAAAATATTCATCCGTTTCGCCTCGTGTGCCCACTATCACGTCCACTCCTATGAATGCATCGGGCATGGCGTGTTTTATCTTTTCCACCTTGTCGGCAAACAGCATCGTGTCATATCTGCGGTGCATGAGTTTCAGCACTTCATCGCATCCCGACTGCAAGGGGATGTGGAAATGCGGCATGAATTTCCTGGAGCTTGCCACAAAGTCTATTATTTCGTCTGTGAGCAGGTCGGGCTCCAGCGATGAAATCCTGTACCGTTCTATGCCTTCCACTTCATCAAGGGCTTTGATGAGGTCTATGAATCTCTCTCCGGTGCTTTTTCCGAAGTCTCCAATGTTGACTCCGCTGATGACTATCTCTTTACCCCCTTCCGCCGCTGCTTCTGCGGCTTGGGCAACGAGCTTTTCTATGTCTCCGTTTCGGCTTCTGCCCCGTGCCATGGGGATGGTGCAGTAAGTGCAGTAGTAGTCGCATCCGTCCTGCACTTTCAGGAAATATCTGGTCCTGTCTCCGCGCGAACATGAGTAGGAGAATGTCCTTATGTCTTTAAGCCGGGAAGTAAAAGATTGTCCGTGACGCTTTTTGGTCAGGTCTTCCACATATTTCATGATGTCGCCTTTCTGTTCTGCGCCGAGCACCAGATCCACACCTTCCATGTCGGTCAGTTCGGCAGGCGAGAGCTGTGCGTAGCAGCCGGTGACAATGACAAACGCATCGGGATGCTTGCGGCGGAGCCTTCTGATTATCTGTCTGCATTTCTTGTCGGCCAAGTCTGTCACGGAGCATGAATTGACGAGTATGATGTCTGCTTTTTCTCCGTCTCTGGCTTCTTCTATTCCGGACTCCTTGAAGATTCTGGCTATGGTGGAAGTCTCCGAGAAGTTGAGCTTGCAGCCCAAAGTATAGTAAACGGCTTTTTTATCTTGAAACAAAGTGGTGTCTGTCATCCTATATATAATAATATGTGTGTGCAAAGGTATATCAATTTTTGATAAGGAAGGCGTATATCAGCCTTTAAGTTCGTCATGTGTCTGCCGTTTGGGGATTTGCATGTGTCGGCAGCATTGTGTGTATCGCTTGCTGTATTGCAGTCGTTTAATCATTTTTAGCGTTTGGCAATAAAAAAATAATGATTTATAGAACAACATATTTGAAAAGTACATACCTTTGCAGCGATTTAAAGACAATTATCGTATTAATGTTTTAAAAATTACAGCAATGAAAAAATTGGTTTTTGCAATGGCAGTAATCGCAAGTGTTGCTTTTGCTGCATGTAGCGGTAACAGTAACAAGTCTACAGAAACAACTGCAACAGAAGAAACAACTGCTCCTGCAGCTGTAGAAGAAGCTGCTCCTGCTGCTGAAAGCACTGAAGCAACTGCAGAAGAAGGAACTGAAGCTGCTGCTGAAGAAACAGCTGCACCTGCTGAAGAAGCTCCTGCTGCTGAAGCTGCTGAAACTCCTGCTGCTTGATAGGGAGTTTGACTTGAAGAGAGAATTGAAGTCTGCAATGCACGGAGAGTGCATGACAGACTTTTTTTGTATATATACTTAATATGTCTTGCACGTTGTTCTTTCTGATTTTCCTGTATAGGGGAGCTGTAGTTCTAATTTTGTAAATCATATCCATAAAAATGTAACAGTGTCTGCCGGCGCTGCACTTATCTTTGCATCCGGATATGAAAGGTCAGTTTATGGAAAGAGAAGCGAGAAAAAAAGAAACGTTTCCGGTAGTGGGCATGAGTTGCGCCTCTTGTGCTGCTCGTGTGGGCAAGGCGCTTGGGCATTGCAATGGAGTGCATGAAGCAAATGTCAATTATGCTTCGGCTACGGCACAGGTAATATATGATTCCGGGCTTTGTTCTCCGGCCGATTTGAAAGCTGCTGTCAGGAATGCAGGATATGACTTGCTGACCGATGCAGAAAGCGGTTCCGATGAAGCGGAAGCGGAGTACAGGAAAGAGTATGGCAGGCTGCGGCATGATACCGTTCTGGCAATCGCGTTGTCTGTACCGGTAATGGTCATAAGTATGCTGTTTATAGACGTACCCTATATGAAGTATACGGTATGGCTTTTGTCTACCGTAGTTGTATTCGTGTTCGGACACCGTTTTTATGTCAGTGCGTGGAAACAGCTGAAGCATCGTTCGGCCAATATGGACACTCTTGTAGCCAACAGTACGGGTATTGCGTATCTGTTCAGCGTATTCAATTTGTTTTTTCCTGATTTTTGGCAGGCCAAAGGGATAGAGCCTCATTTGTATTTCGAGTCGGCCAGCGTCATAATCGCTTTTATATTGTTGGGGCGGCTTCTTGAAGCCCGTGCGAAGCAGAAGACATCTACTGCCATAAGGAAACTGATGGGATTGCAGCCCAAGACCGTGACTGTCATGACCGATGGCGGACAGGAGAAGGATGTCCCCATAGAACAGGCTAAGGCCGGTGACGTGATAGTCGTCCGTCCGGGAGAGCGCATAGCGGTTGACGGGGTCGTCATGAGCGGGGAGTCGTATGTGGATGAAAGCATGTTGACAGGAGAGCCTTTGCCTTCATTCAAGAAAGTGGGCGAGAAAGTGTTTGCCGGCTCCATCAACAAGAAAGGCGCTTTCCGTTTCAGGGCAGACAAGACGGGGCAAGACACCATGCTGTCTCAGATTATTCGGATGGTACAGGATGCGCAAGGCAGTAAAGCTCCGGTGCAGCAACTGGTCGACAAGGTGGCCGGAGTATTTGTGCCTGTCATTATAAGTCTGTCGGTCATCGTGTTTCTGTCGTGGTGGGTCTTTGCTCCTGAGGCAGGTTTCGTGCACGGCCTGTTGGCTATGGTGACGGTATTGATCATTGCCTGTCCGTGCGCTTTGGGGCTGGCCACTCCTACGGCTATTATCGTAGGCATAGGCAAGGGGGCTGAATGCGGCATACTGATAAAAGATGCGACAAGCCTTGAAGTGGCAAGGAAAATAGATGCGGTGGTACTTGACAAGACCGGTACCCTCACATCAGGTCACCCTGAGGTGACAGATGAATGTTGGGCCGATGCATCCGGACGGCAGCGAGCCATATTGTACAGTCTGGAGCGTCAGTCGGAGCATCCTTTGGCTGAGGCGATAACGAGGGCTTTAAGGCAAGAACGCACATTGTCTGTATCTTCTTTTGAAAACATTCCGGGCAAAGGGGTGAAAGGTGTCATCGATGGTGTGACTTTCTATGCCGGTAATGTGGAACTGCTGCATGAAAACAAAGTGAAAATATGTAAAGCTTTGCAGGAAAAGTCTGATGCATGGCTGCGTGAGGCGAAAACCATAGTCTGGCTTTCAGATGGTGCGGAGGCGATAGCTTGCGTGGCTGTCACCGACAAGGTAAAGGACACATCGGCTCAGGCCATAGCATCATTGCATGAGATGGGCATAGAGGTGTATATGTTGACCGGCGACAATGAGGCTTCTGCTGCCGCCGTAGCACGTGAGGTTGGCATAAAGCATTTCAAAGCCAAAGTGTTGCCGCAAGACAAGGCGTTGTTTGTGAAACGTTTGCAGGCAGAGGGGCACAGGGTGGCAATGGCCGGCGATGGCATTAACGACAGTGCTGCTTTGGCACAGGCCGATCTTAGCATCGCGATGGGCAAGGGCAGCGACATAGCCATTGACACTGCCATGATTACCATATTGTCGTCCGATCTGACAAAGATTGCCGATGCCGTGCGTCTGTCTCAGCTTACCATACGCACCATTCATCAGAATCTGTTTTGGGCATTTTTCTATAACATAATAGCAGTGCCTGTAGCAGCCGGCGTATTGTATCCTGTCAACGGTTTCCTGCTGAACCCCATGATAGGCGGAGCGGCGATGGCATTCAGCAGTGTGAGCGTGGTGTCAAACAGTCTGCGTCTGAAACGTAAGAAGATAGGAAAGGGCGGGGATGAAACGTGCTGTGCGGGAGTGACGTGCGAGATGCCTGAGGCGGAAGAACGCCGCTATGGATTCAGACATGAGTACAAGGTGGAAGGCATGATGTGCAATAACTGCCGTTTCCATGTGGAGAAAGCCCTTAACAGCATAGACGGGGTGCGTGCTTCGGTGACACTGGAGCCTCCTGTGGCTTCGGTGGAGGCAGACCGAGAACTGACTGTGGCGGAACTGCAAAAGGCCATAGCCGAGAAAGCCGGAGAATATACTATCAGCGAAATAGGAAAATGATTAAACTCAGCAATGCGTATGAATGAAGTGAATGACAGTGAGGCGTTGGAAAAGAAAGGCGTGAAGCCCACAGCAAACCGTATCCTGGTCTTGCGCGCCATGATTGCCGCGGGGCGTCCGGTCTCTTTGACTGAACTTGAAACTATCATGGAGACGATGGACAAGTCGAGCATTTTCAGGGTCCTGAACCTGTTTGTGGAGCGTCATGTGGTCCATGCCATAGAAGACGGAAGCGGCACCATGAAGTACGAAGTATGTAGCGGGGCGGACAGATGTACCATATCTGACATGCATATACATTTCTATTGCGAGACTTGCCACCGTACTTTTTGTTTCAAGCATATCCATATCCCGGAGATATGCCTGCCCGAAGGCTTTGCCGTAAATTCCATCAATTATATGGTGAAAGGCGTGTGTCCCGAATGCGGGGCGAAATGAGTTTGTCCATCGTGCTGTAGAGGCCCGCCGGGGATCGGCTCGGTGTCGGGGCAAGATGGCGTACATCCCGGGTGAAGATGGCGTACATGCCGGTCGATGATCGCGCCGATCTTTTTCCGTTACCGGCATTGTCTTTTTCGAGGCTGTATGGGGTGCTTTGCTGAGGTCATTTCAGCAGCATCATGCTGAGGTCTTCCGCATTGCCGTTGAACACATCCATGTCTACATCTCCTTTTATGCCCGGCACAGCACCTATGTCGGTGTGTTGCCAGAAGCTCCATGCGTCATCGTATTCCAGTGAAGTCTTGTAATAGTGTGCTATCCAGTATGGATATGATGAAAATTCGCTTCCCGACAGGTACTTGTCTTTGAATTTTTTCGAGGCGTAGATTATGGGCGATACTCCGTAGTGGCTTTCTACATGCCGCAGCCATTTCAGGACTCTCTCTGAAAGTTCCTGTTCCGACTGTCCTCCTGTTTTCTCTATGTCGAGCACCGGCGGCAGATCGCCTTTCGTGAGGTCTGCATGTGCAATGAACAGTTCGGCCTGCTTTATGGGGTCGGTGTCGGGGCTGAAAAAGTGATATGCTCCGCGTATGAATCCGTGTGTGCGGGCTTCCTGGAAGTATGTGGCGAAGCGTGTGTCTACATGGTCATCTCCTTCGGTAGCTTTCATAAAGATGAATGTGATGGGCACGTGTGCTTGTCGGGTGCTTTGCAGCGAATCCCAGTCCACATCGCTTTGGTGGTGCGATATGTCTATGCCGTGTATGGTGTATCCTTCGGGCATTATTACTCCATAGACGGCGTTTTTGTCCTGTCTGTTTTTTTCTCTGATATGTTCCTTGCTTCCGAAAAAGGTGAAGTATGCCGCGCATGCAGCTATTGCAACCAATATGCCGGTTGCGATGAGGATTTTGCCCATTGTCTTTTTGACAGTGATGCTTTCGGCGTTGTCTTTAGGTTGTTTTTTCCTGTGTGCCTGTTTTCTGACGGGCTTGGCAGTCTTGTCTTTTTTCGGATTCTGGTTTTTCATTCGGCGGTTATTTTTAAGGGGCAACCGTTGCGATTGCCCCTTAAACATGCTTGTATGGCGTGTTGGTTATTTTCCCTGTTCCAGTTGCAGTGTCTTGCTTGGCTGGTCGCATACTTCCGAAGGACCGAAATATTGAATCGGGCCGGGATATACGAATTCCGTACCTATGGCCCATTTGTCGCGGTTGGCAACAAATGCCTTGAACGGGTTTCCGTTGAGGTCTACGAGGGCTTTCTTTATTACGGGTTTCATTTCTCCGTTTCGTCTTTCGATGTTCATCATCATGGTGGTAGGGATGCCTCCCGCTATCCATTCCTCCGGTTGCGCCACTGTGTTTCTCACCGATGCCATGTAGCCGGTCTTGCCGTTGGCTATGAGTGCGGCTGCCACGTATCCGAGAGAGTAGCAGTAGTTGGTGTCGAAGTTGGAAGGAGCTGCGCAACGTCCTTCATATCCGAAGAAGTGATGCAGTGCGGAGAACTTGCCTACATATTTTCCTTCTTCCGACCATTGTGCAAGTTTTCTTCCCACCATGTCGGAGAGCAGTTTTTCTGTTTCGATTTGCGATACCTGCACATTGCCGTGAGGGTCTCTGTCGAGTGTCAACTGTTTTGCAACGAGGCTCGGCAGGCTTTCATATATTGCGGCATTGTCTTTGGAGAGTTTCGATATTATGAATTCTCTCTGGTGTGATTTTTTGATATGGATGAAGTCTGTGTTGGTGGCCAGCAGATCGTTGAGTTCTGCTATGAGGCTTTTCATTGCCGGGATGAATTCTATCAGTCCTTCGGGGATAAGCACTGTACCGAAGTTGTCGCTGTGTTCTGCTCTTTTGGCAATGACTTCGGCAATGTAGGTTACGATGTCATCGAGCGAACGGTTGTTGGCTTCCACCTCTTCTGATATGATACAGATGTTGGGTTGTACCTGGAGGGCGCACTCCAATGCTATGTGTGAGGCTGAGCGTCCCATGAGTTTTATGAAGTGCCAGTATTTGCGTGCCGAGTTGCAGTCTCTCTGTATGTTGCCTATTACTTCAGAGTAGACTTTGCATGCTGTGTCAAATCCGAAAGAGGTTTCTATCATGTCGTTCTTGAGGTCGCCGTCTATGGTTTTGGGGCAACCTATGACCTGTACTCCGGCGTTTATGGATTTGTAGTATTCGGCCAGTACGCATGCGTTGGTGTTGGAGTCATCGCCGCCTATGATTACAAGGGCTTTTATGTTGAGGGCCTTGAGTATTTCGAGACCTTTGTCGAACTGTTCTTTTTTCTCAAGTTTGGTTCGTCCTGAACCTATCATGTCGAAGCCTCCGGTGTTTCTGTATTCATCTATTATGTCGGCTGTCAGTTCCTTGTAATTGTGATCAACCAGTCCGCCGGGACCGAGCAGGAATCCGAACAGTCTGCTTTCGGGGTTCATTTTCTTGATGCCGTCGAAAAGTCCGGCAATGACGTTGTGTCCGCCCGGAGCTTGTCCTCCGGAGAGGATTACTCCCACGTTTATGGCTGGATAGTCTGCCGCATCTTCGGTCGCCTCGAACTGTACTACCGGCAGTCCGTAGGTGTTGGGGAATAATTTCTTTATTTCTTCTTGATCGGCAACAGATTCAGTTGCTTTGCCTTCACAAATTCTGACATTGCCCGTCAGTGATTTCGGCAATTTGGGCTGATATGCAGCCCTTGCAATTTGTAACGCGCTTTTAGCCATTGTGTTTGTCTTTTTATTTCTTAATTAATTTACTTTTCGATGCAAAAGTAATATAAAATCTTACACCCTGAATTTTAACTGTCATGATGTTTTGTTTTTTTAATACAATAAGTAAGCCTTGCGGAGGCTTTTCCGCTTTTGCGGCCGATAATGCTTGTGATTTAAAAATCTACAATTAATGTTTGAATGTCGTAATTGCAGCAGTAAACTTTTGAGTCGGTTATAGTTTTTGGACTATCTTTGCAAGGAATTTTGATTAGTCTAAAATCGGACAAGAAAAAGAAACAATAAACGATTTAATATGAAACACAAATTTATTTATCTGTTTTTTTGTATTGGGCTTCTTGCCGGATGCGGAGGTAATACGCAACAGGGAGCCGGTAGTAAAGAGTATGCCGTAGAGGCAGTGGAAAACATAAGCAGCGAGATGACCGCTACTTATCCTGCAACCATAAAAGGAAAACAGGACATAGAAATACGCCCTAAAGTGGCAGGGTTTATAACCGAACTGTGTGTAGATGAAGGTTCTTTCGTGAGAAAAGGTCAGACTTTGTTTAAGATAGACAGGGTGCAGTATGAGGCAAACGTAAATGCTGCAAAAGCATCGGTGCGTGTGGCTGAAGCGAGCGTGAGTACGCAGAAACTGACAGTGGACAACAAGAGGGAACTGAACAAAAAGGAAATCATAAGCGATTATGACCTGGAGATGGCCGAAAACCAGCTTGCTTCCTATGAGGCCAATCTGGCTCAGGCGAAAGCCAATCTGGCAAGCGCGGAAGACAACCTCTCGTTTACGTTGGTATCAAGCCCCTCTGACGGTATCGTGGGAACTATACCTTATCGTATAGGAAGCTTGGTGAGCTCTTCGGTTGCCGAACCGTTGACTGTAGTGTCTGACATCTCCAAAATGTATGCATATTTTGCAATGACCGAAAAGCAGCTCCTCGAAATCACGAAAGGCGGAGACATTGACAAGGCTTTGGCGGAAATGCCCGATGTGAAATTGCAACTCGCCGATGGATCTATTTATCCATATTCGGGTAGGATAGAGACCATAAGCGGAGTGATAGACCAGACTACGGGTTCGGTCACTTTGCGTGCGGCATTCCCCAATGAGGGCAAAGTGTTGAGGAGCGGAGGCACCGGAAACGTGCTTGTGCCTTATTTGTTGGAAAATGTGATGGCTGTGCCGCAGTCTGCTACGGTGGAAATTCAGGACAAGAAATTCGTTTATGTCGTACAGGATGACAATACGGTGAAAAACGTGGAAGTTACCGTGTTCCATATCAACGATGGCAAGAATTATCTTGTGACAAGCGGTCTCAATCCGGGCGACAGGATTGTGGTGGAAGGAGTCCAGGCTTTGATTGATGGTCAGAAAATCACTCCCATAACAAGAGCGCAGCAGCAAGCCAATTACGAACAGGCTTTGAAAGACCAGAATGAGGGCAATCTGGAAACTGCGTTCAAATAAAATTTACTGAGTAATCGTGTAAAAGAAAGATACAAATTAGAATATGAAATTAGATAGATTTATAAACCGTCCGGTGCTATCGACAGTGATATCCATCCTGATAGTGATTCTTGGTGGTATTGGTCTTATATCATTGCCTATTACGCAGTATCCGGATATTGCTCCTCCTACGGTCTCGGTGAGGGCTACATATACCGGTGCGAATGCCAGCACTGTGCTCAACAGTGTCATCGCTCCTTTGGAAGACCAGATTAACGGTGTTGAGAACATGATGTATATGACATCGAATGCCTCCAACAACGGTTCAGCAGATATTTCGGTTTATTTCAGACAGGGAACCGACCCCGATATGGCGGCTGTCAACGTGCAAAACCGTGTGACTATGGCTCAGGGATTGTTGCCTGCGGAAGTTACCAGAGTGGGTGTTACCACTCAGAAGCGTCAGACCTCCATGCTTATGGTTTTCTCCTTGTATGATGCGGAAGACAAATATGGACTGGAGTTTTTGGAAAATTATGCCAACATAAATATCATTCCTGAGGTAAAACGTGTCTCCGGCGTGGGTGATGCCAATGTCATGGGTGCCGATTATTCCATGCGAATATGGCTGAAGCCTGATGTCATGGCGGAGTATAAACTTTTGCCTTCCGATGTGTCGGCAGTGTTGGCTGAACAGAACA